>NZ_BLJF01000003.1:361666-723333 GCF_009932335.1 Pseudomonas asiatica
GCCTGAACGACTCGCACCTGCACCTGATCCGTGGTGGCCTGAACTACAACCTGGAGCTGCGCTGGGAAGGCGTGCCTTCGGTGGCCGATGCCCTGCGCATGCTCAAGGACCAGGCCGCGCGCACGCCGACCCCGCAGTGGGTGCGTGTGGTCGGCGGCTGGAACGAGTTCCAGTTCGCCGAAAAACGCATGCCCACCCTGGAGGAAATCAACCAGGCCGCACCTGACACCCCGGTATTCCTGCTGCACCTGTATGACCGCGCACTGCTCAACCGCGCCGCGCTCAAGGCAGTCGGCTACACCAAGGACACGCCCAACCCGCCGGGCGGCGAGATCCAGCGTGACAAGTTCGGCAACCCGACCGGCATGCTCATCGCCCGCCCCAACGCGATGATCCTCTACGCCACCCTGGCCAAGGGGCCGAAGCTGCCGCTGGAATACCAGGTCAACTCCACCCGCCAGTTCATGCGCGAGCTCAACCGCCTGGGCCTGACCAGTGCCATCGATGCCGGTGGTGGCTACCAGAACTACCCGGACGACTATCAGGTGATCCAGGAGCTGGCCGACAACAACCAGCTGACCGTGCGCATTGCCTACAACCTGTTCACCCAGAAGCCCAAGGAAGAGCTGGACGACTTCCGCAAGTGGACCTCCAGCGTGAAGCTGCACAGCGGTACCGACTTCCTGCGCCACAATGGCGCCGGCGAAATGCTGGTGTTTTCCGCCGCCGACTTCGAGGACTTCCTCGAACCGCGCCCGGACCTGCCGCAAACCATGGAACAAGAGCTGGAGCCGGTGGTGCGCCACCTGGTCGAGCAGCGCTGGCCGTTCCGCCTGCATGCCACCTACAACGAATCGATCACGCGCATGCTCGACGTGTTCGAGAAGGTCAACCGCGACATCCCGTTCAATGGCCTGCCATGGTTCTTCGACCACGCCGAAACCATCACCCCGCAGAACATCGAGCGTGTGCGTGCGCTGGGCGGCGGTATCGCGATCCAGGATCGCATGGCCTTCCAGGGTGAGTATTTCGTTGACCGCTACGGCGCCAAGGCTGCCGAGCAGACCCCGCCGATCAAGCGCATGCTCGACATGGGCGTGCCGGTGGGCGCCGGTACCGACGCCACCCGCGTGTCCAGCTACAACCCTTGGACCTCGCTGTACTGGCTGGTCAGCGGCAAGACCGTCGGTGGCATGGAGCTGTACCCGGAAGGCCTCAGCCGTGACACCGCGCTGCAGCTGTTCACCCAGGGCAGCGCCTGGTTCTCCAGCGAGCAGGGCAAGAAAGGCCAGATCAAGGTGGGCCAGCTGGCTGACCTGGCGGCGCTGTCGCTGGACTTCTTCAGTGTCGATGAAGAGGCGATCAAAGGCATCGAGTCGGTGCTGACCGTGGTCGATGGCAAGGTGGTGTATGGCGCGGCGGAATTCGACAAGCTCGGCCCGCCCCAGGTGCCGGTGCTGCCGGAGTGGTCTCCGGTGACCAAGGTGCCGGGCCACTGGCGCGTGGGCACGCCGTCGCTGGCAGCGGTGGCGCACCAGTGTGTCGGGCCTTGCGGGGTGCATGCGCACAGCCATGAGAAGGCACGGCATTCGAGTGTGCCGGTGAATGACTTCCAGGGCTTCTGGGGGGCGCTGGGTTGCTCGTGCTTCGCGTTCTAAGCTGAGCTGATGAAAAGGAGGCCAGTTATTGGCCCCCTTTTTTGTTCCTTCTGTGCTGGCCTCTTCGCGGGTAAACCCGCTCCTACAGGTACGGCGGCGCACTCAGGCCTGTGTTGTCCCTGTGGGAGCGGGTTTACCCGCGAAGAAGCCGGAAAGGCCAACATCAATGGTGAGCCTTGTGCTCAGCTCCAGCCAACAGATGCCGAATCTTCACTTCCACCCCAGCGGTCTGCAGCATCCGCACCCGCGCCTCGATCTTCAGCTCACCCCGGGTAACCCGGTGGTGATGCCGCAAATGCTCCAGCCACGATTCCTCGAAGAAGAACTCCAGCCACACCGCCGGGTCCGCGCTGTCGCGCATCAACCCCCACGACAACGCGCCATTGCGCTTGCGCATCGCCTCCAGCTCCCGCGCTGCCTGCTGGAACGCCTCGGCCTTGGCCGGGTCGATGTGGTATTCCACGGTGACCATCACCGGCCCGCTTTCCTTGTCCATGTCGTCGCTCAGCAGCGGCACCGGCCAATGCAGTGACGGCGTCAGCTCCTCGGCTGCGGTTTCCGGCAGCGTCACCTTGCAGGTCAGCAGCGTGCCCAGTGCCAGGCCTCCTGCGGCCAGCAGCAGGCTCAAGGTGATCGTTGCATGGCTGGCCAGCGTGCCCCACAGCAACCCGCCACTGGCCATGGCACCAAAGAAGATCAGGATGTACACCGACAGCGCCCGCGCCCGTACCCAGGCCGGCACCGAGGTCTGCGCCGCCACCTGCAGGTTGGACAGCACGGCAATCCACGCCGCGCCGCTGAGCAGCATTGCCGGCAGCAGCACATAGAAGTTGCGCACCAGCGCCAGGGCGAGCAGGAACAGGGCATACAGCAGGCTGGCGAGCAGCACCAGGCGGTCGCGGCTGATGCGTTCGCGCAGGCGTGGCAGCAAGGTGGCGCCGGCCACCGCGCCGATGCCGATGGCCGCCAGCAGCAGGCCGAAATCGGCGGCGGTGCCATGCATCTCGCCACGCACGATCAACGGCAGCAGCGAGGTGCCCGCGCTGGCGCAGAAAAAGAATGCCAAGGCGCGCAATATCACCGCCTGCAAGGGTTTGGCACTGCGCGCGAAACGCAGCCCGGTGCGCATGGCGCCGACGAAGCGCTCGGCCGGCAGCAGCGGCTCCTTCACCTCGCGCTTCCACAGGAACAGCACCAGGATCACCCCGGCGAACGAGATGGCATTCAAGGCGAAGGTCAACCACGGGCCGACCATGCTCACCACCACGCCCGCCAAAGCCGGGCCGATGGCGCGCGACACGTTGATACCGACACTGGAAAGCGCCACCGCGTTGGCCAGGTCGTCCTTGCCTACCAGCTCCGGTGTCAGCGCGCTCCAGGCCGGCATCATCAGTGCCGTGCCGATGCCCAACGCCAGGGTAAGCACCAGCAGCAGGGTGACGTTCATCAGCCCGAGCAGGGTCAGGGCCGCCAGCACCACGGCCACCGAAGACATCCACAGTTGCACCAGCAACAGGTAGCGGCGCTTGTCGACGATATCAGCCGCCGCGCCGGCCGGCAGGGCGAGGAAGAACATTGGTAGCGAGCCGGCTACCTGGATCAGGGCCACATGCAACGGGCTGGCCGACAGCGTGGTCATCAGCCAGCCGGCGCCCACCTCATGCATCCAGGTGCCGATGTTGGAAGCGATGGTGGCGATCCACAGCATGCGGAAGGTGGCGTTGCGCAATGGGCTCCAGGCGCCTGAAGGGGTCGTGCTCATGTCAGAAGCTGCCTTTGAGTGGGTATTCGATGATCAGGTAGATCCGGTCGATGTCATCGCCGGCCTGGGCCTGGTTGGCGCGGTGGCTGACGTGGGAAAACGACAGGCTCAGGTCCTTGGCGGCGCCCGACTGCACCACGTATTTCAGGTCGATGTCGCGCTCCCAGTGCTTGCCGCCGTCGCCGTACTGGCCCACATAGGCGCCGCCTGCCGGGGCATGGCTACCGTCGATGCCACGGCCGCTGACGTAGCGGCCCATCAGGCTCAGGCCGGGGGCGCCGAGGGTGGCGAAGTCGAGGTCGTAGCGCAGTTGCCACGAGCGCTCGCCGGGGCCGTTGAAGTCGGCGTACTTGATCGAGTTGGCCAGGTAGATGGAGTCGCCGCCGACGAAGTCGAACGGGGTATCGCCCTCGACCTTCTGGTAGGCCAGGCTCAGCGCCTGGGCGCCGAAGCTGTACCTGGCCAGCAGGCTGTAGGCGAGGGTGTCGATTGCCCCGGCACTGGCATTGCCGGTGTCGTGGGTCTTGTACAGGTTGCCGTCCAGGCGCCAGTTGCCCTCGGCCAGGTTCAGGTTGAGGTAGGCCTGGCGCCAGGTGTCCTCCAGCTGGCCTGCGTACAGTGCGCCGCCGAATGGCCCGTCGGGTGCGAACGCGGCACCGGCCAGGCTGATGGCGCGGTTGTCAGTGGTAGCGCCGTAGCCGCTGAAGTCATCATGGCTGGAGCTGTTGTCCTGGTTTTTGAAGGCGGTGAAGTGCCCGGCCTGCAGGCGCCAGTCGGGCATGTCGGTGTTGTCCAGGAACCAGCCGGTGGCGTACTCCGGGTGCAGGCGTTTGTCGCTGGTGTCGAACACCGGGGTTTCCACGGTCATTTCGCCGTAGCACAGTTGGGTGTTGCCCAGGCGCAGCTTGAGTGCGGCGCCGGCGCTGGAGTAGTCGGACTCGGCGCGGCCATCGCTGTCGCGCGGCAGCAGGCCGGTGCCGGCATGGCCGCGGCCGCCGTCCAGCTTGAGGCCGAGAAAACCATGGGCATCGATGCCGACGCCGAGTGTGCCCTCGGTGAAGCCGGAGCGGATTTCGCCAATGAAGCCCTGGGCCCATTCCTGGCGGTAGTTCTGGCCACTGCCGGAGGGCGAGCGGAAGTCGCTGTGCAGGAAGTAGTTGCGGCTGAGCAGCGACCAGCCGGGCTCTTCGGCCTGGCTGAGCACCGGGCACAGGGCGAGGGTGGCGAGCAGGGCGCGGCCTGGTCCGTGGGTGGCGCGGATCATGGGGGCTCCGGGAGGAATGATCCGGGACTGTGGAGGAAGGATAGGCCAGGGGTCTTGTATGCGTGTGCTCTGGCTGGTCTTGCCTGTGCCGGCTCAAGCCATGTCGCTGATGGCGAATTCTTCGGCCAGATGATCGATCAGCGCCCGCACCGATGGCAGCAACCCCCGCCGTGACGGGAAGATCGCATGCACGATGCCGCAACGCGGGTGCCAGTCCGGCAACAATTCCACCAGCCGACCCGCCGCCAGGTCTTCGCGCACCGCCACCCGCGGCAGGTGCGCAATACCCACCCCGGCCACCACGAAATGGCGCAGGGCGAACAGGTCGTCCGTCACCATACGCGGTGTGTGCGGGATGACGATGCTGCGGCTGCTGTCTTCGCCCTGGAACAGCTCCCATTGGTACTCACGCTGGGCGCTGCCCCAATGCAGGCTCGGCAGCGTGCCGAGCAACTGCGGGTCGAAGCCCTTGGGCAACTGCTCCAGGTACTGCGGCTGGCCGACCAGGCACTGGGTACTGTTGCTCAGTACCTTCATCACCATGTCGGTGTTCTCCAGCGGTGGAAAGCGCACCCGCAGGGCGATGTCGAACCCCTCGTGCAGCAGGTCGACGCGGCGGTTGGTGCTCTCGATGAACAGCTCCACCTGCGGGTACTTGAGCATGTAGCGGGTCAGCATCGGCCCGACCCAGGAATTGAGCAGGGTGGTCGGGCAACTGATACGCACCAGGCCGCGCGGTTCGCTGCGGTTGCGCTCGATGATCTCCGCCGCGCCCTCGGCCTCCACGCGCATGGCCAGGCAGCGGTTGTAGTAGGCCTGGCCGATCTCGGTGAGCGAACAATGGCGGCTGGTGCGGTGCAGCAGGCGCACGCCCAGGCGGTCTTCGAGATCGGCGATGCGCCGGCTTAGCTTCGACTTGGGCATGTCCAGCGCCCGGCCAGCCGGGGCGAAGCCGCCGTGTTCGACTACTTGGGTGAAGTAGTAGAGGGAGTTGAGGTCTTCCAATGATCGGTCTCCGGATTGTTGGCTGCCTGTACTGGCCTCTTCGCGGGCACGCCCGCTCCCACAGGGATCGCTCAAGATTCAAAGCCAGTGCAGTAGCTGTGGGAGCGGGCGTGCCCGCGAAGAGGCCAGTACAGGCAGCGCCAATCTATCGTTCATAAAACGGAACGCTAAAGCCAAATTCTGCTATCTACCGCCACAAAGGTGATGATTTTAATCTGTGCCCATCAACGCGAAACACCCCCGAATGCTGAAAAATTCATAACCCTCAGGAGCACAGACCATGAGCAAATTCACCTACAACCGCCTGAACAAAGACGATGCCGCTGTCCTGCTGGTCGACCACCAGGCTGGCCTGCTGTCCCTGGTCCGTGACATCGAGCCGGACAAGTTCAAGAACAACGTGCTGGCCCTGGCCGACCTGGCCAAGTTCTTCAACCTGCCGACCATCCTCACCACCAGCTTCGAACAAGGCCCCAACGGCCCGCTGGTACCAGAGCTGAAAGCCCTGTTCCCGGACGCCCCGTACATCGCCCGCCCAGGCCAGATCAACGCCTGGGACAACGAGGACTTCGTCAAGGCGGTGAAGGCCACTGGCAAGAAACAGCTGATCATTGCCGGCGTGGTGACCGAGGTCTGTGTAGCGTTCCCGGCGCTGTCGGCCCTGGAAGAGGAGTTCGAAGTTTTCGTGGTGACCGATGCTTCTGGCACCTTCAACGAAATGACCCGCGATGCTGCCCATGACCGCATGAGCCGCGCAGGCGCGCAAATGATGACCTGGTTCGGCGTGGCCTGTGAGTTGCACCGCGACTGGCGCAACGACATCGAAGGGCTGGCGGCGCTGTGCTCCAACCACATTCCGGATTATCGCAACCTGATTACCAGCTACAACGCGTTGACTGCGGGTAAGTAACAGCCCGTTAGTTGAATGCAAAAAGGCCGGCTCCCTCTGTAGGGAGCTGGCCTTTTTTGTTTGCTGCGCTGGCCCTTTCGCGGGTAAACCCGCTCCCACAGGTACTGCACAGTTTCAGCGCCTGTGGTGATCCTTGTGGGAGCGGGTTCACCCGCGAAGAGGCCAGCAAGGACAACATCAATTCATGGGCTGCGACTCAATCCCATCCAGCAATGCCTCAACCAATCCTTCTGCCATTTCGAGCGCATTCAGGTTGCTCCAGAACAGGCTCTTGCCGGTTTCATCCAGGTGTTCCAGGGCTTTGTAGCCACAGTCGTAGGCGCCGCGCAGGTACTGGGCGACATGCACCAGGGCGTCGTGGGCAGAGACGCCCGGGTTTACTGTGAACAAAGGTGGATGGCCGGCATCGCAGCGGCTGAAAGCGCGCTCTTTGGTGTCGGGAAGAGGTGGATTGGGAACAATCTTTTTCATTGCAGTAAGCTCTCTAGGTTGTACTGCAATCATCCGTTTCCACGCGAAGGGTGGCAGTTGTACGCGGGGTGGAAAACCGGTGAGAGGCAACCCGGTAGGCCATACGGCCTCCCGCGCACAACTGCCATTGACGACAGAACCTCAAACCGAGACGGGTTTCCACACCCGATCGCTGAACCGACAGCGACCCGGCAAGCCTAGAGAGCAGGCTTTCCCCGGACAATCAGACGGGCGTCGACACGGTGCGTAGGATAATTCGTCAGGGTCAGCATTAACGTAGGAAATGGTTCGCTAGGAGGTAGGACCTTGCTGAGACGGACGATTTTTTGATGGTTTTTTGGTATCCGCGTAATGGCAGGGAGGTGACCGTCGGGAGGTTGCAGAATGGCCTCCAGGTGCCTGACGATAGATTTCTGGCGCCTATGAGACCGAGCGCCGCCCGCGCGGCGCTTCGCGGGACAAGCCCGCTCCCACATCTGTTTCGGGCCAGTCACTCCTGTGAAGTCACCTCTGTCCGCCTTGTTTGTTCCATTCGATATCGAAGGGGGCGCAATTGCTCTTCATTCATCTTCAGCCATACACCAAGGCTGCAACCCACCTGGCACAGGAATAATTGGCCCGAAACAAATGTGGGAGCGGGCTTGTCCCGCGAAGCGCCGCGCGGGCGGCGCTCGATCGCAAGGGCGCTGCATCTCTACAGTCATGCGCTCGAGATCCTCAATCCGCATCCGAATCAAACAACCGCTCCAACTCCGCCCGGGCCTCCTTGGCCGTCTGCATCACCTTGGCCCGGTCATCACGCACCTGCCCCTGGGCCACCAGCACCTCTTCGTCATGCTGGGTAAACCGCGCAATCCGGTCCGCCGCCTGCGCCTCGCTCAACCCCAACCCCACCAATGCCCGGCGGGTCATCTCCAGGCTGGAGTAGAACGTCTCGCGAATCGGCTCGGTGCCGACATCCGCCAACTTGTGCACATGCTGGCGGTTACGCGCGCGGGCCAGCACTTTCAGGTGCGGGTACAGGCGTTTCACCCGTTCCGCTGTGTGAATGGCAGCTTCCGGGTCATCGATGGTGATGATGAAGTATTCCGCCTCGCCCACCTTGGCGGCATGCAGCACCTCGGGGCGCAGAGGGTCGCCGTAGAACACGGGTACCTGTTCGAACATACGGGTCATCTCGATGGTGTCCACCGAGGTTTCCAGGGCAATGAACGGAATCTTCTGTGCCCGCAGGATGCGCGCGACGATCTGGCCCATGCGGCCCATGCCAACGATCACCACCCGTGGCGTGTCAGCCTGGATCTGCTTGTAATGCTCCGGCACTTCACGCGCCGTTTGCGGGCGCTTGAGGGCGTGGGCGCAGCCAATCATCAGCAGCGGGGTAATGGCCATCGACAGGGTGATGGTCATCAGCAGCAGGTCGTAGGTCTGGGTGTCGAACAGGCCTTGGTCCTTGCCCAGCTTGAACACCACGAAGGCAAATTCGCCACCGGCAGCCAGCACCATGCCCAGGCGCAGGGCGCTGGCGCTGTTCAGGCCACCGGCCAGGCGCCCGACGCCGATCAGCAGTACCAGCTTCACGGCCACCAGCAGCAGGGTCAGGCCCAGCACCACCAAAGGCATTTCAAGCAGCAGGCGCAGGTTGGCACCCATGCCGACGCTGATGAAGAACAGCCCCAGCAGCAGGCCTTTGAACGGTTCGATCTGCGATTCCAGCTCGTGGCGATATTCCGAGTCGGCCAGCAGCAGGCCGGCGAGGAAGGCACCCAGGGCCATGGAAATGCCGGCTTCTTCCATCAGCCAGGCCGTGCCGATCACAACCAGCAGCGCGGTGGCGGTGGACACTTCCGGCAGGCCGGTGCGGGCCACGGTGCGGAACACCGGGCGCAGCAGGTAGCGGCCACCGACGATGACCACTGCGATGCTGGCGAACACCTTCAGGCCATGCTCCAGGCTGTCGCCGTGGCTGGTGTCCGGGCCACTGGCGGCCAGCAGCGGAACCAATGCGATCAGTGGGATGGCGGCGATGTCCTGGAACAGCAGGATGGCGAACGCCAGGCGGCCGTGCGGGGCGTTGAGCTGCTTGCTCTCGGCCAGGCTCTGCAGGCCAAGGGCGGTGGACGACAGCGCCAGGCCCAGACCGAGCACGATGGCCGCCGGTAGCGTCTGGCTGAAGCCGAACAGGGCGATGGCGCCGATCAGCGCACCGGTCAGCAGCACCTGGGCGGTGCCGACGCCGAATACGGACTTGCGCATCAGCCACAGGCGCTTGGGCGACAGCTCGAGGCCGATGATGAACAACAGCAGGACCACGCCCAGCTCGGAAATGTGCGCCACGCTTTCGGTATCGCGGATCAGGCCCAGCGCCTGCGGGCCGATGATCACGCCGGCGAGCAGGTAGCCGAGCACGGCCCCCAGTTTCAGTCGCTTGGCCAGCGGGACGGCGAGGACAGCGGCAAGCAGAAAGATCACCGCGGTTTGCAGAAGGCTGCCTTCGTGTGGCATTGGCTCGTACTCCATGAGCTGCTGGGGCAGCGTTAGATCAGTTTGGCGGACAATTCTGGGGAATGTGGGAGTGCCAGACAATCTGCTGTGAGGAAGACACATTGTCCTGAATCAGGTGACAGTCGTGCTGGCCTCTTCGCGGGTGAACCCGCTCCCACAGGTACAGCGGTGTCTTCAAGCCTGCGCAACACCTGTGGGAGCGGGTTCACCCGCGAAGAGGCCGGCACAGGAAATCTGCATACTCAACTGCCACCAAACTGCGCCCGATACTGCGCCGGCGTCATGCCAATCCGCTCGCAGAAAACCTTGCGCAAATGCCGGTCACTGCCAAAACCGCACTGCGTCGCCACCACTTTCAATGGCAGGTCGCTGCTTTCCAGCAGCTTGCGCGCGCGGTCGATGCGTGCGTTCTGCAAGTATTGCAGCGGCGTGATGCCCACCTCGCGTTGAAAGGTGCGGGCGAAGTTGCGCCCGCTCATGGCCACCAGGTCGGCCATCTTCTGCACAGTGAAGGCTTGCTCGATATGGTCGACGATATACGCCTGCACCCGTGCAATCGGCGAATCATCCCGCGGCACAGCCGCCAGCAGTGGCCCGTAAGGCGTTTGCCCACCCTGGCGATGGCGGGCGACCAGCAGCACCTTGGCCACTTCCAGGGCCAGCGCCTTGCCGTGGTCCTCGGCCACCACTGCCAGTGCCAGGTCGATGCCTGCGGTGATGCCACCCGAGGTAATCAGGCAACGGTCGATCACGTAGATCTGCTCGGTCTCGACCTTCGCCTCGGGGAACGCTTGTGCCAGGCGCTCCACGTAGTTCCAGTGGGTGGTGCAGCGATAGCCGTCCAGCAGCCCGGCCCGGCCCAGCAGGAATATTCCGGTGCATATTGCACCAAAGCGTTTGGCCCGGCGCACGGCCTGGGGCAGCCAGCGCTCGATGCCCGGCAGGGCGATGTCATAGGCGCCCGGGCCGCCTGGCACCAGCAACAGGTCGACGGCTTCCGGCAAATCCTCCAGACGCAGGTCGGCTACCACTTTCAACCCGCAGGAGCCGCGCACCGCTGCCTGCCCTTCGGCCAGGGTCAGCAGCCGGTACTTCCGCTCGGCAGGAAGGAAGCGGTTAGCAATGGCAAACGCGTCCATGGGCCCGGTCACGTCCAGCAACAACACATCATTGAACAACACCATGGCCACGGTGCGGTGGGCGGGTTTTTCCTGCATCGCTCTTTTGCCTTGAATGCCGGCCGCCACCAGCGGCCCGAAGCTGAATACGAAACGCATCTTAAGGTATCGGCAAAACCGTCAGGGCCAGCAGCGCGCAATTAACAACAATTCAGGTTTGGCTCAGGACTTTGTCATGTGCCGGAGGCGAGACTTTCTGCATTGAACAGGAGAGCCGCCATGCACCCCGGGACGCCCCAAGCGCCGCTGCAAACCCCCGGCGCACTGACGCCGGCGCGCTTGCGCCGGGCCAAGGAACTGATGTTGCACAGCTCGTTGTCGATCATCGAAATCGCCGGGTTATGCAACCTCACCCGCAGCCACTTCTCGCGTGCGTTCAAGGTCAACACCGGCCTCTCGCCCCAGGCGTGGCGCCTGCTGGCACGCATGGAAAAGGCCAAGCGCCTGCTCGCCACCGAGGCGCCGATCACCCACGTGAGCCTGGAATGCGGCTTCTGCGACCAGGCCCATTTCACCCGCGCCTTCAGCCGCCTGGTCGGCCAGCCACCCAAGGCCTGGCGCCAGGCGCAGGCCCATCCTTAAGCCGAACCTATCCGCCGGTATAGCCCCTTGTGGACAGTGCCGGCCTGTTTTCCCAACCCAAGGAGTCACCCCGATGAGCCAACCCGATTACAAGCGCCTGAACAAAGACGACGCCGTGGTGCTGCTGGTCGACCACCAGACCGGCCTGATTTCGCTGGTGCAGGACTTCTCGCCCAACGAGTTCAAGAACAACGTGCTGGCCCTGGGCGACCTGGCCAAGTTCTTCGGCCTGCCGACCATCCTCACCACCAGCTTCGAGCAAGGCCCGAACGGCCCGCTGGTGCCCGAGCTGAAAGAGATGTTCCCGGATGCGCCGTACATTGCCCGCCCTGGCCAGATCAACGCCTGGGACAACGAAGACTTCGTCAAGGCGATCAAGGCCACTGGCCGCAAGCAGCTGATCATCGCAGGCGTGGTGACCGATGTGTGCGTGGCGTTCCCGACCCTGTCGGCGCTGGCGGAAGGTTTTGAAGTGTTCGTGGTGACCGATGCTTCGGGCACCTTCAACGAAACCGTGCAGCAGGCGGCCTGGGTGCGCATGACCCAGGCGGGTGCACAGATGATGAACTGGTTCTCGGTGGCCTGTGAGCTGCACCGCGACTGGCGCAACGACATCGAAGGGCTGGGTAACCTGCTGTCGCAGCGCATTCCCAACTACCGCAACCTGATGAACAGCTATGCGGCCCTGAGCGCCCGTTGATGTAAACCTGTACCGGCCCCTTCGCGGGCGTGCCCGCGAAGAGGCCGGAGCAGGCTAAGAATGATTCACAGGCAGAGTGAGGCGAATCCGGCACCCCCCCAGCTCTGACACCAGCGCCTGCAACTGCCCACCATGGGCCTGCACCACCGAGTTGCAGATCGCCAAGCCCATCCCCATGCCACCGATCTTGGTGGTATGAAACGCATCGAACACTCGCTCGCGCTCATCCGCTGCAATCCCCGGCCCGTTGTCGTCCACGCAGATTTCCACCCCATCCCCGACCACCGCCGACGCAATCCGCAGCACCCCATCGCTGCGATACCCCGCCAGCGCCTCCAGGCCATTGGTAATCAGGTTGAACACCAACTGCTGCAACTGCACCGGGTCGGCCATCACGCTCACCCCCGCCTGCAAGCGCATCTGCACATCCACCGTGCCCTTGGCGGCATCGGCCGAGGTCAGGCGCACCACTTCGCGGATCAGTTCGTCCAGCTTTACTACCTTGAGCTGCATCGGCGACTGCTTGGCCAGCGAGCGCAGTGCACGCACGATGTTGGCGGCCCGTTCGCTGTCGTTGCGTATATCTTCCAGGCCGGCAATCGCCTCTTCCAGGTCGGGCTTGGCGCGTTTCAACCAGCGCAGGCTGGCAGCGGCGTTGGAGGCTATGCCCAGCAGCGGCTGGCTGATCTCGTGGGCGATGGACGCGGACAGCTCGTTCATCACCTGCAGGTGCGCCGTGCGCGCCAACTCCGCGCGGGAGCGGCGCAACTCGGCCTCCATCTGGGCGCGGGTCTGGTTGTCTTCGGCCAGGCGTGTGTAGAACTTGGCGGTTTGCAGCGACACCGCTGCCTGCGAGGCGAGGATTTCCAGCATGGCCAGGCGCTGGCTGCCGAACAGGTTCGGTACCAGGCGGTTTTCCAGGTACACCAGGCCGATCAGCACGCCCTGGATCACCAGCGGCAGGCACAGTACCGAACGGGCCTTGCGCGCCTGCAACTGCTGGCGGAAGGCCTCGGGGCAATCGCTCTGGGCATCGTTGAGCACCAGGGGCTTCTTGGTGCGCATGGTGGCGTTGATGATCGACAGCGGTGCCTGGGTCAAGAACTTCTGGCAGTCGTCCATGCTCACGTGCAGCCCGGCGTCGTCGATGTAGGCGAGGGCAGCCATCTGGAATTCGGCACCGCTGACGATCAGCAGCGCACCGTGGTCGGCCCCGGAATGCTGGGTCAGGTGGCCCATCAGGGTTTCGATAAGGCCTTCGAGCAGTACTTCCTCGGACAGCGCCCGTGCTGCCTCGATGCCGGCTTCCAGGTCGAGCTTGGCCTGGTTGGTTGCGCGTTGGCTTTCCTGGATTGGCTGGGTGCGCAGGAACGGGTGCAACGCCTCCAGCTGGTGCACCTTGCCGGTCGCGCCCCAGATATGGAAACAGTCGCGGGCGATGCGCAGGTGCAGGTTGGCGCCAGAGATCAGGCCGCTGGGGATACATACTTCGGCCAACTGCTCGTGGGCCAGCGCCTGCTCGTGGATGAAACCGGCTGCGGTGGCGGCGATCTGTGCCTGGTCGAAGCAGCGGATGGCGGCCAGGCCGTCGCCTTCGAGCTTGGCGATCACGCCTTCGATCAGCAACAGCTTGTTGCGGAAGGTGGCCGGGTTGAAGCCGGCCCAGCGGCCGAAGCGCTCCCGCAGGGCCTGCAGCTCGCGCAGCTTGTCGGCAAGGCTGCCAATGGCCTCGGGGCTGCCCAGGGCCAGGCCGTGGAACAGGTGATAGTCGGCCAGGTTGATGTGCGCCGGTACCGCCCAGGTGTTGTCGCCGGCCAGTGCCAGGTTACGCATGGCCTGCGGGATATTGCCCAGGTAGAAGTCGCACATGCCGGCCATCAGGTACTGGAAGAACCGCGTGGTAGGCGATTTCGAGGCTGTGGCCGAGGCCGGGCAGGGCGTGCCGCTCAATTTGGCGACGAACGCTTGCTGGGCCTGCAGGATCTGCTCGATGTCGCGGTAACCGTAGCGACGCACGGTGGCCAGGCCTTGCGCCAGTTCCTCCACCACGTCCGGCAGGTAGCGGCCCATGAACAGCGAATCGGAAACCAGGTGGTTGCAGGCATAGCAGCTCATCGCCAGGTCGCCGCTCAGGCGCCCCGAGTCGACCGCATCCAGTGCGGTACGGCGGGCGAACTCCATGGGCGAGGTCCAGGCGCTGACCTGGTCCAGGGCCAGCAGCGCGCTGGTCAAGTCAGCGTCGAAACCGTGCCGCTCTATCAGCTTGAGCGCAGCCAGGCAGCAAGCGTGGCCATCATGGTAGGCGCCGAAGCGCTCGGCAATCATCACCCCGTACCAGGCCATGCCGTAGGTGCTGCCCGGGGCGACGCCGTGCAGCAGTGACAGCTCCATGAGCTTGGCCAGGTGCAGGAAGCAGATGTCGTCCTTCACGAAAAACGATGACGACAGGGTGGCCAGCAGGCTGATGGCAACTGTCACTTCCTCCGAATCGGTGCGCTGCAGCGATTCCAGGCAGTGTCGGCCTTTCTGTTCGACCAAGGTCTGTACATGGGCATGACTGGCTTCGACCTGTTGCCAGTCGACACCTCGCACCGGGCTCATACCCAGCAAGTCCAGGCCGGAAATGGCGCTGTCGATGGCCGCCTGATAGTCGCCGCGCAAGGTGTACAGCAGCGCCTGCAGGCGGCATACCCGCGCCTGGTCCAACGCCGAGCGCGCGCGCAGGCGGCATTCAGTGATGCGGGCCTCGGCCGCGACCATTCGCGACAGTTGCATGTCGCACTCGGTGGCCATGCAGGCGATGGCAAAGCCATGCGTGGCGCGGCTTTCCAGCGTTGCGCCGCGTTGCAGCAACTGCTCGGCCGTGTGCAGGTAGCCAGCCGATTGTTCGAACGCGCCGCCATCGCGTGCGCGTGCTGCTGCCTCGCGTAAAAGCTGCAGAAAAGCTTCGCAGTCATCCGCTGCAAACCCGCATGGGCTGGCGCGTTGCAGCTGGTTGGCAAGCTCGAACAGTACCTCGTGCAGGCGCCCCGGCCAGGCCTGGCGCATGGCCTGGGCAATACGTGCATGCAGTTGGGCACGTGCGCGCGCTGGCGTGAGAGCGTACGCAGCTTCCATCACCCGTTCATGGGCGAAGCCCAGGCCGTTCTGGCCCGGTTGCAGGAAACCCGCGCCAATCAAGGCTTTCAACGGCTCGCCGGGCGCTTGAGAGAGTACCTGGTGAAGCAGGCGTTCATCACAGCGGCTGCCAGCCGCACTGACCACCCGCAGCAGGTCGCGCTGCGGCTCGGGCAGGCGCACCAGGCGGTGGATCATCAGGTCGGCGACATTGTCGGAATAGCGGTGGCGGGCCACGGCCTGCAGGCACCATGACCAGCGCATGGCCTGGGTATCGAAGGTGAACAGCTGGTCCTCGACCATGGCCCGGAGGATCTGATTGATGAAGAACGGATTGCCCGCAGTCTTGTCGTGTACCAGTTCGGCCACCTGCAATGCGTCCTCGGGGCCGACGTGGTAGCGCTCGCCGATCAACTCGGTCACCGCGCTCACCGCCAGGGGCCGCAGGTTCAGCGTGGTGCTGCGCAACGCTGCGGGCAGGGCAAGGGGTGTACTGCTGGCTGGCGCATCACTGCGCCGGGCGAAGATCAGCAACAGGTTGCCGGGCGAGTGAGCCAGAAGTTGCGCCAGCAGTTGCTGGCTGGAGTCGTCGACCCAATGCATGTCATCGAAGAACAGCACCAGCGGCTGGTCGGGGCGGCTGAATACCTGCAGGAATTCGACGATCGCCCGCAGCTCCTTCTGCAGCGCCAGACGCGTGGGCTTGGCCGGCAACTCGGGCAAGGGGCCGAGGATCAGTTGCAGGTCTGGTGCCAGCTTGCCGAGCAGCCGGCCGTGGCCTTTGATACGGCGCAGAATCTCGCAGCGCAAGGCGTCGAGGTCCCGGCTGTTCTTGGCCAGCAACTGGGTGGTCAGCGCGCCGAGAATTTCGACCCAGGGCGCGTAGGGCACGGCCTGGGCAACGCCGTTGCACTTGCCGGTGGCCCAGTAACCCTGGGCGTTGGCCCTGAGCGCTGCCTCGACCAGGCTCGACTTGCCCATGCCCGTAGCCCCATTGATGAACAGGGCTTGTGGCTTGCTGTTACGGCGCTGTGCCTTGAGCAGCAGGGCGATGGCCTTCTGTTCGGCACTGCGGCCATATAGGCGTGCGCGGTCGGGCGTCATCGGGTCGGCACAGCCTGGTTCGAAGGCCTCCATGGACTTGCTGGCGGCCCACTGTCGCTGGCAATAGGCCAAGTCCACCGCCAGGGCGCGAGCACTCTGGTAGCGGGCGTCCGGCTCTTTGGCCAAGGCCTTGGCCAGGATCCGGCTGAGAGGTTGCGGCACATTGCTGTCCACTTCGCAGGCCGCTCGTGGCTGCACGCCGGCATGCAGCTGGCGCCAGTGCTGGGTGTCGCGCCCGGCCAGAGGCAATTCGCCCAGCAGTAGCTGGTAAAGGATCGCGCCCAGGGCATAGATGTCGGTGCGTCGGTCGCTGCTGCTGCCGTGCGGGCAGACCTGTTCCGGTGCCAGGTACGCCCAGTTGCCGAGCGCGGTGCCCTGTTCGCTGATCAGCTCCGCCGGGTCGGCGCGAAAGCAGCCAAGCCGCACTCGCTGGTTGGTGTGCAGGCACACATGTTCGGGCTGCAGCGCGCCGTGCAGCACATTGCGTTCGTGGGCCTGGGCCAAGGCAGTGGCCGCGTTTACCGCAATCTCGAGAAACGGCGTCAGGGCGGCAGGGCCCTCTGCGATAAGGTCGGCGATGGAGCGGCCGGCCGGGTACACCAGCAGGGGGCCTTCGGCCGAGCGCACGAACGCCGAGGGGATCACCGCCCATTGCGGGTCGAGTTGCAGGCGGTAGTCACGTTCCAGGCGCTGGCAGGCGGCGGGGACCTCGCGCGGGGCGCGCACGGCGATCCATGCCTGGTCGGTGGCTGGATCGCGAAGGCGGAAGTAACTGAGTTCACCTTCCTGGCCCAGCGCGTTGATGTCGCACCGGTTCAGCCACCCCTCGTCGACGGACTGGTCGTAATCGATGGGCCTGTGGGCAAGGCGTTCATCGAGCATAAGGCACCCCTGCTAGCGACATCCTGACGCACGAGTATACGCAGCGGACCCAGCAGGGATGCGGGCTGCAGGCTGCTTGGCAGGAAAGGGTACGCTGTTGTCCGTTATCGTCCCCTGGGGGCTGGCGGGCTTTTGTATAGTCCTCAGGCCAACCTATCCCTCGGGATAATTGTCTGAAGGCGTACCCTGGCCTAGGCTGCCCTGGGCTGGGAAACGCCCGTGCCCGCGCGAGGAAGCCATGATCCGAATAGGTAATGCCCAGGTGTCGCTGGAGCGGCGCGAAGCCTTTGTTGACGGTAAGCCTGTCCTGTTGGGGGGGCGGGCATTCGAAGTGCTGGCGACGCTGATCAAGGCCAAGGGGCGGGTGGTCGACAAGGACGAGCTGTTCAGCCAGGTGTGGGCCGGCACGGTAGTCGAGGACAACAACCTGCAGGTGCAGGTGTCCTTGCTGCGCAAGGCCTTTGGCGACCGTGGCCTGATCCAGACCGTGCCACGCCGGGGCTACCGCCTGGCCGCCGAGATCAGCCTCGAGTTGCCTGGCAAGGCGGCGGGCAAATCGCCGCTGTGCGCCGCGGCCGAAACTGTCGAGTTGTTCGATGAGCACTTGAACGTGCCGGTGCTGGTGGTGGATGACGACCCGTCGGTGCGCACGGCGTTGGGCCGCCTGCTGCGCTCGCAGGACATTCCGCATCATTTGTTCGCCAGTGCCGAGGCGTTGTTCGAGGCCCGCCTGGAAACCCCCTATGCCTGCCTGTTGCTGGACATGCACCTGCCCGATACCAGCGGCCTGGAAGTCCAAGATGCGCTGCGCCGACTTGCGCTGCCCTGGCCGATCGTGTTCATGACCGGCTTCGGCACCATCCCGATGACCGTCCAGGCCATGCGTGCCGGGGCCGTGGAGTTCCTGACCAAACCGTTCGACGAAGACCAGCTGCTGACACTGTTGCAGGCGGTGCGCACGCGTGCCGTGGCCGAAGGGCGCAAGTGGCACCATGCGCGGCAGGTCGAGGAAAAGTACCAGCGCCTGACCCAGCGCGAGCGCCAGGTGTTCTCGCTGGTGGTCGGTGGCCTGTCGCACAAGCAGATCGCCAGGCAGATCGGCACCAGCGAGGTGACGACCAAGGTGCACAAGAAAAACATCATGAACAAGATGCAGTCCCGCTCGCTGCTTGAACTGGTGGCCATGCACAACGTTATCGGGGCGCAGCCTGAGGGCCTGGGCGGCGCATGAGCAGCACGGTGTGCATCGTCGACGACGATGCTTCGGTGCGCAAAAGCCTGGCCAACCTGCTACGTTCGGCAGGTTTCGAGACCTTGTCTTTTGCTGCCGGGGACCTGTTCCTGGCCTCGGCACTGGCGCGGCAAGCGGGGTGTGTGCTGCTCGACCTGAGGATGCCCGGAATGAGCGGGCTGGTGGTGCAGCGCGAGCTGGCCAGGCTGGGGTGGCGGTTGCCGGTGATCTGCATGTCGGCGCACTGGGATGAAGGGGCGGTGCGGGCGGCGATGGCGCTTGGGGCGCTGGTCTGCCTGGGCAAGCCATTTTCTGAAGAGGTGCTGCTGAAGGTGGTTGAGGATGCTTTGGTGGGCAGCCAGTGAGGTATTCCTGCCCCGGCCCCTTCGCGGGCTTGCCCGCTCCTACAGGTACTGCGCAGGCTTTGGGCCGATGTATTCGGTTTGGGAGAAACTGTCTTGCACTGCCTGTACTGGCCTCATCGCTCCTACAGGGACTGCGCATGGCTTGAGGCCGATGCGGTCGGGGTGGGAGCTGGCTTGCCGGCGATGGGCTGCAAGGCAGCCCCGGCAATCTAACTGCTCCCCGGCCGGTACTGCAGGGCCTCGGCCAGATGCGCCCGGCCAATTGCCTGGCTACCTTCCAGATCCGCCAGCGTCCGCGCCACCTTCAGCAACCGGTGTGCCGCGCGCAACGACAGGGTCAGCCGTTCACATGCCCCCTCCAGCCAGGCCTGGTCCGCCGCTGCCAAGCCACAATGGCGGCGCAACCCCTCAAGGTCGAGAAACGCATTCGCACACCCTTGCCGCCGCTGTTGCAGTTCACGTGCCTCGGCTACCTTGGCCGCCACATCGGCACTGGTCTCGCCGCAGGGCTGGTTGTTCAGCGTGGTGCTCTCCCGGGCCACGGTCAGGTGCAGGTCGATACGGTCCAGCAACGGCCCGGACAGCTTGTTGCGATACCGCGCGATCTGCTCGGTACTGCAGCGGCAGCGGCCAGTGGGGTCGCCCAGATAGCCGCACATGCACGGTCGACATAATATCTATGGACAAGCGCTGAAGGCGGCCTAAACCAACGGTTTGGACTGAACATAAAGTGTCCATGGATATCTTGAATGAACGTGGACATCAGACTCGAAAATGTCCATAGGCAATGGGATTTAGTCATTGGCTGGGCAATTGCACTCCACTTGACCGCGCGGAGCATCTAGTTGTAAAAATATTACGCTTCGAGTCAAAATTAACCTTTATTTAAAGTCCTGAGGAATAAATTGTTCCGAGTGTAAGAACAAGCCAGGGTAAAAATCCATCATCGGAACTACGCTTTGTGGGATAGACTTTTCAGCCAGCATAGCGGAAATCACATCTCCAAGGCTGTGAGGTCGAAGTCGAATTTTCTCGGGACGGCCTAGTTGAATATACTTCAACGAATCAACCAATGAGCCCCAGAACAAACACTTTTCACGTACGACACCTCTTTCAAGCCCAGAACACGCAGCCACCTCATCTACAATCACCTCAAACCAATCCGGATTCAGAGAGTTAATGGCAAAATTAGCCTTGGCCTGGATTCCAGCCCAATCCTTGGGGGAAATTATTTTTGCTTCTTCAATAAGTGAGATTATGAGCTCTGTGCAATATGTCATGCGAAGCATCCCGCTCATGAATGAGCGCCATGGCAAGTAACTGGAACGCTTTAGTACTATTGGCAAGTACTCTTGAACTCTTAATAATAGACGTCCGATAAATCCTGCTGCGCGACCTGAGTCAATTGGCAAAACTGTACCTAATACTGTAACCGCACCCAGCGCCAGCATTCCGTTCGCTGATGCGCCATGCCCTCCATCTAAAGGGAGGGTATCACACGCGCTCAACAGAACTATGGGTGGCATCCGTATAGAGTTTCGCAGCTTCCACACATCTATCGCTTCGCCACCAACAACTATGGACCCAACTCCAGTATTGTCAGCAATAGTTCCGTGGCCATCGAATATCATCATGGCGCCGCTAAAGCTGTTAACCGCCAAAATAAATTCTTCAACACTCTCAACATCTACTATTTTACACTTCGGAAAAGCCTTGTGCATGCTTGACAACTTGCTTATCGCATCCTCTAACACAGTGCGAATTCTGTCTCCCTCGTGAAAAGACCTAACTATCAAAACCTCCTCAAAATCTGCTTGAGCCACATTGATATATTGACTTCTTAGGCATTGCTGCAAACTTAGGTTGCCTGGGGTGGCTGAGATCCGACTCACGTCACACCTCAATGTAAGCGGTAAGTCTCGGAGGGGCAGCCATTCAAGAGGAATATCTCCAAGGAGCACCACGCCTGTGAACTCCGGCAAGGTATCGTTGATTAATTTATGGTGCTCCAATGACACTAACGACTTCATAGTAGTTTGAATTTTTTGCGCAAGCTTGCTTGACTTGAATTTAACATGGGGATTTCCGCCCCTAGCGCAAGCCGATAAATTTACAAGGTCACCTTTAATACTATTTATTCTAGATTCCAGTCTAAGTACAGGAGTGAGTTCGGAGGCGTTGAGCAAAGCCAGACTGGTTCCAAATGCTCGCAACTCCATCTGATAAGCTTTCAAAAAAGCTGATATTGTTTTGTTTTTGAGTAAGCCAACCAGGTCTTTTTCGTTATCTGCAATGCTTAGTTTTGTGTAGCCTCCAGGTTTCTTTATTGATTTTACCATCCTGCGAAGTGCACTTATAACCTCTTTGCATTCATCAGCTTTATCAAATAACTCTCTATCTACATCAGCTCTGTGCAGATGCCAAAGGATCGGCTCAACCGTCAAACAAATCTCATTTTCAACTGGCACATCTGCTGCCAATTTTCTACGCAGACTTAGCACTGCCCGACAGGATTTCACAACTGCTGGCACGTACTCCTCAACTCGGTTTACTGCGAGCCTCTTTTCCAGGCTTATCTTTGAATCTATTGATGCAGCGATAATTTCGTTAGGGCGGGTTATACCATGCGCATACCCTGGAAACTGCAGCCTGCTCCAGGGTGGGCGTTTAGGACTAAGCAAATCATGTATTGAATCAGTAAAAATCTCATCAGCCTGCCCACGTTCTTTTAGTTGAGCGGTCCGATGTAGTATGTATTTAAGAAAGCGATCGTTGCTGAAATCCCTAATATCCGCATCAGCCTTACCTGACAATGACACATGCAGCCATCCATCCCCCTTCGCATTCATGAATTCTTGCGCAGCTTCGAAGGTCCTATCATTCGACAATAAACACTTATACGTAACAGCACTCATTACTTCTGCGCCGCGCACCAGAGACTCGATCGTTATAGGTATGATTGTGAATGATGTTATTCCGGCAGCTCTTGAAACCACGACAGGTCTACGTTGACACTTGATCTCTCGAATGTCGCACGGCAACATCAAAGAGAGCTCCAACAACTCAGCCGAGAAAAGTATCCCTGGCCAATACGCCATAAAAAATGAAGCTGACTCGCAATCAGCCCTAAAATGGGGTACGTAATACTGAATTCTATACTTCGGATAGCGAGCGTGCTCCTCAAAAAAAATACGCTTCGCTAGATCTAAGTTTTGAATTATTGGAGGCAAGACAGTTCCCCTGTGTCTAGTAGCAACAAATTTTCAAGTTTTTAATCTTAGACAATACACTATCGAGTGTACGCTTTAAGCCTTTCACGCTAGCCAATTGACTTGCTCCTTGAGTTCATCTAATGCAATCTGAATGCGTTCGTCAGGGTTTTCTTCCAGGCTCAGATACAGCGATGCCGCATCTGCTATGTATTGTCTTTCGGTGAGGGACGGATAGGCCCAGATCTCTACCCATTCCTCGATCCTGTCCAACGAATCTATGACTTCGAACGCATCAAGCGCCAGCATGTCGTTGAACACTTTCTTGGTCATTCCCCACACGGCCTGCTTAGGCTCCGCCAACATCGTGTATTTGGCCAGGGCAGTTTCCCCTGCGAGACACACACCGGCCGCCATGGGGAGAGTGTTGCGGGTTATGCCAATTTTCTGTCTGACGGGGGACCGTAGGTATTGCTTGGCCTTTCGGAACACCTCAACTGGTGTCCCGTTGAAGGCATAGGTCTTCCAGTGAAGCTCGCTCTTTGCAGGGGTAATCACCTCACGGGAGGTCAGCTGTTCCACAGCCTTCGAGAGTGTTACCCGGCTGTAATTGAGGTCGCCCAGGAGGGCGTTTGTCGTGAAATAGGCTTCGTCGGTTTTGCCGGCATACAGGCATGAGAGCAGCATGGCTTGGGCCGCAGGGAGCAGGGAGGCCACCTCGCTTTGCTCTCGGCGCAGGCGGAAGCGTTCGCGCAGGTCCAGAGCCATTTCCGGTATGAACATCTGGAAGCTGGGTTGGATGAAGTTGACTTGATGCGTGATGAGGCTACGGCGGTCTTGAATCGTCAATGATCTGCAGACGTAGACTACTACCTGGTTGGTGACCTTGTGCACGAGCTCGATGTGCTTCTGCAGGCTCACGATGCCTGGATAAGCAACCTCATCACGCGAGACCAGCAGCATCATATTGAACGCCGAGTTTTTACCCATCCGCATTCTCAATTCGTAGGTCTTGTAGCTATCCCGGATGGAGTAGGGGACGCGAAGGGGCATCGGCGTTAGGTGCGCTTTTACACCTAGAGCGGACTCGATGTAGGTCTTAGCTTCGTCTTGTAAATCAGGCATGTCCTGGCTTCGTGTAAACTACTTTTTTTCACTGTAAACCATAGTGGTTTACAAGTAAAAAAAGTAGTTTACAGGCCAGTTGTTATGGGAGTGAAAAAGGACCTGTCCCATGACAACGAACGCCAAGAAGCGATACTTAGATCGCTATGTTGGAGACTGCCATGTACCCGAGCACTCGCCGTAACTACACTGATGAGTTCAAGGCTCAAGCCGTTACGGTAGCTGAAAGCGTTGGCAGAACTGAAGCAGCCCGTTAAGACGCTCGACAACAGGGTAGATGCCATGCGCAGGAGTAAGCCGTTGAGCCGCCCTGACCGGACCTGTCTTCTGCATTCGTGCTCACCATCGATACCACCGGATTTGCCATGCACACATTTTGACCATGATCAGCAAAAAACGGACCGAAGCGATCGTTAACTGACGTAATCTTGCCAGTGTGACTTGCATTCACGGGAAGATCTAAGCGCAGATGCCCATCATGGTGAAAATAGAAGCTCAAACAGACACGGAGGGACGGCAGTGCTCAATCATCTTTATAGGTTTCGCCCTGTCAGTAGCCTGCTTGGCGGTACCAGAGAAAGCGAGCTGGAAGGGTGCTATATCTACTTCTCGCCACCGGAAAAGCTCAACGACCCACTGGAAGGACATCGGGAGATCGTATGGAAAGGGGATTCGGTCGTATGGGAGAATTTCTTCCAGCACTTCATGGACTGCTTACTCATTCGAAATACTCAATATTTTACTGGGGAGTTTGAAAATTTAGATTTTCCGATATTTCCAAATTATGACATTCAAGCAGTACCACCTGAAAATTACAAAGAGATCGCCGGTCTTGTATCGAGATTTTTTGACTCGCCAAATGTAAAAAGACATATCGCAGTTTTGGCTTTTAAGGGGCGGGAAGTAAATCAACACGAGCTAATACTGCACCTGCGATCGATTCAATACTTCGCAATGCATATTATTTCTGAAGTGTTAGTTTCCTACAAGCTTGTTGAAAAAGGCTTCGGTATAAATGGCGCTTCGCATGAAGAGTTGCTAGCAGTTTCAACCAACCTTCTAGATTATCTAGAAGGGCTAGGTGACGAGCTGTTAAACGTTGAATTCGATAGTTCTGCGCTGGCATTTTTAAGAAGTGATGACTTGGTAAAAGGTTATGCTAGATCTAAAATAGGCGAATCCAAAAATTGGACACGGCTTTGCATAGATTTTCCAGAAGAGTTTTTGACATCCAGGATCAGGCTCACAACCTCTGAATGGTTCGTAAGCTGTTTTATGGAGAATTGTGAGAACTCGGCAATCTGGGGTACATATGGCAATAACCACCAAGGCGTTTGTCTAAAATTTAAAGTAAACAATGAGGAAGGGCAGCCAGGGATCTCGCTTATGAAACCCGGATTAAAACAGGGCATAAAGTGGTGGACTCAAACCAAATTTCATTTCACTAAAGTATCTTATACAGAAAAGAGCCCTAATCTTGATTTTTTTTGTAGCCTAGCTGCATATGGTGCACAGGAAGTTATAGATAAATGGTATACCGATAAAAATGGAAATGTAAGCTCGAGAAAATCAGATGTCTTCGAGAATCATTCACAATGGCGTGATAATTACCACAGGGACAATTTTAAAAGCCTTACAGTGAAAACAAGGCACTGGTCGAATGAACAGGAGTACAGGCTTATTCTAAAGTCTCAGTTTAACTCCTATCTTAACGAAGAAGATAGGAAGCTTCGTTATAGCTTTGATGACCTGGACGGAATTATATTTGGGATAAAAACAGCGGATTCAGATAAGTATAAGCTTTTAGAAATGGTAGAAAGGATGTGTAAGATAAGAGGTCGCGAAGAATTCACATTTTACCAATCGTTCTATGATTCATCCACGGATGCCATTCGTTATCGGCCTATTGCTCACGTTAGTAAACAAGGTGTTAGAACTCATAGGGACTGAGCACCGAGCACCATCTGAAACGGTGACTGCTCAGAGCGATCCCATCGAAGCTCGAAGAAAACAAGATTTGAAAACCTCTCACCCTTCGAGCTTCCATTCCCTTTCCGATTTCAACCCCGGCGAACTTTCACCCGCTGACAATAATGTGTGTGGAGATGCGAGCACGTCAGATGATCAAATCCGTCGGAAATATCTGGTCATGCCGAAATGCAAATGGGTGAGAAAGTCTCGGCTTACCTGCCTAACTTGGAAATGTTGCTTTTTGGCTTTGTTGCTTGGAGCCGTTGATTTTCCATCGTGAGTTCAAGGATTTTTGAGTCAGCCTCCACTAGCAGAGCCAGGGCATTATCCCGTTGGCTTTTGAGTGCCTCAATTTGCTCCCGTAGCGTCCTATTGCGATTGCGCTGAGCGTAAATTGATTGTGATGGAGAGCGGGGTTGCTCATCACCGTACTGGTTGATCCAATACTGGATCTCCTCAACAAGTGTGGGAAACCTGGCTTTTTTCAAAGCCGATGGATCTAAACCCGCCTCCCTGGCCACGTTATTTTGAGTAACCCGCGTTCCTTTAGGTAATAGGTTCGGTTTACCCCGCTTGAGCCTGTCAAAAGCCTCACGGAATGCTGTCTCGGCACGCCCGCCGCGAGGTGAATTAGGAATTTTTGATGACATCCAAGACGCTCTCTACAGCCTGCAGCTGATAGTTGATTGATATATGGAATGGAGATCCATCTTCGGCATCTCTCGAACGCTTTTGAAGGACGTCCCCGCAATTTTAGGATTTGTTGTTTTTTACCCTTATCAATCAGCAGATCAAGACACGGGGGTTTGCCATCGCCACCACCACATCTGCCAACATAATCTATCCCCCATAGGGGCAGGGCATTGGGTTGGCGCATGCTCCTAGAAGAATTTCGCGGTAACCAATCGCGCCATCTTTCGCAGCCTTTACAAGCTTGTTGTGATCTTTCACGCTGACTAGATTTAAAATTTGGTCTTTTCTCTTTTCGCCATGTGGGCTTACGAAGGTAGAGGTGTTGAGTGCAGAGAAGCTTCTAGCCACTGATTCATACATGGCGCGGATATACTCAGCCTGCGCTTCTTGATTTAAGTTAGCATTGAGATGGTAATACCCATTTCCATAATACCTAGTCATGGCACGACTCGCATGCTTCAGTTGATACTGAACTGAGGGGTCGCTCACAATCCCTGAGGCGCTCATGTTAACCGCCCCCGTGCGCCGAAGCTGATGCCATGCAAGCGGCCAGATTTTACCCACAGCATATTTTGCAGGGGATAATGTTGGAGTGATCAAAAGAGCCCCTACTAAATCGCCTTCCTGGATCTTAAGCTCGTTAGTATCAAATAATCTTGGATATCTGCTTAGAAACATACTGTAATGGAGTTCATGGCAGCGGATATCGGGGGTGGTATCAAATCTGGTACTTCTACGCCATGGCTCGTAAGCTCTAAGTGCAAGAAAAGGATTTTGTTTGTCTTCCTCAGTCAATGAAATATTTGAGTTGAAGGAGGCACACCTGGTCCTAAATTTGCTAACTGAGTTCATTACCTCAATGGCCAAGTTCGAAGATGGGGAGGTGATCCAGTATGCTTCATCGTCCTCGACTGTTTTGTTAGTCGAGCCTCTAAGGAGGTAAATGTCTTCTTTTGTAACCTTGTCTTTTTCAATCACCAAGCAATCGGATCTGAGCGAGGATGTTTCATCGATACGCATTAGCGTAAAATTTAGTAAGTATGCTTTACCGATATTGCTAGCCATTGAAAAATACTGCGACAAGATGGTGGCGCCATTATGTCGGACATCTCCACACCATTTCTCTAGCAGATCCAATATCCCAAAATTTTCGGCGGTGATATAAAAAGGGCCAAATTTATGACCGCTAAATAACTTCGACTTTAAAGCTGGATTGTTTAGTGATACAAAGGGGAGGTTATATTTTGTCAATTGTTGTGAGCATGAAGCTTCCAAGCTTCCGGCGTTTAGAGCATATGCTTGAAGGCAGTATTCCGCACATGCCTCCAAAGCACCTAAGTTATTCCTGAAGTCTTCAAGGAAATCACGGAGTCGACTTAATTGATACAGCCATATCCGGGGCGGGATATAGGCTGTCTGTGATTTTTCATGTGCAGGGATTTTTGACTGTAATTCGGCTATTCCTTTGGCGTCAAGAATGTATACGCCAGAATGCTCGCGTTGCTCCCATAAGGTATGAAGCAGTACGATAAGTCGACGAGCCTGAGACGGCCAGACGACCTTAGAGAAGCTTTCAATAACTTTTGGGAATCGATACAAGTCAGTCGCTAGAATATTGTTCTTTGTGCAGTATGTGAAGATCTGTCTAAAATTTTCATATTGACTCACTAAAGTCCGGATTTCTCTACACGGATTAGGGCCGTAAATCCAAAATGCTACAATGCGTTTGAAGATTTCAGAGTTCTCCGGGCTGATATCTCCGGATCTTTTTCTCTTAGATTCTCCAAAGTTTAGCTTTAGTACAAAGCCTGCCCATGGTGTTAGGTCCCACTCGTTATCGCCATACCTCGCTGTTATTTCACCCTCGGTAGATATGCAGATTGGAAAGTCAGGTGCGGGCGGCCACGCGCTCGGCATAAAATTCACGTCGCTTGGCGATGCCGTGGCTGTAACTATATTCAAGCCAGCAAAAACCATACTCGGCATCACCGCCCTAGCTCCATAAGTTGTATCAGTCCCTCATAGTTGCGATGAAAGCGGCCTTCTCTCATTCTGTTCTCAGATTCTAGCACCCAAGATGTGCGAGGCTCACCACTTTTGGAAAAATGGTTAAGCTTTGTATCTATGCGGTTTATCAGTGTAGTTATGGGGTGATCTTTTTTTGTTTCTTTGGAAGGAACAGAACGATCTAGTTCCAACGCTTTTAGGTATTTATAGGTAGCTAAGGACCACACGTAATCTTCGCTATCTACATCGCGTTGGTATTCGCAGAAAAGGCAACCTGCAGGTGTTGAGCAATCAGGCTTATAGGCTCCATCCAATAACGTGCCCGACATGATGGGATGAACTGGTGCTATACACATTCCGGGCCCCACTGACGCGACAGCTGGATCGGTCATTCGATAGAATCGAGATATCTCTACAGCCGCTGCTTGGTGATGTGGCTCCTCATATATATGTAGCAAGGTTTCTTTTGTATGCTGGGCCATTTCAGCCACGAGGTCAGGACTGCGACTTTTCCGAAGTAACCAATTGATTCTAGACTTGCGCAAGGCCATAGGGCGGAAATGTTTTATTCCTAGTGTTCTGCACCGAGAAATAATACCCTGAAATGTTGGAAAGCTACCCTCGACGGGTATCTTGTTTGAGTACACAAAGGGGAACAATCGGTCGTCGTCAGCGACCCCTAAAATTTTAACCCATTCTAGGTATCTCTTGAACAGTGGTACATATTCTTTGAATATTACAAACTCAGCTTCTCCGCCCAGACGCCCCTTGTAGACTCTGTAAACTACCACGTCATCCCCATCAGTCTTATATCTAAAACTTCCAACTTTCAGTCTTGCGGCTTGGGAAAGATTCATTCCGGTCTGGGATATGAAAATTAAAATCTCGACCTCTATCCGGAGGTTTACCAGGGATTTCCGCTTTTCAAAAACCAGATGAGGTGGAATTGCCGCTCTGCGCTCTAAAAATCTATTTTTTTCTGAGGTGGCTTGGCAGGAATCTTCGATTTTTCTGTTTAGCAGCCCCGGTTGTTCAGTAAGTACATCGCCGGATTTTAATTTTATTAATAACGGCAGAGGTCCAGTCATCGCTTCTACCGTTAAGTTATTTGATAGATCCATTAATAAGCTGCCGAACCTAAAGAGCTCCTCTAAGTTTTGTTTGTCAGCCTCTGTGCCCAAGGCTCTATTTTTTTTTGAGCTCACCCTAAGCCTAGTTGTGGTTAGAAGGCCGACAGTGAGCCGGAGGCAAGGCTTTAGTAGGTTGTCAATCGTTTTTGCCTGCCTGTAGGCGGTCATATTTTTTAAGTCTCGATTGACCCGCACTCTCTGGATCAAGTGTTCTACCCAAGATTGGTAGGACGCAGCGACTTGCTCTATAGTCGCCTGGGAAGTGTTCTGGTCACACCATGAGAAAAATGTGCGCAAAGTTCGGATTCTGGTTTTGACAGTAACTTGCTGAACGCCACGGACTATCTGTGCGCTTAATTCGTCATGCAATGCCTGAACCAGCGGGAATCGCTTAGCGTCAGGTAGGCCGAAATGGCCAGCCTCAATCAATTTCATAACCTTGTCAGCGGGGGCTTTAGAGGCCCCGATGTAGAGCAAAGAAGCGAGGTCAAACTTAGCTTCATGCGTGCCATAGGGGAGCGCTGGAAAGGTTAGGTCTAGAATTTTACTCATTGCCGAATGCATCCGAGCCGGCTATTCCTAAGAAGTCACGTGTGAAAGCGTCCGCTATTTCTGACATAACTTCCATCTTCTCGATGAAGCGAATATAGGTGAGGGAGGTTTTTTCGCTTTTATGTAGCAGTGCTTGTCTAACCAGTTGAATAGCCGTGCTAACTGTGCCGTGTTTTAATGCAATTCGAGCGAGTTCAGTTGCGAAAGTGCACCTACTTTGATGAAATCGGAAGTTCCGAAAGGCACTGATCCCATTTGAAATTCCGTCTTTTCGCAGCCTGCCCAGTTGTACACTGATACCGCGACTAGCATTGCCATCTCCGTGGCCGAAAGCTTTCCCGTAACGACTCAGGAAGATCACATCGCGGCTATCAGGGGCAGCCTGGCTCTGGCGGGCTAACCTTCGTGTCGAGTAAATGTATTCATTCAAAAGCTTCAGATCTTCGTCGCTGATCCAGATCTGACCTGTAACACCAAACTTAGTGTGTACTGGCGGGTGCGCTCCTGGGCCAACTGCAAGCTTGTTGAAACCTGGGAACATGGGATCAGGCACGGCCCGCTTAATTGTGGCGATCCTCAGATCACATAGTGTGCCTATCCGCATCCCTGTGCCGAAGCCGAGTCTCAATATAAGGTAGAGCTCATAATTCCCATGTATCAAAGCGAAGCTGACCACCTGACTGGCAGCCTCTGCGGTAAGTGGGATGAGCCCATCTTCAAGCTTTTCTCCCTGAGACTTGCGATTTGGGATCGCTAAATTTGTGGTCGCGACCATCATCGTTCTAGCAAAACCGAACTCATCCACCAGCCGGACGCCGACTTGCTCGTCAGTCCACATGGGCCATTCTGTAGACAGCAACCGGGACGCTGCCAACCACTTATAGAATCTGACAACTGCCGCCATGCGTTGAGACGCCGTAGACGGTGCCAGCTCTCCGCAATCTCTAGCCGCGATCAGGTCGCCTCGGAACCTCACTAAGCATCGATCTGCCTCACGCGCCGGAAAATGCCACCACTGAACATTTTGTCGCTCTAGCCATTTGGCATAAGCATGAAGGTGGGTGATCGAAGATAAAGTAGTTTTCGAGTCGGTACTTTTGCTCGCCTGCTCGAATGCCCAAAGGTTCGCCTCTCTCCACGGGGTCTGGTCAGCCCAAACGATTTGCGGGAGTGACTCGATGATGTTCTTAGCTGACGCTGGTGTTCTGTGCAACTCACCGTCTAGCAGCTTAATTTGGGTGGGGGTGTAGCGAATTCTTTCTAGGGTTGCCATTTAGGTGTGAGGGTCTAAATGTCCATGGGGCGCACAATGTAGACTATGTCTGTCCACGTCGTCCATGTCGACCGTGCAAGGGCAGGGGTTCATTGCCGCCACCAGCTGGAAACGTGCGGGGAAGCGCACCTTGTCGCGGGCCCGGGCAATCACGATCTCGCCCGACTCCAGCGGTTCGCGCAACACTTCCAGCACGCGACGCTCGAACTCAGGTAGTTCATCCAGAAACAGCACGCCATGGTGGGCGAGGGTGATTTCGCCCGGTTGCGGCCGGCTGCTGCCGCCGACCAGTGCCGGGCCGGAGGCGGAGTGATGCGGATGGCGGAAGGGCCGCTGCGGCCAGCTGCTCAGTGGCGTATGGCCGCTGACCGACTGTATCGCCGCCACTTCCAGTGCTTCGTGCTCGTCCAGTGGTGGCAGCAGCCCCGGCAAGCGGCTGGCAAGCAAGGTCTTGCCGGTACCGGGAGGCCCGGTGAACAAAAGGTTGTGCGCCCCGGCCGCCGCTAGCAGCAGCGCACGCTTGGCCGCCAGTTGGCCCTGCACTTCGCTCAGGTCCGGGTACGGACGTTGCTGCAGGATCAGGCCGTTGGCGGCATACGGTGGCAATGGCACCTGGCCGTTCAGGTGGGCGACCAGTTCCAGCAGGTGCCCCACCGCATACACCACCAGCCCGCCTGCCAGGCTGGCTTCCTCGGCATTCTCCCGCGGCACCACCAGCGCCCGGCCTGCTTCGCGTGCCGCCAGTGCTGCGGGCAACACGCCCTGCACCGGGCGCAACTTGCCAGACAGCGCCAGTTCGCCCAGGCATTCGACCTCGGCAAGGGTGGCCGTTGGTACCTGGCCATCGGCGGCGAGGATACCCAGGGCAATTGCCAGGTCATAGCGCCCGCCATCCTTGGGCAGGTCGGCGGGGGCGAGGTTCTGGGTGATGCGCCGCTGCGGGTAGTTCAAACCGGAGTTGACGATGGCGCTGCGTACCCGGTCCTTGCTCTCTTTGACCGTGGTTTCCGGCAGACCGACCAGCGTGAGATGGGGCAAGCCGTTGGCCAGGTGGGTTTCGACGCTGACCGCCGGTGCCTGCACGCCCACCTGGGCGCGGCTGTGGACGAGGGCTAGGGACATGGACGCTCCGTTGTCGCTGAAGAGGGCCGCTTCCTGCGGCTTTGCAAGAATAGCGAGCACGGCCCGGGCCGGCGAAAGAAGTGTGCGTCCTGGTTTTTCAGGCAGGGTTTTCCCCTGCATTGTCACCCTGTCGGGTTCGTGCCTGCTGTGCGCCGGAAGGGCTCAGGCGCGTACATAAACCCAGGCGGTCAGGCCCGATGCGAGCGTTACGGCCACGCGCTTGTAGTCTGCGACTTCATAGCGATCCGCCGCTGCCAGCTCTTCTTCGCTGATCTGGAAGACCATGCCGGCCACGCTGTCGTCTGCCTGGCTGCTGGGAGCGACGATAGGGTGATGGGACTTGCCGCTGGCTGCCAGCACGGCCGGGTCGGTGATCTCGACCCAGTCCTGGCGGTAGCCCAGCATGCGGTCGGCCTGGCCGCTCAGTTCGCGGCCGAAGTTGGTGAGCTGCACGGCCTTGTCCTGCAAGGTGCCGTAGGAAAACAACAGTACCGGGTATGCGCTGGAGGGTTGCATTCACTCATCCTGTGGGGTCGGGTTCAGCCGGGCTTCCAGCTCGGCCACTTGTTTTTCCAAAGCCTCAAGGCGTGCGCGGGTGCGCGCCAGTACGACCATCTGGCTGTCGAATTCTTCGCGGCTGACCAGGTCCAGCTTGCTGAAGGCACCTTGCATCAGCACCTTGAACTGACTTTCCAGTTCGGCGCGGGGCTGGGCGGTATCGCTGCTGAACAGGCGCGATGCCTGGTCGCTCAGGGCATCGAGAAGGGCTTTGGGCGCGAGCATGGGGCTGTCCACTGATACTGGGAAATGGCCGGCAGTGTAACACGCATGCATGAACATCCGGCCTCGTCGCTGGCTCGTGTAGGAGCGGCGCTCCTCTGGAACTGCACATTTTTCGAGCAATGCGCCAGGTCGGGATGCACCGGAATTGTGCATGTTTTCCATGCTGGCGACTGGCCAATCCCGACTGATTCACATAACTCGCTGTTTTCCCGTGTTTTGACGGAACTGGCAAGGTTTCTGCAAAGACCAGTGCGAGCCATGCACTGATGCAGTTCCTTGTGACCAGGCAGTGCGCACGCGGAGCCGGATGCCGACGACGCGTTACAAAGCCAACCGCTGCGCTTAGACTTGAGACGGGTTTGTTTTCCTGGGGCAAGTCCACCAAATCGGGAGAGAGTTTCATGAAGCTAGTCACAGCCATCATCAAGCCGTTCAAGCTGGACGACGTGCGCGAGTCGCTGTCGGAAATCGGCGTGCAGGGCATCACCGTCACCGAAGTCAAAGGCTTCGGTCGGCAGAAGGGCCACACCGAGCTGTATCGCGGTGCTGAATATGTGGTCGATTTCCTGCCCAAGGTGAAGATCGATGTCGCCATCGATGACAAGGACCTTGATCGGGTAATCGAAGCCATCACCAAGGCAGCCAACACCGGCAAGATCGGTGACGGCAAGATTTTCGTGGTGAATCTGGAGCAGGCGATCCGTATCCGTACCGGCGAAACCGATACCGACGCGATCTAAGCAGCAACAAAGCCTCACCAAACCCAACGCCCCAGGAGAAAACAACATGACTCTGCGTAAGATCGCAGGGCTAGGAGCCCTATTGTCCCTCGTAATGCCCGGGCTTGCCCTGGCAGAGGAAGCTGCCCCAGCGCTGAATTCCGGCGACACCGCCTGGATGCTCACCGCAACGGCGCTGGTGCTGTTCATGACCATTCCGGGCCTGGCCCTGTTCTATGGCGGCATGGTGCGTTCCAAGAACGTGCTGTCGGTAATGATGCAGTGCTTTGCAATTACTGGCCTTATGAGCATTCTCTGGGTCGTCTATGGCTACAGCATGGCCTTCGATACCACCGGTATGGAAAAGGGCGTGCTCAACTTCAATTCCTTCGTCGGTGGCTTCTCCAAGGCGTTCCTCAGCGGCGTCACGCCCTCGAACCTGACCTCGGCTGCCGCGCTGTTCCCTGAAGCGGTATTCATCACCTTCCAGATGACCTTCGCCATCATCACCCCGGCGCTGATCGTCGGTGCGTTCGCCGAGCGCATGAAGTTCTCCGCGATGCTGGTGTTCATGGGCATCTGGTTCACCCTGGTCTACGCGCCGATCGCGCACATGGTCTGGAGCGGTGACGGTGCACTGATGTGGGACTGGGGCGTGCTTGACTTCGCTGGCGGCACCGTGGTGCACATCAACGCCGGTATCGCTGGCCTGGTCTGCTGCCTGGTGCTGGGCAAGCGCAAGGGCTACCCGACCACCCCGATGGCTCCGCACAACCTGGGCTATACCCTGATGGGCGCGGCCATGCTGTGGGTCGGCTGGTTCGGCTTCAACGCAGGCTCTGCCGCGGCTGCCAACGGCACCGCCGGCATGGCCATGCTGGTGACCCAGATCGCCACCGCCGCCGCGGCCCTGGGCTGGATGTTCGCCGAGTGGATCGGTCACGGAAAACCGAGTGCCCTGGGCATTGCTTCGGGTGTGGTCGCCGGCCTGGTCGCCATCACCCCGGCTGCCGGTACCGTAGGCCCCATGGGTGCCCTGGTGATCGGCCTGGTCTCGGGTGTGGTCTGCTACTTCTGCGCCACCAGCCTCAAGCGCAAGCTGGGCTATGACGACTCGCTGGACGCCTTCGGCGTGCACGGCATCGGCGGTATCGTCGGCGCCATCCTCACCGGTGTGTTCGCAGCTCCGGCGCTGGGCGGCTTCGGTGCCGTCACCGACATCGGCATGCAGGTCTGGATCCAGGCCAAGGGCGTGATCTTCACCGTGGTCTACACCGCCATCGTCACCTACGTGATTCTCAAGGTGCTTGATGTGGTGATGGGCCTGCGGGCAAGCGAAGAAGAAGAGTCGGTCGGCCTCGACCTGGCTCAGCACAACGAGCGCGGCTACAACCTGTAACTGCGACGCGGTAAAAACTTGCCCGGCTTGCCGGGCATTTTTTTGCCAGATTTTTAGCATTTCCCGCACGGCAAACGGTTTATCCGACACGTTCGCGACGTAGGCGGAAATCTTACAAAACGCAGAGCATTCATGGTGCTTTGCTTTTTCTGCTGGCGCGCTAGAATGCGCGCCGAAGGGTGTTTGACGAGTAGTCCACACGCTTCGCCAGCCTTTGCTAGGCTTGCCAATAGCGTGTGGCCAGCAGGGGCTAAAGGATTTGTCAGGTCCTGCCAGGAGCAGGGTCTGCTGGGTGCCGCCTCCCATCAGGAGCGCCGACCCTAGGGCAGTGGCCTAACCCACGGCCAGTTGAATTTTCACTGGTGGCTGCCGGTCTACGGCTGCACTGGTCTATAACTAACCTGCTTTTCGCAAGTCATGAGGTAGAACATGAGCGACGACGATCTGGAAAATGATGACCTCGAAGTAGGCGACGAAGACGAGGGCGATGAAGGCCTCGAAGCGGCAGCTGATGATGGCGCCGAAGACGCTGGCGATGACGACAGCAGCCCGGCACCCGCTGCCAAGGGCAAATCCAAGGCCGCGGTCTCGGTAGACGAGATGCCGAGCATGGAAGCCAAGCAGAAGGAGCGTGACGCCCTGGCCAAGGCCATGGAAGAGTTCCTTGCTCGCGGCGGCAAGGTTCAGGAAGTCGAGGCCAACGTGGTCGCCGATCCGCCCAAGAAGCCGGACAACAAGTACGGCAGCCGCCCTATCTGAGTGGCTGATCGAAAAAAAGCCCGCCGTCGCTGCGGGCTTTTTTGTGCCTGTCTGTTTTGTGTTGCCTGTACCGGCCTCTTCGCGGGCTCGCCCGCTCCCACTGGGATCGCGCAGAAGCTGAGAGGGCAGTAAACCTGTGGGAGCGGGCGTGCCCGCGAATGGGCCGCGAAGCGGCGCCTGTCAGCGCCAGCGCGCGAGGATGTCGGGTAACTGCGACAGGCGCTGGATCTCGGCATCAGGCGCCTGTTCGCCTACCCACGCCTTGCCCTGGGGGTTGAACCACACCGCCCGCAGCCCGGCGCGCTGGGCGCCGGCAATGTCATCGCCCGGGTGGTCACCGATGTGCACCGCTGCGCTGGCCTCCACGTCACCGCGGCGCAGGGCTTCGAGGAACGGCGCCGGGTCCGGCTTGCCGATGCCGAGGTCTTCGGCACACAGGGCAAAGCGGAAATAGTCCGCCAGCCCCAGCCGGCTTACGTCGGCATTGCCGTTGGTGACCACGCCCAAGGTGTAGTGATGGCGCAGGATCTCCAGCACCGGCTGCACCTCCGGGAAAATCTCCACCTGGTGGCGGGCATGCAGGAATACTTCGAAACCTTCGTTGGCCAGCTCCTGCGCATGTTTTTCGCTGTAGCCGACTTCTTCCAGGGCATGAAACAGCACCCGTCGACGCAGGGCGCTGATACGGTGCTTCAGGCCGGGTTCGGCTTGTACCAGGCGCTCGCGAATGGCGAACAGGTGCTCCACCGGTACGCCGCCAAGGATCGGGGCGTTGGCTTCGAGCCAGTCGCGCAGCACGACTTCCGCGCTGGCAATCACCGGCGCGGTATCCCACAGGGTGTCGTCGAGGTCGAAGGTGATCAGCTTGATGCTCATGAGTCTGTGCCTTTGCTGCGTTTGGCCCGAGGGTGGGCGCTGTCGTACACCGCGGCCAGGTGCTGGAAGTCCAGGTGGGTGTAGATCTGCGTGGTGCCGATGTCGGCGTGGCCGAGCATCTCCTGCACCGCGCGCAGGTCCTGGGACGATTCCAGCACGTGGCTGGCGAAGGAATGGCGAAGCATGTGCGGGTGCAGGTGCTGGCCCAGCTCGCGCTCACCGGCCGCCTTCACCCGTTGCTGAACGGCCCGTGGGCTGATGCGGTTGCCTTGGCGGGTGATGAAAACCGCGCGGTCGCGCGGGTTGCCGATGCCGCGCAGGCGGTACCAGGCCTGCAATGCCTCGCGGGCCTTGCGGCCGACCGGCAGCACGCGGGCCTTGCCGCCTTTGCCCAGCACCTGCACCAGGCCGGCTGCGAGGTCCAGGTGATCGAGGTCGAGGTTGGTCAGCTCGGACAGGCGCAGGCCCGACGAATAGAACAGTTCGAGGATGGCCTGGTCACGACGGGCGATGAAGTCATCGTCGACACCGCCATCCAGCAGTTGCAGGGCGCGGTCGGTGTCCAGCACCTTGGGCAGCCGGCGTTCGCCCTTGGGCGGGCTCAGGCCGCTGGCCGGGTCGTGCTGGCACAGGCCTTCGCGGTTGAGATAGCGGTACAGGCCACGCACCGCCGACAGCAGCCGGGCCAGGCTGCGCGAGGACTGGCCGTGGTGGTGCTGGCGGGCGATCAGCTGGCGCAGCTGCTGGATCTGCAGCGCCTCCCAACCGGTAATGCCATGTTCTTTGCAGTAGGCGACCACCTTGTCCAGGTCGCGACGGTAGCCCAGCAAGGTGTGCTCGGACACCTGGCGCTCGTTGCGCAGGTGTGCGCAATAAGCCTCCAGCTGGCGTTCCATCAGCGTACCGGGCGCAGGGTCTGGGTAACGCGTGGCACAACGCGGCCAAGCACCTCGGCAATGTAGCCAAGGAACAAGGTGCCGACGCTGCTCTTGTAGTGTTGCGGGTCGCGGCTGCCGATCGCCAGCACCCCGTGCAGGCCCTGGTATTCCAGGGCAGCCACGGCGCTGGAGCCCACTTCCCGGCGCTGTTCTTCACCGAACAGGAAGGCCAGCTCGTGCTCGCGCAGGTTGCCGCTGACCGTCTTGCCGCCACCCAGCAGGGCACCGATGGCCTGCTGCGCTTCGGCGTTGCTCACCCAGCGCCCGACCGGCGCGACGTTTTCGCCGAACAGGATCAGGCTGACGAAGGGCACCTGGAATTCCTGGCGCAGGCTGTCTTCGACTGCCATCACCACTTCCTCCAGGCTGCCGGCGTCGAGCAGGTCGAGGATCAGCCGGCGGGTCTTGTCGAAAAGCCGATCGTTGTCGCGGGCCACGTCCATCAGTTGCGACAGGCGGTGGCGCATCTCGATGTTGCGGTCGCGCAGCAACTTGAGCTGGCGCTCCACCAGCGACACGCTGTCGCCACGCTGGTGAGGGATGCGTTGTTCGATCAGCAACTCGTCGTGCTCGGCGAAGAAGGTGGGGTGGGCGCGCAGGTAGGCGACCACCGCTTCGGCATCGAGCTCGGCGGACTGCTGGGGTACAACCTGGGGCTGATCGGTCATGGCGGTTACTCGCTTAGAGACGAACCTGTCCTTCGTAGACGCGTACGGCTGGGCCAGTCATCAGCACGGGCTTGCCGGGGCCGGCCCACTCGATGTGCAGGCGGCCACCGGGCAGGTCGAGGGATACCGGGGAGTCCATCCAGCCCTGGCTGATCGCCGCCACGGCGGCGGCGCAGGCGCCGGTGCCGCAGGCCTGGGTTTCGCCCGCACCACGTTCCCACACCCGCAGGTTGGCGCGGTGGCGGTCGATGACCTGGAGGAAGCCGGCATTTACCCGCTGCGGGAAGCGTGGGTGGTTTTCGATCTTCGGGCCCAGCTCATGCACAGGGGCGGTACGCACGTCGTCGACACGCAGCACGGCATGCGGGTTCCCCATGGACACGGCGGCAATCGAATGCACCTGGCCGTCGACTTCCAGTGGGTAGTTCAGCGCCTGCTCGTCGGCGACGAAGGGGATTTCGGCAGGGATGAAGCGCGGTGGGCCCATGTCGACACTGATCTGGCCGTCGTTCTGCACGTCCAGCTCGATGATGCCGCTCTTGGTTTCCACGCGGATGCGCTTTTTCGCGGTCAGGCGCTTGTCCAGCACGAAGCGGGCGAAGCAGCGCGCACCGTTGCCGCACTGCTCGACCTCGGAGCCGTCGGCATTGAAGATGCGGTAGCGGAAGTCCACTTCCGGGTTGTTCGGCGCCTCGACGATCAGCAACTGATCGAAGCCTATGCCGGTGTGGCGGTCACCCCATTGCTTGGCGTGCTTGGGCTGGATGTGCGCGTGCTGGCTGACCAGGTCGAGGACCATGAAGTCGTTGCCCAGCCCATGCATCTTGGTAAAACGCAGCAGCATGGGCTTACTCCGGCAGCAGGCTTTCGCCAGCGTACAATTCGGCGATGGTCTCGCGGCGGCGTACTTCGAAGGCCTGGTCGCCGTCGACCAGGATTTCAGCGCAACGGCCACGGGTGTTGTAGTTGGAGCTCATGACAAAACCATAGGCGCCCGCGGACTGTACGGCCAGCAGGTCACCTTCGGCCAGGTTCAGCACGCGGTCCTTGCCGAGGAAGTCGCCAGTCTCGCAGATAGGACCGACCAGGTCGTAGGCACGGCCTTCGCCTGCGCGTGGCTTGACCGCGCTGACACCCATCCAGGCCTGGTACAGGGCCGGGCGGATCAGGTCGTTCATCGCCGCATCGATGATGGCGAAGTCCTTGTGTTCGGTGTGCTTGAGGTATTCCACGCGGGTCAGCAGGACGCCGGCGTTGGCCACGATGTAGCGGCCCGGCTCGAACACCAGGGCCAGGTCGCGGTCGCCGACGCGCTCGCGGATCGCCTTGATGTAGTCGGCCACCAGCGGCGGCTCCTCATCGCGGTAACGCACGCCGACGCCGCCACCCAGGTCCAGGTGGCGCAGATGGATGCCGCACTCGGCCAGGCGGTCGACCAGCACCAGCAGGCGGTCAAGGGCATCGAGGAAAGGCTCGACGGTGGTCAGCTGCGAACCGATGTGGCAGTCGACGCCGACCACTTCCAGGTTCGGCAACTGCGCGGCCCGCACGTAGATGGCCTCGGCGTCGGCGATGGCGATGCCGAACTTGTTCTCTTTCAGGCCGGTGGAGATGTACGGGTGGGTACCGGCGTCGACGTCCGGGTTGACCCGCAGCGAGACCGGGGCAACCTTGCCCATCTCGGCGGCCACTACCTGCAGGCGCTCCAGTTCGTCGGTGGATTCGACGTTGAAGCAGTGCACGCCGACTTCCAGGGCACGGCGCATGTCCTCGCGGGTCTTGCCGACACCGGAGAACACCACGCGGTCGGCACGGCCGCCAGCGGCCAGCACGCGCTCCAGCTCACCGCCAGAGACGATGTCAAAGCCTGCGCCCAGGCGTGCCAGCACGTTCAGCACGCCAAGGTTGGAGTTGGCCTTGACCGCGAAACATACCAGGTGCTCGGTGCCTTGCAGTGCATCGGCGTAGCTACGGTACTGGGCCTCGATGTGGGCGCGCGAATACACGTAGGTAGGGGTGCCGTAGCGTTCGGCGATGGCCGACAGGCCCACGCCTTCCGCGAACAGCTCGCCGTCGCGGTAGTTGAAAGCGTTCATCTGGTTTCCTTACTGCGCTGGCGACTGCTCGGGCTCGGACTGCAGCTCGGGTTGCTGCTCCTGCGTCGGGGCCGGCTTGGCTTTTGGCTGGTACTGGTGCGACTTGTGGCTGGCCTTGCCGTCCTTGCCGTCTTCAGGCAGGTACAGCGGGCCTTTCTGGCCGCAGGCCGAAACGAGGCAGGCAACAGCGACCAGCGCCGCGAGGGAGGAAATCAGGCGCTTCATGGGTGAAATCCTTAGAAATATGCAGTATTGCGCCCGAGTATACCGAGCGACCGACGGCTTGCCTATGCAAGGGCCGGCCCGCCGGGCGGGCTATTCTTACCGCCTGCAAGGGCCCTTTCGCAGTACCTGTGGGAGCGGGCGTGCCCGCGAACACCGGCAAAGCCGGTGCCACACACCGCGGCACCTGATTCGCGGGCATGCCCGCTCCCACAGGTACTGCGCTGGCTTTGAGTTCATGCCAGTGAAGGTAGCGGCTAAACCTTTGCATTCGGCGGCAAGCGCCCGTATCTTGCCGGGCTTGCCTGTAACGCAGCCAATTTCGAGGTTCCTGCAATGAGTTTGAGTGAAGCGCGTTTCCATGATCTGGTCGACGCGACCCAACAGGCCCTGGAAGACCTGTTCGACGAGAGCGGCCTGGATCTGGACATGGAGAACTCCGCTGGTGTCCTGACCATCAAGTTCGACAATGGCAGCACGCTGATCTTCAGCCGCCAGGAGCCGCTGCGCCAGCTGTGGCTGGCCGACCGTTCCGGCGGTTTCCACTTCGACTACGACGAAGAAAGCGGCAAGTGGGTGTGCGAGAAGAGCGAGGAGCTGCTGGGCGAAATGCTCGAGCGCATCGTCTGGGAGCGGGCCGGCGAGAAGCTGGACTTCGACGAGATCTGACATGAGCAGTACCCAGGCCCGGCCGCCCAAACCGCTCTACAGCAACGTCAGCCCCGCCGTGCCGTCGCCGTGCATCAGCGTTTGCCGGCTGGACGAACAGCGGGTGTGCACAGGTTGCCACCGGCATGTCGAGCATATCCGTGAATGGCGTTCGGCCGATGACGAACGGCGCCGGCAGATTTGCCGCGAGGCCCAGGCCCTGCGCGACCAGGCTAAGGCACACTGATCGCAGGGGCTTGAGTATTTACCCGGCTGTGGTAACGTCGGGTTCTGCGTCGGTGACGCCAAAGCCTTCACAAACCCCGCCCTTGGGCGGGGTTTTGCTTTATCTGCACGATGAAAACCGCCTGTTCAAAGGAGTCTGACTGGATCATGAGCACCAAGCCTTCCCTCATCCTCACCCGATTGGACGTACAACGTCTGGAGCGTCTGATCGACAGCCTCGACGAGAGTACGCCGGGTGTGCTCGCCCTGCAGGGCGAGCTGGACCGCGCCGAGCAGGTGGTCGGTCACGAGGAAGTACCGGCTGGCGTGGTGACCATGAACTCGCGTGTGCACTGCCGTGAGGAAGCCAGCGGCAAGGACTACCACCTGACCCTGGTATACCCGAAGGATGCCGGGCCGGAAGGCAAGGTCTCGATCCTGGCGCCGATCGGTTGCGCCTTGCTGGGGTTGTCGGTGGGCGCGCAGATCGACTGGCCGGCGCCGGGGGGCAAGACCCTCAAGCTGAAGCTGCTGGAAGTGGAATACCAGCCGGAAGCGGCGGGCGATTTCGACCTGTAAGGGCTAGGGGGCCGCTTTGCGGCCCATCGCGACACAAGGCCGCTCCTACAGGATTACGCATTCCCTGTAGGAGCAGCCTTGTGTCGCGAAAGGGGCGCAACGCGCCCCCGGCAATTCAAGCCTCTTGCGCCAAAACCTGCTCCAACCCCTCGTTCAAAGCCTGCTCCAGCTCCCGCTTGTAGCGCAGGTACAGCTGCGTCGACCCCAGCTGGTCATCCAGCAACTCGGACAAATCCAGGTCCGTGATGTAACAGCGGTACTGCCCTGCACCACGTCGCTGCCCGATGATCTGCCGGGCCACCACCGCATACAACTGCTCACCATGCTCCAGTTCGGAAAACTCCTGCTGGTCGCAATACAGCGTCACGTGCGCCGCGCCTGCCACCCCGGCCTGGATGATCGCCTGCACCTCATAGTAAGGCTGGTCGCTACCCTCGGCCGGCGCCTGGCGCGGCTCGATGCTGCGCGCCTTGCCTGGCCCGGAAGGCAACAGTTGCGCGTAGTGGATGTCCAGTGAAGCCGCGCGCTGGGTGTCCAGCGGTAGCCGGGCATCACGGCGCATCACCACCGAGCGCAGAAAACGCTGCAGCGGCAACAGCAAGTGAGCTTCGTCGTGCAGCGGCAGGCGTTGCTGCCACAGGGCATTGTATTCATCCAGCACGTACAACTCGGCCCAGCCACCCTGCAGGCGGTAGAACACCTGGATGCAGAAAGGCCGGCCTTGCTCCAGCACCAGGTGCAGGTCGTGGTCCTGCAGGGCGTTGGCATCCAGGTACAGTGGGCTGTAGGCGCTGCGTTCTTCGCCCAGGTGGTTCAGCAGTGCCTCATGCTCGGCCAAGGTGGTGAGGCCGACATGCCCGGGCATCAGCTCCAGCACATGGGTGTGCTGGGCCACCTGCAGCAGGTAGCGGTGGTTCAGGCCCTGGTCCAGCAGCAGTTGTACGGTGTCGAATATTTCCTCCACGCGTTGGCCTATGGCCTGGGCGCGGCTCTGGCAGAAGCAACGCACCCGCACCTTCGGCCGGTGTCCGCGCGGCACGGGGCTGTTGAGGAAGTCGCGCAGGCAGCGCACCAGTGCGTGCTCGCCGTCATAGCGCTGGACCAGTACTTCGTTCCAGCTGTTGAGGATGACCTGGTCCAGGGTCAGGACCAGGTTTTCGCGCACGCCTGCGTAGCTCAAAGAGTCGGTGCGCTCGGTGGTCATCAGGATGTTCAGGTCGCGGTGGTGGCGCAGCGGGTCGATGGCGACGTTGACCAGCAACAGCACCTCGTCGGCAACGCTCGGCTGCAACAAGCGCACCTCGCTGACGGTCGGCAAGGGCAGGGGAATGCTTTGCTGCAGGCAGCCGATCAGGTTGAACAGCTCGAATTCGCTGAGGTCGCTGACACCCGGGTGCAGCGCCAGGCGCGTGCTGCTGTCGATCACCCCGTTGCGATAAGCCCAGGTCAGCAACTCGAGCAGCTCGCGGCAGCGCTTGAGCGGGCTGAAGTGGTCCACCTCATGGGGGCTCAGGTTGCCGGTGTACAGCTCCCAGTGATGGCTGCCGGGCTCCTTGCGATTAGGCGCTTGTACCAGGGTCAGGGTGCCTTCGGCCAGGTCCGGGGCGATACCGGGGTTGATGACTTCGACCTTGCCGGCGCGGCGCTCGAAGGCGGCGTAAAGGCGCCGGCCCAGCACATTGAGATCGCGTTGGTCGGCGCGGCTGCTGGCGTTCTGGGTGCGAGCGAACTGGCTGAGAAATCGGTAGCTATGGTTCAGTTCGGCCACCAGTTCACGGCGCTCGATGGCAACCTGCTGCACCTTCCATTGATTGCGACTGTCCAGCAGGGCCAGCTGGCGCTCGTCCCAACCCCATTCGTCGGCCAGGCGCTGCAACAGCCGGCGTTGCCAGCCATTGGCCCGGGTCGGGTCGCTGAGTTTCTTGTTCACCTTCAGGTACAGGCTGCGCCGCACCAGCTCCAGGCGCGCGTGTTCGCCACGCTGCAGCAGGTAGCGCTCGATGCGCCGGTACACCATCACGTAGGGGTCCAGCTCGTCGAGGTCTAGCTGGTTGGCGAACACTGCCTGCTTGTAGTCCAGGCTCAGGCAGCGAACGGTGGGGTGCTCGCTGGCATAGGCCTCGGTCAGCAGCAGCTTGAGCAGCGACTTGTAGGGCGAGTCGATGCCTTTGAACAGCTGCCACAAGCCGGCGCCGACGAACTCGCCGGGCGGGATGTGCGCCAGGTTGCCGAGATCGAGGGCGTCCTGGCTGCGGATGAAACGCTTGGACAGCAGGGTCTGGGTATAGGTGTGGTAATCGTGTTCCTGGTAGACCGGCACCAGCCACCACAGTGGCGTGCGCCCGGCCAGCCAGATAGTGGTGCGGTAGAACTCGTCCAGCAGCAGATAGTGCTGGGTGGTGCCGCAATCGTCGGAGCCGAGCTGGCCTTCGCGCTGGCCTTGGGCGAAACCTTGCGTGTCGATCAGGAAGAAGTGCGCCTCGGCACCCAGGCTTTCCGCCCATGCCTCTAGCAGCTGGCATTTGCGGCGCAGTTCGTCCAGCAGCTCATCGGCCAGGCCCGGGGCGTGGCAAACCCACAGGTCCATGTCGCTTTGCTCGGCCTGGGCCAGTGAGCCCAGGCTGCCCATCAGGAACAGGCCGTGGATCGGCCACGGTGGGTTGCCATGGCGGGCCTTGTAGGTGAACGAGCGGGCCAGGCGCTGGGCCTCGACTACCAGCTCGGCGCTTGGCTCGTAGCCCGATACGCCGGCGGGGGTGCTGCCGGAGACATAGCCCGGCAGCAACGGGTGGTTCACATGAAACAGCAGCGGCAGCAGTGTCAGCACCTGTTGCTGGCGCGTCGACAGGCCCTCCAGGGCCCGCTGCAGCCGGCCTTGGTTGAGTCGCAGGAAGCGCGTACGCAATGTCGCCAGGACCTTGCGGTCGATGCCTTCGTCCAGGTCGGGGCGGATTTCGTGGGGGTGGTTCATTGCGCACTCGGGCAGGCCAGCGGGGCTGTGGCGAGTGTAGCCTGAGTGGCTGGGTCGGATAAGCGGCAATTGAAATATTGGCGCCATTTTCCCAGCGCGCGTGGGCGGCGGGCTGCAGCTTTCGTAGCGCTTGAGGCATGATGGGCGCCTCCAGCTGATTGCGAGGTTTTCCGATGCGTGTGTGGATCGATGCCGACGCCTGCCCCAAGGCGGCCAAGGATCTGATCGTCAAGTTCGCCCTCAAGCGCAAGTTCGAGGTAGTGATGGTGGCGGGCCAGGCTGTGGCCAAGCCGGCGTTCGCGATCGTGCGCCTGATCGTGGTGCCCAGCGGCATGGACGCAGCCGACGATTACCTGGTGGAGCACGCCGTGCCTGGTGAGTTGGTGATCTGCAGTGACGTGCCTCTGGCCGACCGCCTGGTGAAAAAGGGCGTGGCGGCGCTGGACCCGCGCGGGCGCGAGTTCGACGAGCGCAACATGGGTGATCGGCTGGCGGCGCGCAACTTGTTTACCGAGTTGCGCGAGCAGGGCCAGGTGGGGGGAGGGCAGGCGCCTTATGGCGAGCGCGAGAAGCAGGCGTTTGCCAATGCGCTGGACCGGATCATTGCCCGGTTGTCCAAACCCTGAGGGCAGGCGCGGTCCCTGTAGGAGCGGCCTTGTGTCGCGATCGGGCCGCAGCGCGGCCCCAGGTTTTCAGCTTCGCCGCATAAATTGCCGGGGCCGCTTCGCGGCCCGATCGCGACACAAGGCCGCCCCTACACCGCGCGTGCCAGCAAGAACCTATTCGTGCGTCAGCTCCAGCACCCGATCCACCAGCTTGTAGATCCCGCCAGCCGCTTCACTGATCGACTTGGCCTCCATGTACGCCGGGGTGGTCACCAGCTTGCGCTGGGTGTCCTCGACAATATCGTGCACATCGCACTCTTCATGGGTGCCACCCATCTTCGTCACGGCCGCCGCAGTGCCAGCGTCGGTACCGATGGTGCAGATCACGCCTGGCCCGTAGATCTTCGCCGCCAGCGCCGGCGAGATGCAGATCAGGCCGACCGGCTTGCAGGCGTCGGCAAAGGCTTCGGCCAGGGCCAGCACATCCGGGTTAACGTTGCAGTTGGCGCCTTCCACGGCAAAGTTGGACAGGTTCTTCGCCGCCCCGAAACCGCCCGGCACGATCAGCGCATCGAAGTCTTCGGCCTTGGCCTCGCGGATGTCCTTGACCTCGCCGCGGGCAATGCGCGCCGACTCCACCAGCACATTCCGCGATTCGGGCATTTCCTCGCCGGTCAGGTGGTTGATCACATGCATCTGCGCAATGTTCGGCGCGAAGCACTGCACCTGCGCACCACGCTGGTCGAGGCGCAGCAGGGTGATCACGCTTTCGTGGATTTCGGCGCCGTCATAAACGCCACAGCCGGAAAGAATCACCGCTACTTTTTTTGTCATGCTTTCTACTCCAGTGTCGAGGCGCTAAATGTCCTCTAGTTTGGCAGATGTAGCCATAGGGATTCCTGCAAGCGCGGCCTAATCTTGGCGGATAACGTCTGAGGTCGTACCCATGGACCTGATCCTGCTGGCCGTGCCGTTCTTCTTCGTGCTGATCGCCGTCGAACTGCTGGCCGACCGTGTGCGCGGCCAGCGCAACTTCACCCTGGCCGACTCGATCAACAGCCTCAGCACCGGTGCGCTGTCGACCAGTACCGGGTTGCTGACCAAAGGGGTGGGGCTGGTGACCTATGCCCTGGCGTTCGAACACATGGCGTTGCTGCGCCTGCCGCCGCAGGCCTGGTGGGTGTGGTTGCTGGCCTTTGTCCTGTACGACTTCTGCTACTACTGGCTGCATCGTCTTGGCCACGAGCGCAACGTGCTGTGGGCTGCGCATTCGGTGCATCATCAGAGCGAGGAGTACAACCTCACCACGGCGCTGCGCCAGACCAGCAGTGGGTTCATCTTCTCGTGGCTGTTCTACCTGCCGCTGGCGTTGCTCGGTGTGCCGCCGCTGGTGTTCATCACGGTGGCATCGCTCAACCTGCTGTACCAGTTCTGGGTGCATACCCGGCACATTCCCAAGCTGGGCTGGCTTGAGTGGGTGTTGATCACGCCATCCAACCATCGCGTCCACCATGCGCAAAATCCTGCTTACTTGGATCGCAATTACGGCGGCGTGTTCATTCTCTGGGATCGTCTGTTCGGCACCTTCAAAGAGGAGGACCCAGCCGAGCCGGTGGTGTTCGGGGTGACCACGCCGCTGGCCAGCTGGAACCCGCTGTGGGCCAACCTGCAGTTCTATGCCCAGCTCTGGCACGACGCCCGGCGCACCGACAGCCTGTGGGACAAGCTGCGCATCTGGTTCATGCCCACCGGCTGGCGCCCGGCCGATGTGGCCGCACGCTACCCGCAGGCCAAGCAGGACCTGGCGTTGTTTCGCAAGTTCGAGGTTGCCTTGGGCCGTGCGCAGCAGGCCTATGTGGCGGCGCAATTCGTGGGTTACGTGGCGCTAGGCAGCTATCTGATGGAGGTGGCCGAGCGCGTGCCAATCGCCGCCCTGGTACTTGGCTGGGCGCAGATGGCGTTTGGCTTGTTCGTACTTGGCGCGCTGCTGGAGAACCGACCATGGGCCATACGCCTGGAGTTGGTACGGTTGCTGGCAAATGCGCCGGCGCTTTACCTGGCGGGCGCACTGGGCCTAGCGGTGGTCGTGCCGCCGACCTGGTTGTTCCTCGTGGCTTACAGCCTGCTCAGCCTCTGGGGCCTGGGCTTTGCCCGCCGCCTTGCGCTCCGCGCGCAACGTGCGGAAGCGCCGGCGCAGCCACAACAGGCCGCCCAGCGCCAACAGGCCACCGAGCACCCATAGCTCGTAGCGCTTCACGTTGCCCAGCAGGCCTTCAAGGATGGCGCCGAAGTGATACGCGGCCGCGCCCAGGGCCACTGCCCAGATGGCCGCGCCGATACCGTTCAGCAGCAAATAGCGGCGTGGCGGGTAGCCGGACAGGCCAATGGCCACCGGCATGACCGTGCGCAAGCCATAGACGAAGCGGAAACTCAGTACCCAGATGTCGGGGTGGCGACGGATGTGGTCCAGCGCCCGGTCACCCATCGCCTGCCAGCGTGGCTTGCGCGCCAGGATCCTGCGCCCGTGGCGGCGGCCCATGAAGTACCACAGCTGGTCGCCGGCATAACTGCCGAAAAATGCCACCAGACACACCAGGTTGATGTCCATGTAACCGCGGAACGCAAGGAATCCTGCAAGCACCAGGATGGTCTCGCCTTCGAAGAAGGTGCCTAGAAAAAGGGCGAAGTAGCCGAAATCCTGCAGGAATTGTTGAAGCATTTTCTGAGGTGCTGGCGAAATGAACGCGAAGCCTACCCCTTCGCGCGCGTTCGTGAAAGTGTCCAGATGTGTCTCGACATGAACAATTCCTGCTTGGAGAATGCCAGAAGCCACGCGCCACGGCTTGCCCTGGCGTGTAACACAGGCGTCATAATGGGCGCTTATCTTGCCGCTCAATAGATGATAGGGCGTTAACGTCCTCAGGAACGCCAGATGAATAATGAAGTGCTAACCCCTGTCGCGATCAAGGATGCTCAGGAACTCCCCGAAGAGATGGTGCAGACCCCGCCAGACCTGCCGCCAGCGCCCCTGCCTGCCGAACCGGTGGCAGAGACTGCGGCCCCGGCCCCTGCGCCGGCCCCGGCGATCGTCATCCCAGGCCTGGACGACAGCAGCCTGTACATTCATCGCGAACTCTCGCAGCTGCAGTTCAATATCCGTGTGCTGGAGCAGGCGCTGGACGAGAACTACCCGCTGCTCGAACGCCTCAAGTTCCTGTTGATCTTCTCCAGCAACCTCGACGAATTCTTCGAGATCCGCGTCGCCGGCCTGAAGAAGCAGATCAACTTTGCCCGTGAACAGGCCGGTGCCGACGGCCTGCAGCCGCACCAGGCGCTGGCGCGTATCAGCGACCTGGTGCACAGCGAAGTGGAGCGCCAGTACGCGATCCTCAACGACGTGCTGCTGCCCGAGCTGGAAAAGCACCATATCCGCTTCATCCGCCGGCGTTACTGGACGCCCAAGCTCAAGACCTGGGTGCGCCGCTACTTCCGCGACGAAATCGCCCCGATCATCACCCCGATCGGCCTCGACCCGACCCACCCGTTCCCGCTGCTGGTGAACAAGAGTCTCAACTTCATCGTCGAGCTCGAGGGTGTCGACGCCTTCGGCCGCGATTCGGGCCTGGCGATCATCCCGGCCCCGCGCCTGCTACCGCGGGTCATCCGGGTGCCGGAAGAGGTGGGTGGGCCGGGCGCCAACTATGTGTTCCTGTCGTCGATGATCCACGCGCACGCCGACGACTTGTTCCAGGGCATGAAGGTGAAGGGCTGCTACCAGTTCCGCCTGACCCGTAACGCCGACCTGGCGCTGGACTCCGAAGAGGTCGATGACTTGGCCCGCGCGCTGCGCGGCGAGCTGTTCTCGCGCCGCTACGGTGACGCCGTTCGCCTGGAGGTGGCCGACACCTGCCCGAAACACCTGTCGGACTACCTGCTCAAGCAGTTCAGCCTCAGCGAAAGCGAGCTTTACCAGGTCAACGGCCCGGTCAACCTTACCCGCCTGTTCAGCATCACTGGCCTGGACAGCCACCCCGAGTTGCAGTACACGCCGTTCACCCCGGCGATCCCCAAGCTGCTGCAGAACGCCGACAACATATTCAGCGTGATCGGCAAGCAGGATATCCTGCTGATGCACCCGTTCGAGTCCTTCACCCCGGTGATCGACCTGCTGCGCCAGGCCGCCAAGGACCCGCACGTGCTTGCCGTGCGCCAGACCCTGTACCGTTCCGGGGCCAACTCGGAAATCGTCGATGCGCTGGTGGACGCGGCGCGTAACGGCAAGGAGGTCACTGCGGTGATCGAGTTGCGGGCGCGCTTCGACGAAGAGTCCAACCTGCAGATGGCCAGCCGCCTGCAAGCGGCCGGTGCGGTGGTGATCTACGGCGTGGTCGGCTTCAAGACCCACGCCAAGATGATGCTGATTCTGCGCCGAGAGCACGGCGAGATCGTGCGTTATGCGCACCTGGGCACCGGTAACTACCACGCCGGCAACGCCCGCCTGTATACCGACTACAGCCTGCTGACCTCCGACGACGCCCTCACCGAGGACGTCGGCAAGCTGTTCAGCCAGTTGATCGGCATGGGCAAGACCCTGCGCATGAAGAAGCTGCTGCACGCGCCGTTCACCCTGAAGAAGGGCATGCTCGACATGATCGCGCGGGAAACCCAGTTTGCCCTCGAAGGCAAGCCGGCGCATATCATCGCCAAGTTCAACTCGCTGACCGACGCGAAGGTCATCAAGGCGCTGTACAAGGCCAGCCAGTCGGGCGTGAAGATCGACCTGGTGGTGCGTGGCATGTGCTGCCTGCGCCCAGGCATTCCGGGGGTTTCGCACAACATCCAGGTGCGCTCGATCATCGGCCGCTTCCTCGAGCACACGCGGGTGTTCTACTTCCTCAATGGCGGCGAAGAGCAGATCTACCTGTCCAGTGCCGACTGGATGGAGCGCAACCTCGACAAGCGCGTCGAAACCTGCTTCCCGGTGGAAGGCAAGAAGCTGTTGCTGCGGGTGAAGAAGGAGCTGGAAGGCTACCTGACCGATAACACCCACGCCTGGACCCTGCAGCCGGACGGGCGCTATGTGCGCAGCACGCCGACCGGCAACCAGAACCCGCGCAGTGCCCAGGCGACCCTGCTGGAGCGCCTGAGCAACCCGGTCCTCAACGTACGCTGAGGACGAAGCCGACCCGGGCCAGCCACTCCGCCTCGTTGGCGAAGTCGGCCTGGGTCAGCTGGTTCTGTTCCAGCCAGCCCTCCGGGAAGGCGACATCGAGGCTGCTGTCGGCAGCCTTGAGCTCGACCTTCGGCATCTGCTGATTGCCACGGATGTGGTGGAACAGGATGGCGAAGCGCAGCAGCACGCACAGGCGCAGCAGCTTGACTCCTTCCTCGCCCAGTTCGGCGATCTTGTCCTTTGGGATGTTGCGGCGATGGCCGCGTACCAGCAAGGCCATCATCTGCTGGTCCTCGCGGGAGAAGCCCGACAGGTCGGAGTGCTCGATCAGGTAGGCGCCGTGCTTGTGGTAATGGTAGTGGGCGATATCCAGGCCGATTTCGTGCACTTTCGCCGCCCAGCCCAGTAGATCGCGCCAGTTCCCGTCTTTGAGGTCCCACGCGTCGGCCACCTGGTCGAAGGCGTGCAATGCCTTGCGCTCGACGCGCGCGGCCTGGCCCTGATCCACGTGGTAGCGCTCCATCAGCGAGTTCAGGGTGCGTTCGCGCACGTCTTCGTGGTGGTGGCGGCCCAGCAGGTCGAACAGCACGCCTTCGCGCAGGGCGCCGTCGCAGTGGTCCATGCGCTGCAGTTCCAGGGCATCGAAGATCGCTTCGAGAATCGCCAGGCCCGCCGGGAAGATGGTGCGGCGGTCCGGCTTGACGCCTTCGAAGTCGATCTTGTCGACCTCTCCCAGCTTGAACAGCTTGCGTTTGACCCAGGCCAGCCCTTCGGCGTTGACCTCGCCATTGCCCAGGCCGCCTGCCTTGATGGCGGCGCCGATGGCACGAATGGTACCGGACGAGCCGATGGCCTCGTCCCAGGTCAGGCGGTGCAGGGCATTCTCGATGCTCATCAGCTCCAGGCGCGCGGCGGTGTAGGCCTGGGCGTAGCGGGCCGGGGTTATCTTGCCGTCGCGGAAGTAGCGCTGGGTGAAGCTTACACAGCCCATCTGAAGGCTTTCGCGCAGCAGCGGCTCGAAGCGCTGGCCGATGATGAACTCGGTACTGCCGCCGCCGATATCGGCCACCAGGCGCTTGCCGGGGGTGTCGGCCAGGGTGTGCGACACGCCCAGGTAGATCAGGCGCGCTTCTTCACGGCCGGAGATCACCTCGACCGGGTGGCCAAGGATGGCTTCGGCGCGCTGGATGAATTCGTTGCGGTTGCGCGCTTCGCGCAAGGCGTTGGTACCGACGATGCGCACGGAGCCTGCCGGCATGCCGTTGATCAGTTGGGAAAAGCGCTTGAGGCAATCCAGGCCTCGTTCCATTGCCTCTTCGCTGAGCATGCGTTCTTCGTCGATGCCGGCGGCCAGTTGAACCTTCTCGCCGAGCCGCTCGAGAATGCGGATTTCGGTATGGTGGGCCTTGGCCACGACCATGTGGAAGCTGTTGGAGCCAAGGTCGATGGCGGCGATCAGGGACAAGTTCTTCGCGATGGTATGCGGCATGATCTGGTTGTTCTCGGTCGTTAACCCGGCAATCGTGCCACGATAGCAGGCTGTCGCCAACGCGTGGCACACAGCCGTTGAGCTGGCCTTGATGCAAGGCAATGTGCCATTCGATGCTATGACGTTTGCATGACAGTTTCGATTCGTGGCGTCTTGCACAACTATAGTTACACTCAATCGTCCGCGGCTTCCTGTAGGAGACGGGTGCGGCTATGATGGGCAACGTTTTTTATTGCTTACGACCTTGGAGATTTCCATGAGCGACAAAATCAAACACGTCACCGACGCCAGCTTCGAAGCCGACGTACTGCAGGCTCAAGGCCCGGTGCTGGTCGACTACTGGGCTGAATGGTGCGGCCCATGCAAGATGATCGCTCCGGTTCTGGACGACATCGCTGCCACCTACGAGGGCAAGCTGACCGTCGCCAAGCTGAACATCGACGAGAACCAGGAAACCCCGGCCAAGCACGGCGTGCGTGGTATCCCGACGCTGATGCTGTTCAAGAACGGCAACGTCGAAGCCACCAAGGTCGGCGCCCTGTCCAAATCGCAGCTGGCCGCGTTCCTCGACGCCCACCTGTGATGTAAAAAAGCCCCGCAGATGCGGGGTTTTTTTTGCCTCTGCAAAGGCAGTCTTGCCCATGTAGGAGCAGCCTTGTGCTGCGAAAGGGCCGGTAAGGCTGACGTTGTCGCTGCGGTTGATGGCCTCTTCGCAGCACAAGGCTGCTCCTACGGGCAGGTGTGTTGCAGCTGAAAATGGCAGGGCAAAACCACTAGACGCAGAAAAAAGCAAGTGTTACATTCGGCCTCGCACTGCTTCTCCAGTGCCCTCTACACGCCGTCGCCGAAGCATCCCTAATTCGAATCAGTACGCGATCTTGTCGCCATCTAGCGGCGCGGCCTCATTAAGCCAGAAGCTTAATTCTCCCTTCTTACATGATTACGTCATTCCCCTTATGAACCTGACTGAACTCAAGCAAAAGCCGATTACCGATCTTTTGGAAATGGCCGAACAGATGGGCATCGAAAACATGGCCCGTTCGCGCAAACAGGACGTGATTTTCGCCCTGCTGAAGAAGCACGCGAAAAGCGGCGAAGAGATCTCGGGTGACGGCGTGCTGGAGATTCTCCAGGATGGTTTCGGTTTCCTGCGTTCGGCTGATGCGTCCTACCTGGCCGGCCCTGACGATATCTACGTCTCGCCCAGCCAGATCCGCCGCTTCAACCTGCGTACCGGCGACACCATCGTCGGCAAGATCCGCCCGCCGAAGGAAGGGGAGCGTTACTTCGCCCTGCTGAAGGTCGACACCATCAACTTCGACCGCCCGGAAAACGCGAAGAACAAGATCCTGTTCGAAAACCTGACGCCGCTGTTCCCGAACAAGCGCCTGAAGATGGAAGCCGGTAACGGCTCCACCGAAGACCTGACCGGCCGCGTCATCGACCTGTGCGCCCCGATCGGCAAAGGCCAGCGTGGCCTGATCGTTGCTCCGCCGAAAGCGGGCAAGACGATCATGTTGCAGAACATCGCGGCCAACATCACCCGTAACAACCCCGAGTGCCACCTGATCGTTCTGCTGATCGACGAGCGCCCGGAAGAAGTGACCGAAATGCAGCGCACCGTGCGCGGCGAAGTGGTTGCCTCCACCTTCGACGAGCCGCCAACCCGCCACGTGCAGGTTGCCGAAATGGTAATCGAGAAGGCCAAGCGCCTGGTCGAGCACAAGAAGGATGTGGTCATCCTGCTGGACTCCATCACCCGTCTGGCGCGTGCCTACAACACCGTGATCCCGAGCTCCGGCAAGGTACTGACCGGTGGTGTCGACGCCCACGCCCTGGAGAAGCCGAAGCGCTTCTTCGGCGCCGCGCGTAACATCGAGGAAGGCGGTTCGCTGACCATCATCGCTACCGCGCTGGTCGAAACCGGCTCGAAGATGGACGAAGTGATCTACGAAGAGTTCAAGGGCACCGGCAACATGGAGCTGCCTCTGGACCGCCGCATCGCCGAGAAGCGCGTGTTCCCGGCCATCAACATCAACCGCTCCGGTACCCGCCGCGAAGAGCTGCTGACTGCCGACGACGAGCTGCAGCGCATGTGGATCCTGCGCAAGTTGCTGCACCCGATGGACGAAATCGCCGCCATTGAGTTCCTGGTCGACAAGCTCAAGCAGACCAAGACCAACGACGAGTTCTTCCTGTCGATGAAGCGCAAGTAAGCGTTTCAGGCCGGATTTGATTGGGGCTGCTTCGCAGCCCATCGCCGGCAAGCCAGCTCCCACAGGTACTGTACAGCTCTTGAAGCTTGTGCGGACTCTGTGGGAGCTGGCTTGCCGGCGATGGGGCGCGAAGCGGCCCCAAGTCATTTTTGGCCATTGGGTACTGAACGGCGCTACACTCTGCACCCCCGACCGATACGGCCAACATGAGGCTTCTGCATGCAGTATCGCGACTTGCGCGACTTCATCCGTGGCCTGGAACAGCGCGGCGAGCTCAAGCGCATCCAGGTTCCGATCTCCCCCGTCCTGGAAATGACCGAGGTCTGCGACCGCACCTTGCGTGCCAAGGGCCCTGCATTGCTGTTCGAAAAGCCCACCGGCTTCGACATCCCGGTGCTGGGCAACCTGTTCGGCACCCCGGAACGTGTGGCCATGGGCATGGGCGCCGAGTCGGTCGATGAACTGCGGGAAATCGGCAAGCTGCTGGCCTTCCTCAAGGAGCCCGAGCCGCCGAAGGGTCTGAAGGATGCCTGGTCCAAGCTTCCGATCTTCAAGAAAGTCGTGTCGATGGCGCCGAAAGTGGTCAAGGACGCGGTGTGTCAGGAAGTGGTCATCGAGGGCGATGACGTCGACCTCGGCGCTCTGCCAATCCAGCACTGCTGGCCGGGCGACGTGGCACCGCTGATCACCTGGGGCCTTACCGTCACCCGCGGCCCGAACAAGGACCGTCAGAACCTGGGCATCTACCGCCAGCAGGTTATCGGCCGCAACAAGGTCATCATGCGCTGGCTCAGCCACCGTGGCGGCGCCCTGGACTACCGCGAATGGTGTGAGAAGAACCCTGGCCAGCCGTTCCCGGTCGCCGTGGCCCTGGGCGCCGACCCGGCCACCATCCTCGGCGCCGTGACCCCGGTGCCGGACACCCTCTCCGAGTATGCCTTCGCCGGCCTGCTGCGTGGCAACCGCACCGAACTGGTCAAGTGCCGGGGCAGCAACCTGCAGGTACCGGCCACCGCCGAAATCATCCTGGAAGGCGTGATCCACCCGGGCGAAATGGCCCCGGAAGGCCCGTATGGCGACCACACCGGCTACTACAACGAAGTGGACAGCTTCCCGGTGTTCACCGTGGAGCGCATCACCCATCGGCAGAAACCGATCTACCACAGCACCTACACCGGCCGGCCGCCAGATGAGCCGGCGATCCTCGGCGTGGCGCTGAACGAAGTGTTTGTGCCGATCCTGCAGAAGCAGTTCCCGGAAATCGTCGATTTCTATCTGCCACCGGAAGGCTGCTCGTATCGCATGGCGGTGGTGACCATGAAGAAGCAGTACCCGGGCCACGCCAAGCGCGTGATGCTGGGTGTGTGGTCGTTCCTGCGACAGTTCATGTACACCAAGTTCGTTATTGTCACCGATGACGATATCAATGCCCGTGACTGGAATGACGTGATCTGGGCCATCACCACACGCATGGACCCCAAGCGTGATACGGTGATGATCGACAACACCCCGATCGACTACCTGGACTTCGCGTCACCGGTATCCGGGCTGGGGTCGAAGATGGGCCTGGATGCCACGCACAAGTGGCCGGGCGAGACTACACGCGAATGGGGACGGGTCATCGTCAAGGACGAAGCCGTCACCCGCCGTATCGATGAGCTGTGGGATCAGTTGGGAATAGATTGATGCAGGTAACGTTGCAGCCGTCCGGGGCGGTGCTGGCGCTCGAACCCGGGGAACGGATCCTGGATGGAGCGCGGCGGCTGGGCTATGACTGCCCGAACAGCTGCCGCAATGGCAATTGCCATGTCTGCGCCGCGTTGTTGGTCGAAGGCCGGGTACGCCAGGACGGCGAAGTCCTCGACCATGGCGAGCTGTTCACCTGTATTGCCGAACCGCTGGAGGACTGCGTGTTGCTCTGGGATGGTGTGCTCGCCCTTGGCGAGCTGCCGGTGCGCAAACTGGCGTGCAGTGTCAGTGAGTGCGTCGAGGTCGGTGGCGACGTCTGGCGCGTGCGGTTGCGCGCGCCGGCTGGCAGGCCGCCGCGCTATCACGCGGGGCAGTACCTGATGATCGAGCGCGAAGGCGGCAAGCAGGCGGCGTTTTCGCTGGCTTCCGCACCCCATGCCGGACGCGAGCTGGAGCTGCATGTGCTGGCGCGCGAGCCCAGTGCGCTGCAACTTATCGAGCAGCTCAAGCGCGACGGCCTGGCGCGCATTGAAATGCCGTTCGGTGACACCCACCTGGCCGAGTTGCCCGATGGGCCGCTGGTGCTAATCGCTGCTGGCACCGGCATGGGTCAGATGCACAGCCTGGTCGAGCATTGCCGGGCACAGGGTTTCAAGCACCCGGTGCACCTGTACTGGGGCGTGCGTCGGCCCGAGGACTTCTACCAGATCGAGCACTGGGACGAGTGGCAGCGCCTGCCCAACCTGTTCCTGCACCAGGTGGTCAGCGACCTGTGCGGTTGGGAAGGCCGTTGCGGCATGCTGCATGAGGCGGTCTGCGAAGACATCGCCGATCTCAACAGCGTGCATGTATATGCCAGCGGCTCGCCGAACATGATCTATGCCACGCTCGACGCCTTGGTCGAAGCCGGCATGGATGCGCATCGCATGCGTGCCGATGTGTTTGCCTACGCACCGCGCGGCTAATAACTGGAGTTTGAAAGTATTGGTATAAGGCGGTAATTGTTACCGCCTTGGCTAATAACTTTCACAGTTGCTGAAACAGTACTTTCCAGTCGTCGGGAGCGAGGATGAAACTCTGGCGCGAGGGCTTGAGTATTCCTGCACTTCTGTCCTATGGTTACTGCAAGCGCCCTTGGTACAGAGGCTGGGGGCGCATCGTAATCGAATCTCGCTACATCCGTAGTTCACAGGGATAATGGCGGCAGCTTATGTCGGCACTTGAAAGTATGTCCTGGGAAGTTTCATATCCACCGACACTCGACTTCGGTCAGCAACATACTCGCGAACAGTTGTTCAATTCCATGAAGACAACCATGTCTCGCCATCAGGGTGGGCCGGTGTGGCTGTTCGCCTATGGTTCGTTGATCTGGCGACCGGAGTGCAACTCGGTGGAGCGCCAGCGCGCGCGGGTGCATGGTTACCACCGTGGCTTGTACCTGTGGTCGCATGAGCACCGTGGCACCCCGGAAACCCCTGGCCTGGTGTTCGGCCTGGACCGTGGTGGCTCCTGCAGCGGTTTTGCCTACCGGCTGGATGACAGCAGCCTGGACGATTCGCTGATGGCCTTGTGGCAGCGCGAGATGCCGTACCCGGCGTACCGGCCGCACTGGCTCAGCTGCCGGTTGGGTGATGGCAGCAAGGTGCAGGCCCTGGGTTTCGTGCTGGAGCGGCATTTGCCGTGCTATGCCGGGAACCTGCCGGACACCCTGCTAAGCCAGATCCTGGCCAGTGCCAAGGGGCGCTATGGCACTACGCGTGATTATGTCGAACAGACCTTGAATGCCCTGCGCAGCCACCAGATGCCCGATCGCAACCTGGAGGCGCGGTTCAGGCGCTGCCATAACCTGCGCGAAGTCTGATTGGCCTGCACCAGCCTCTTCGCGGGCACGCCCGCTCCCACAGGTACTCCACTGGCCTTGGACACTGTGGAGATCCTGTGGGAGCCGGCTTGCCGGCGATAGGGCCCTGACAGGCAACAGATTTCTCAATCCTTACCTGGCCAGCACCACCAACTTACCCACAGCCTGACGCTGCCCCAACTTTTCAATGGCAGCCCCTGCCTCAGCCAGTGGATAAGTCTGCGACACCAGCGGCTTCAACTTGCCTTCGGCATGCCATGCAAACAGCTGCCGGAAGTTGGCCGCATTGTCCTCCGGCTGACGCTGGGCAAACGCCCCCCAGAATACCCCGAGCACCGCCGCACCCTTGAGCAACACCAGGTTGGCCGCCAGCTGCGGGATGGTCCCGCTGGCAAAGCCCACCACCAGCAACCGGCCATTCCAGGCCAGCCCGCGCACGGCCTGCTCGAACAACTCGCCACCCACCGGGTCGTAGATCACGTCTACGCCCTGGCCACCGGTCAGGCGCTTGATCTCGTCACGCAGGCTGGCCTGGCTGTAGTCGATCAGTTCATCCGCGCCGGCTGCCTTGGCCACGGCCAGTTTTTCCGCACTGCTGGCGGCCGCGATCACCCGCGCGCCCATGGCCTTGCCGATCTCCACCGCCGCCAGGCCGACCCCGCCGGACGCACCCAGCACCAACAGCGTCTCGCCCGCCTGCAACTGGCCGCGCTGGCGCAGGGCGTGCATGGAGGTTCCGTATGTCATGCCGAATGCCGCGGCAGTGGTGAAGTCCATGCTCGCCGGGATCGGCAACACATTGTAGAACGGCACCGCCACCTGCTCGGCGAATGCACCCCAGCCGGTCAGCGCCATGACCCGGTCACCGACCTTGAACGCGCCGGCCTTTTCCCCGACTGCGGCCACCACGCCCGCTGCCTCGCCGCCGGGGGAGAACGGCAACGGTGGCTGGAACTGGTACTTGCCTTCGATGATCAGGGTGTCGGGGAAGTTGACCCCTGCGGCCTGCACATCCAGCAGGATCTCGTTTTTCTTCGGCACCGGGCTGGCTACCTCTTCCAGCACCAGGTCGCGCGCCGGGCCCAGGGTTTTGCACAACACAGCTTTCATCGGGGCTATTCCTTTGCGGGTCGTGGCCGATAAGTGTAGGAGGGCCGCCTGCCCGGTCAACGAGCATGGGGCGCCCTGATGTGCAGGCATAAGTGGCGGCACAAGCACGGGCTTGGGTTTGAGCGGCATGCTGGGTAAGCTGGCACCAACTGTATTGAGGAGCGAATTCTTGAAAGCGTGGATCTTGATGGTGCTGGCGCTGCTGCTGCCGGCTGCGGCCATGGGCGAGGAAGCCAAGGAAGGGGCGCCGAAAGTCGCCTACATCAGCCTGAGTCCGCCCTTTGTGGGCAACTACGCCCTCGACGGTAGCCCGCGGCTGCGCGTGTACAAGGCCGACGTGGCCCTGCGCGTGACCGGCGACGAAGCCGCCAAGGCGGTGAAGCACCACGAGCCGCTGATCCGCAACCAGCTGGTGGCGCTGTTCACCCAACAGTCGGTGGACAGCATGAGCAACGTCGAGGCCAAGGAGCATCTTCGCCAGGAAGCGCTGAAACAGGTGCAGCAGGTGATGGAAGCCGAAGAAGGCAAGCCGATCGTTGAAGACCTGCTATTCAACAACCTGATCGTGCAGTGATCTGAAGCATTGTGAGGTCGATTGCTGGTGAGCTGGATTGAAGTCAGGCTTACCACGGTTGTAGGACTTTTCCGTCTTTCCTGTAAGCCCGCCAGTTTTCGGTTTCTGAAGCCAAGGCCGAGCTAAATTGTGCCTTGTCTTCAGTTGCTTGAGAGTGTTGGCAATGCCTTTGAAGTACCAGCCGAAAGAGGCGACTGTACTGATGTGCGACTTTTCAGGCTTTCAAGTGCCTGAAATGATCAAGGTGCGCCCCGTTGTCGTTCTTCGCAAGCACAGTCAAAACCGTCAGTTGGTGACGATAATCCCACTGAGCACCACCGCACCGGATCAACTGACAAGGCATCACGTTGTGCTGCCGAGTTATCTGCCTGGCCCGGCCCCGACATGCTGGGCCAAGTGCGACATGATCTACACGGTAGCTACCTCCAGACTGGACAGATGTCGGATCAGATCGCGCCAGGGCGGTGGTCGGGAATACATGACCTTTACAATGCGGCCGGAGCACTTCGCCGCCGTGAGGGCTGCTGTTGGTTTTACGCTGGGTTTCTCACATCCAGCAACAGTGCAGTCTGTTGGCAATGTAACGCTCGATGCGTGATAATGGGCCCGTTCCCGTAAGGGGCTTGCAAGACTCTGCGGATCCTGGTTCAACCAGCAATTACAGAGCCGGGCAGGTGTACGGCGATGACAAGCCGACCTGTCTGTGAGTAGGGCGCCGAAAGGCGCCCTTTGTCTTTGTGCTAGATACCAATTTGGATCAGGACGCCAGGCTTCGGCGAAACCGCGCCAGCGCCACGCCGAAGAACACCAGCCCGATCACGGCCAGCGCCAGGATGTCCGGCCACACCACCGTCCAACCGGCATCACGAAACAGAATTGCGGCGCCAAGGCTGACAAAGTGCGTCGACGGCGACCCCTGCATCACCCACTGCAGCCACTGCGGCATGCTGTCCAGCGGTGTGCTGCCGCCGGAAAGCAACAGCATCGGGATGATCACCGGGATCGCCAGCAGGCCGAATTGTGGCGTCGAGCGCGCCAGGGTGGCGAGGAAGATGCCCAGTGCGGTACTGACGAACAGGTAGAGCGCCGTCACGGCCAGGAACAGGCCCATCGAACCGGACAGCGGCACGCCAAGCGCGCCCTTGACCACCACCACCAGCGAAATCCAGGTACAGATCACCACTACCAGCGCGTTGCTGGCAATCTTCGCCAGCATGATTTCCAGCGCGGTCAGCGGTAGCACCAGCAGGTGGTCGAGGGTGCCGTGCTCGCGCTCGCGCAGCAACGCGGTGCCGGTGAGGATGATCGCCAGTATGGTGATGTTGTTGACGATCTGGATCACCGCAAGGAACCAGCCGCCCTCCAGGTTGGGGTTGAACAGAGCCTTGGCGTTTATTATCACCGGGCTCTGTGTGTTGCTGCGCTGGCTGTAGTCGAGCAACTCGCGTTCGAAGATGCGGCCGATGTAGCCGGCACCCATGAACGCCTGGCTCATGGCCGTGGCGTCGACATAGATCTGCAGTTCCGGCGAGCGCCCGGCCAGCAGGTCGCTCTGGAAGTTCACCGGCACGTTGATCACGAAGGTGTACTGGCCGCTGTCCATGGCCTGGTCCAGACGCTGCGGGGCCAGTGGCACGGCGGGCTGGAACTCGGGTGGTTGCAGGGCTTCACCAAGCTTGCGCGATAGCAGGCTGTGGTCTTCGTCCACCATCGCGACACTGGCGTTGTGCACGCCGATCACCGAGCCGGCTGCCGGCATGTAGATGGCCACGCTGAAGGCATACAGCAGGAACAGCAGTAGCACGCTGTCATGGCGCAGGCTGGTCAGCTCTTTCAGGCCAAGACGCAGGGTGTGGTTCAGGCGTGACATATCAGGCCTCCTGCTTCTTCAGCATGGCCAGGCTCAGGCCGGTGAACACGGCAAAAAAGCTGAGCAGGATCAGGCACTGCGGCCACAGCTCGCGCAGTCCCAGCGCCTTGGTGAAGGTGCCGACCGCGATATCGAGGAAGTAGCCCGCCGGGAACAGTTGGCCCATCACCGCCGCCGCGCCATCCAGCGACGAGCGTGGCACGATCAGCCCGGAAAACTGGATGGTCGGCAAGCTGGTGATGATCATGGTGCCCAGGATGGCGGCGATCTGTGTGCGGGTGAAGGCCGAGATCAACAGGCCCAGGCTGGTGGTAGCCAGCAGGTAGGCGACGCCGCCACAGGCCAGGGCCAGCACGCTGCCCTTGAGCGGCACGGCGAACAGCCAGCGGTTCATCGCCACCAGCAGCGCCAGGTTGACCAGGCTCACGGCCAGATAGGGCATCTGCTTGCCGAGCAGAAACTCCAGGCGGGTGAGGGGTGTGGCGTAGAAGTTGGTGATGGAGCCGAGCTCTTTCTCGCGGACGATACCTAGCGCGGTGAGCATGGCCGGGATGAAGGCCAGGATCAGCGCCATTACCCCAGGGCCGATGGCGTTCACGCTGACCACATCCTGGTTGTAGCGAAAACGGGTTTCCAGGCGCACCAGGTCCTGGCGCGGCTGCGGCTGTGGGCTGGCTTTGGCTAGTTGCTCGAGATTGGCCTGGTGCACGGCTTCCACGTAATTGCGGCTGGTTTCGGCGCGGAACGGCATACCGCCATCGAGCCAGGCGGCCACCACCGGTTGACGCCCGGCGTAGAGGTCGCGGCCGAAGCCGGGTGGAATTTCCAGTGCCAGTTTGATTTCCGAGCGCTGCAGGCGCTGGTGCATTTCGCGGGTGTCGCGGATGGGCGCCTGTTCGGCGAAATAGCGTGAACCACGGAAGGCTTCGAGGTAGGCCCGGCTTTGCGGGCTCTGGTCCTGGTCGTGTACGGCGAAGGCGAGGTTTTCCACATCCAGTGAAATGCCATAGCCGAAGATCACCATCATGAACATCGCCCCCAGCAGGGCGAAGGCCAGGCGCACCTTGTCGCGCAGCAGCTCCTTGCCCTCACGGCTGGCCACCGCCAGCAGGCGACTAAGGCTGAAGCCCTGGCGCAGCGTCGGCGCAGGCGTGGCGGTCTGCTCCAGCACGGTGTTGTCGGTGGCTTGCGGCGCTAGTTCCTGAGCCTGTTCCAGGCAGCGCACGAACGCGTCTTCCAGAGTGTTGCCCTGGTAGTGGCGTTGCAGGGCATCCGGCGTGTCGCAGGCCAGTACCCGGCCTGCATGCATCAGCGAGATACGGTCGCAGCGCTGGGCTTCGTTCATGAAGTGGGTAGAAAGGAAAATGGTCACGCCCTGCTCGCGTGAAAGCTCCACCAGCAGGCGCCAGAAGTCGTCACGGGCAGCCGGGTCGACGCCGGAGGTGGGTTCGTCGAGGATCAGCACTTCCGGGCGGTGCAGCACCGCTACCGCCAGTGACAGGCGCTGACGCAGGCCGAGGGGCAGGGCACCGGATGGCTGGTCGGCGATGGCAACCAGGTCGAAGCGCTCGATCAGCTCGTCGATGCGCTGGGCGCTCTCGGCCTTGGGCAGGTCGAACAGGCGTGCATGCAGAGTGAGGTTCTGCCGGGTGCTCAGCTCGCCATACAACGAAAAACTCTGCGACATGAAACCGACCCGTTTGCGCGTGGCCAGGTCACTGGCATCCACCGGGCGGCCGAGCAGGCTGGCGCTGCCTTCGCTGGCCGGCATCAGGCCGGTGAGCACTTTCATGGTGGTGGTCTTGCCGCAGCCGTTGGAGCCCAGGAAGCCGAAAATCTCCCCGCGGCCAATGGCGAAGCTGACCTTGTTCACAGCAGTGAAATCGCCAAAGCGCAGGGTCAGGTCGTGGGCCTCGATGGCGACCGGGCTGTCAGCGGCCGGGCGCGGCGGGATGATGAGCGGAGGGTGTTGTGCCTTGCCCGCGCCCTGGTAGTGGGTGAAGGCGTCGTCCAGCTTGCCACTGGGGGTGACTGCGCCCAGTTCATGGCTGGGGCCGGCGGCCAGCAGACGGCCGCCATCGAGCATCAGGCAATGCTCGAACTGTTCAGCCTCTTCCATGTAGGCGGTGGCCACCAGCAGGGTCAGTTGCGGGCGCTGTGCGCGTACCTGTTCGACCAGCTCCCAGAAGCGCCGCCGCGACAGTGGGTCGACGCCGGTGGTCGGCTCGTCGAGGATCAGCAGGTCCGGCTCGTGGATCAGCGCGCAGCATAGGCCAAGCTTCTGCTTCATGCCGCCCGACAGTTTGCCCGCCGGGCGCTCGGCAAAGCGCTGCAGGTCGGTGGCCTGTAGCAGGTTGGCCATGCGCTGTTCGCATTCGCGACGGCCGAGGCCGAACAGGGTGGCGAAAAAGCGGATGTTCTCGCTGATCGACAGCTCCGGATACAGGTTGTTGCCCAGCCCCTGCGGCATGAACGCCACTTTCGGGTACAGCGCCGCGCGATGGCGCCGCTGGCGGATCGAGCCACCCAGCACCTGCAGTTCGCCCTGTTGCAGGCGCTTGACGCCGGCGATCAGCCCCAGCAGGGTCGATTTGCCAGCCCCGTCAGGGCCGATCAGCGCGCAGCGGGTGCCCGCCGGCAGGCTGAACCCGAGGGGGTGCAAGGCGACCAGGTCGCCGTAGCGATGGCTGATACCCTCGGCCAGCAGTGCCGGGGCGTTCATTGCAGGTTGGCCGGCCAGTCCACCTCAGCCGTGCGTACGTAGCCGGCGCCTGGCATGCCCGGCTTGGCCTGCGGCACGGCGCCCGGGTCGGTCAGGCGCAACTTGACCCGGAACACCAGCTTCTGCCGCTCGTCGCGGGTTTCCACCTGCTTGGGGGTGAACTGGGCCTTGGCCGCGACAAAGGCAACCTTCGCCGGCAGCGCCCGCTCGGGCAGGGCGTCGAGCACGATCCGTGCCTGGTCGCCGACGGTCAGCCGGCCGCTGGTGGAGGCGGGCAGGTAAAGGTTCATGTACTGGTCGCTGGGGTCGATCAACATCAGCACGCGGCCGCCGGCACCCAGCACTTCACCGGGCTCGGCCAGGCGCAGCTGGATGATGCCGTTGATCGGTGCGCGCAGACTGCTGTCGTCGATTTCGCTGGTGAGCTGCGCTACCTGGGCCTCGGCGGCGCCGATGGCGGCCTTGATCGCCGCCAGTTGGGCGCGGGCGGCGACTACGGCGGCGTTGGCCGTGTCGAAGCGCGCCTGCTGTTGGTCGAGCAACTGCTGGCTGGCGTATTTGCGCTGGAAGATCTCGCGCACGCGCTTGAGCTCCTGGCTGGCCAGCAGCAGTTCGCTTTGGCGCAGCTGCACACTGGCCTGGGCGGCGGCGTAGTTTTCCCGGGCGCGCAGCACTTCGGCTTCGGCCTGGCTGCGCTGGGCTTCCATGGTACGGGTGTCGATGCGCGCCAGCAGCTGGCCGCGAGTTACCTTGTCACCTTCGTCGACCAGCACTTCGGCCAGGCGGCCGGGGATTTTGCTGGCGATCTGCACTTCGGTGGCTTCCAGGCGGCCGTTGCCCATGCTCAGGCCTTCGGGCAACTGGTCGTGGAGCGACTTCCAGTACCCCAGCCCACCGGCTGTTGCGAGTAGGGCGATCAGCGCGGTGGCGAAGATCCTGGGGGCGTATCGGTTCATCGGTCTGCATCCTTGCGGTCATGCACACTGCATCATGGCGTGCAGCCATGAGCGATGTGTTGATATCAATCAAAGGCCCCCACAGTCCCTGTAGGAGCGGCCTTGTGTCGCGAAAGGGCTGCAAAGCAGCCCCGGCAATTCATGGGGTGACGCTGATATCCCGGGGCCGCTGTGCGCCCCATCGCGACACAAGGCCGCTCCTACAGGGGACCGCCCCGGTCAGCAAGATCTGACCTTAGCCGCAGTTTCAACGCAAAGCGACAATCACCGCCCATTGCTCTGGCGTCACGGGCATTACCGACAGGCGGCTGCCCTTCTGCACCAGCGGCAGTTCGGCCAGGCTTGTCTGCTGTTTCAGCCAGCCCAGCTCCAGCACCCGTGGCAGGGTTTGCACATGGGCCACATCGACCGCGCTCCAAGGGTTCTTGTCGGCCGTGGCCTTGGCATCGTAGTAGGGGCTCTGCGGGTCCAGCGCGGTTGGGTCCGGGTAGGCTGCGCGGGTGATCCTGGCAATGCCGGCGATGCCCGGCTGCGGACAGCTGGAGTGGTAGAAGAAGAACTCGTCGCCAACGCTCATGGCCCGCAGGAAATTGCGTGCCTGATAGTTGCGCACGCCGTCCCAGCGCGCTTCGCCGAGCCGGCCGAGGGCTTCAATGGAGAGCTCGTCGGGCTCGGATTTCATCAGCCAGTAGGCCATGGGGTGCTGCTCCTGAAAAGGTTTGAAATAACCTGTTGCACGAAACCGACAGCCGGTTGGCGTCAAGGTTTGCGTGCAGACGCAGGTTGTCGGAAAATGCGCCCCGTTTAAAGCGCGATGCTCCGGCAATACCCAGAAAGTTGCCGAGCGTGAACAGTTTGCCTGGGGGGCAATCTTCGATGAATCAACGTAACAAGCCGGATCTGCTGTGGGTCTTGGTGTTCATTTTCGGCCTGGGTGTGGTCACTACCGGTTATGCGCAAGGGATCTGGGAGCGCAAGCTGGACAACGCCTATCAGATGCCGGTCGACGCCAGCCAGCCGAAACGTTGATGCCCCCGCTGGCGCCGCTCAACGCGGCGCCAGGTACCAGCCACGGTCCGAGACCGTCCCCTGCAGCGGTACATCCCAACTGGCCTGAGCCAGCCGCTCGACCTTCTGGCATTCATGTGCCAGCCCCAACAGCAACGGCTTTTTCCAGGTCTGGCGACGCGCCTGGTAGGCCAGGCTGCGATCATAGAAACCACCGCCCATTCCCAGGCGACCGCCCACTTCGTCGAAACCGACCAACGGTAGCAGGATCAGGTCCAGCGACCAGATCGGGCGCTGGCGCTTGCGCTCGGTGACCGGCTCGGGAATGCGAAAGCGGTTGGGCTTGAGCTTCTCGCCTTGCTCGAAGCGCTGGAACACCATGCGCGTGCGCGGCCAGGCGTGCAGCACCGGCAGGTAGGTGCGCTTGCCGCGGCGCTGGGCCTCGCGCAGCAGCAGGTAAGGGTCGATTTCGCCATCGTTGGGCAAGTACAGGGCAATGTGCCGGGCGCGTCGGAACAGCGGGTGCTGCGCCAGCTGGCGGTAAAGGCCAAGGGCGGCCTGGCGTTGCTGAGCAGGGGTAAGGGCGCGGCGGGCATTGCGGAGCAGGCGACGGAGCTGGGGGCGGGTGAGCTGCGCGGTGTCGGTCATGGCACGGGCGATCCCAGGTGCTGGCCGACGTGGTCGGCCAAAACGAATTGCCCGCCGGAAGGGCGGGCAAGAGAATTCAGGCTCCCCGATAAGACCGCTATCGGTGTAGCCCTTGAACCCGAAAGTTCAAGGTGGAGATTGCAGGGGGCGTTAAGGCTTTCCGTCGGGCGGACATGCACACCGGCCCCAGCGTGCAACCCCCGTGGTTGTGCGTATCGGCTCAGGGACATAACCGACTGGCGCATCCCCCAGGGAGTGGCGCCAGTATACCAATCTCAGCCGATTTTGGTATCCGCGTCGTCGGACAGTGCCTGGTCGACCCGTTCCAGCAGGTCGCGCACCTGTTCGCGGGTGGTGCCGCCTGCCGGAGCATCGTTGCGCTCTTCCTGGCGGTGCAGCATTTCGTGGGTGATGTTCAACGCTGCCATGACCGCGATGCGGTCGGCGCCGATCACCTTGCCGCTGCTGCGGATTTCGCGCATCTTGCCGTCCAGGTAGCGCGCGGCACTGACCAGGTTGTTGCGCTCTTCCGGCGGGCAGATGATCGAATATTCCTTGTCGAGGATCTGCACGGTGACGCTATTGCTTGAACTCATGAGTCTTGCTCCAGAGCCTTGAGGCGTAAAATCATCGACTCGACCTTGCGCTTGGCGATCTCGTTCTTTTCGATGAGGTGGGCGCGCTCTTCGCGCCAGGACTTTTCCTGAGCTACTAGGAGTGCATTTTGCCGTTTTAGTTGCTCGACACGTTCGATCAGCAACTCGAATCGGCTCATCAGTGCCTGCAGGTCGTTCTCTTGCGTGGGTTGCACTCGATTCGCTCCGTCGTTGAGTCACCTGGCGATGATGCCTCTCCCTGGGCGGCGACGGCCAGTGCCGATGGTCTTGGCGCGCCTGCCGGTGCTAGGATACAAGGTCTCCATTCTAGTCATTGCGCCGTCTGGCGCCTAGCTGCCCATGCCCAATACCCAATCGCCCTACATCGCCTTCGCCATGCTGCTGTCCAGCAATGGCCATCCTGTAACACCGGCCGAACTGCACGGCCTGCTGATCGGCCGCAGCTGCGCCGGTGCCGGCTTCGACGCCGACGGCTGGCTGGCCGATGCCGCCCAGCTGCTGGAAACCGAGCCCGGTGACACCGTACGCAACGCCCTGGTCGGCCTGCAGGAAATGGTCAAGGGCGAACTGACCAGCGACGACATGGCGATCGTCCTGCTGCTGCCTTCCGACGACGCCGCCCTGAGCGATCGCGCCACCGCGCTGGGCCAGTGGTGCCAGGGCTTCATCACCGGTTTCGGCCTGAATGCCGGTGGCAAGGACCTGTCCGACGAGGCCAAGGAAGTGCTGCAGGACCTGGTGGCCATTTCCCAGGTCCAGGAAGCCCTCGAGGAGTCCGAGGATGGCGAGAGCGATTACATGGAAGTCATGGAATACCTGCGTGTGGCGCCGTTGCTGCTGTTCTCCGAGCTGGCCAAGCCGGCCGCCCCTGCACCCAAGCCATCGCTGCACTGATCAACCAGGGGTAGTCTGCCCATGAGCCACATTCCCAAGGCCGAGTATGCCCGTCGGCGCAAGGCGCTGATGGCGCAGATGGTCCCCAACAGCATCGCCATCCTGCCCGCCGCCGCGGTTGCCATCCGTAACCGCGACGTCGAGCACGTTTACCGCCAGGACAGCGACTTCCAGTACCTCAGTGGTTTCCCCGAGCCGGAAGCGGTGATTGCGCTGATTCCCGGTCGCGAGCATGGCGAATACGTGCTGTTTTGCCGAGAACGCAACCCCGAGCGCGAGCTGTGGGACGGCCTGCGTGCCGGCCAGGAAGGTGCGGTGCGCGATTTTGGCGCAGACGATGCCTTCCCCATCACCGACATCGACGAGATCCTGCCGGGCCTGATCGAAGGCCGTGAGCGGGTATACAGCGCCATGGGCAGCAACCCCGAGTTCGACCGCCGGCTGATGGACTGGATCAACGTGATCCGCTCCAAGGCGCGCCTGGGGGCCCAGCCGCCGAACGAGTTCGTTGCGCTGGATCATCTGCTGCACGACATGCGCCTGTATAAATCGGCAGCGGAAGTGAAGGTGATGCGCGCTGCCGCAGACATCTCGGCGCGGGCCCACGTGCGGGCCATGCAGGCCTGCCGGGCCGGCTTGCACGAATACAGCCTGGAAGCCGAGCTGGACTATGAGTTCCGCAAGGGCGGGGCGAAGATGCCGGCCTACGGCTCGATCGTCGCGGCCGGGCGCAATGGCTGCATCCTGCACTATCAGCAGAACGACGCCCCGCTCAAGGATGGCGACCTGGTGCTGATCGACGCCGGCTGCGAGATCGACTGCTACGCCAGCGACATCACCCGTACCTTCCCTGTCAGCGGGCGTTTTTCGCCCGAGCAGAGGGCCATCTACGAGCTGGTGCTCAAGGCCCAGGCAGCGGCGTTTGCCGAAATCGCCCCTGGCAAGCACTGGAACCACGCCCATGAGGCGACCGTGCGGGTCATCACCGAGGGCCTGGTGGAACTGGGCCTGCTGACCGGCGAGGTACAGGCGCTGATCGACAGCGAGGCCTATCGTGCCTTCTACATGCACCGCGCCGGGCACTGGCTGGGCATGGATGTGCACGATGTGGGCGAGTACAAGGTGGGCGGTGAGTGGCGGGTGCTAGAACCCGGCATGGCGCTGACCGTCGAGCCGGGCATCTACATAGGCGCCGACAATCAGGCCGTGGCCAAGAAATGGCGCGGCATTGGTGTAAGGATCGAGGACGACGTGGTAGTGACCAGGCAAGGTTGTGAAATCCTGACTTCGGGCGTGCCGCGCACGGTCGCCGAGATCGAGGCGCTGATGCAGGCCGCCCGCAAGGACGCGGCATGAATCGGGTAAACCTGGCGATCATCGGTGGCGGCCTGGTGGGCGCGAGCCTGGCCCTGGCCCTGCAGGCGGGGGCCAAGGCGCGAGGCTGGAAGATCCTGCTGATCGAGCCGTTCGCCCCCGGTGACAGCTTCCAGCCCAGCTACGACGCGCGTTCGTCGGCACTGTCGTTCGGTACCCAGCAGATCTACCAGCAGTTGGGCCTGTGGCAGGCCATCGGCCATCGCGCCGAGCCGATCTTGCAGATTCACGTGTCCGACCGCGGCCGTTTCGGTGCCACCCGCCTGGATGCCCGGGAAGAGGGTGTGCCGGCGCTTGGCTACGTGGTGGAAAACGCCTGGCTGGGCCAGTGCCTTTGGCAAGGGCTGGACAGCGAGGTGGTGAGCTGGCGCTGCCCGGCGGAAGTGACTGCGATGCAGGCCATTGAGGGTGGCTACCGCCTGCAGCTGAACGATGACACCCAGTTGGAGTGCGACCTGGCTGTACTGGCCGACGGTGGCCGTTCCGGCCTGCGCGAACAGCTGGGTATCCACGTGCGCCACACGCCCTACCAACAGAGCGCGCTGATCGCCAACATAACCCCGGGCGAGGCCCACGGCGGCCAGGCCTTCGAACGTTTCACCGAAGAAGGCCCCATGGCCCTGCTGCCGCTGCCGGATAACCGCTGCGCGCTGGTCTGGACCCGCCAGGGCATGGACGCGAGGCGTCTGGCCGACATCGACGAGCGCAATTTCCTGCGTGAACTGCAGGGCGTGTTCGGCTATCGCCTGGGCGCCTTGCGCCAGGTCGGCGCGCGGCACCTCTACCCACTGTCGCTGATCGAGGCCCAGGAGCAGGTGCGGCCGCATCTGGTGGTGCTGGGTAACGCCGCGCACAGCCTGCACCCTATTGCCGGCCAAGGCTTCAATCTGTCGCTGCGTGACGTGCAGGCGCTTGCCGAGGCGCTGCTGGCCGGCCCGCAGCAGCCTGGCGACCTGACAACATTGCAGGCCTACCACCAGCGCCAGCGCGTGGACCAGGCCATGACCATCGGCTTTTCCGATCAGGTCACCCGTCTGTTCGGCAGCAGCCAGCCATTGCTGGCCGCCGGCCGCAACCTTGGCCTGCTCGGGCTCGACCTGCTGCCACCGGCCAAAAGCTGGTTCGCCCGCCAGGCCATGGGCCTGGGCACCCGCCCCGATCCGCGAGGTCAGGCATGAGTGACAACACGCGCAGGCTGGCGCGCCGGGCGTGCCTGTTGCGCTGGCGGCTGAACCTGTTCCCGCCGCACCTCGGCGCTGGTATCCGCGTACAGCACATCAGCCCGGACCTGCGCAGCGTCAAGGTGGCGATGAAGCTGACCCGCTGGAACCGCAACTACGTCGGCACCCAGTGCGGCGGCAGCCTGTACGGCATGGTCGACCCGTTCTACATGCTGCTGTTGATCGAGCAGCTGGGGCGTGACTATATCGTCTGGGACAAGGCCGCCAGCATCGATTTCATTTCGCCGGGCAAAGGCCCGGTGTATGCCGAACTCCACGTCGATGACGCGCTGCTGGACGAAATCCGCCAGCAGACTGCCACCGGCAAGAAGTGCCTGCCGCGTTTGCAGGTCGATATCCGCGACGGCGCCGGCGAGCTGGTGGCGCGGGTCGATAAAACCCTATATGTGCGGCTCAAGCCGCAAGCGAGGCTGGCGTAAGGCATGGAAATGCGCGCAGATCTGTTGATTGTCGGTGCCGGTATGGTCGGCAGCGCCCTGGCCCTGGCGTTGCGCCACAGTGGCTTGCAAATCCTCTTGCTCGACGGCGGCCCGCTGACGGTCAAGCCGTTCGATGCCCAGGCCCCGTTCGAGCCGCGTGTCAGCGCGCTGTCGGCAGCCAGCCAGCGCATCCTCGAGCGCCTTGGCGCTTGGGATGGCATCGCCCGCCGGCGTGCCACGCCATACTCGGACATGCATGTATGGGATGGCAGCGGCACCGGGCAGATTCACTTCTCGGCTGCCAGCGTGCATGCCCAAGTGCTCGGCCACATCGTCGAGAACCGGGTGGTGCAGGATGGCCTGCTGGAGCGCCTGCATGACAGCGATATCGGCCTGCTGCCCAATGCGCGGCTCGAACAGCTGCGACGCTCCGGCGACGAGTGGCTGCTGACCCTCGCCGATGGCCGCCAGTTGCGTGCGCCGCTGGTGATCGCGGCCGACGGTGCCAACTCGGCAGTGCGGCGCCTGGCCGGCTGCGAAACCCGCGAGTGGGATTACCTGCACCACGCCATCGTCACCAGCGTGCGTTGCAGCGCCGGGCACCAGGCCACGGCCTGGCAGCGCTTCACCGATGAAGGGCCACTGGCGTTCCTGCCGCTGACCCGCGATGGCCAGCAGGACTGGTGCTCGATCGTGTGGTCGACCACGCCGGAGCATGCCGAGCAGTTGATGGCGCTGGATGAAGCGGCCTTCCTGAAAGCCCTTGAGCGGGCTTTCGAGGGGCGCCTGGGTGATGTGCTGCAGGCCGACCCGCGGCTGTGCGTGCCGCTGCGCCAGCGCCACGCCAAGCGCTATGTGGATGAAGGCCTGGCATTGATCGGCGATGCCGCGCACACCATTCACCCGCTGGCCGGGCAGGGCGTCAACCTGGGCTTCCTCGATGCTGCGGTGCTGGCCGAGGTGCTGGTCAACGCCTGCGAGCGTGGCGAGCGGCTGGCGGATGTGAAGGTACTGAGCCGTTACGAGCGACGGCGCATGCCGCACAACCTGGCGCTGATGGCGGCGATGGAAGGGTTCGAGCGGTTGTTCCAGGCCAACCCGTTGCCGTTGCGCTGGTTGCGTAACAGCGGGTTGAAGCTGGTGGAGCAGATGCCGGAGGCCAAGGCGCTGTTCGTGCGGCAGGCGCTGGGTTTGAGCGGTGATCTGCCGGATCTGGCCAAGGCTTGAGATTGTCGGGGCCGCTTTGCGGCCCTTTCGCGACACAAGGCCGCTCCTACAGGGGGACGCAATCTCTTGTAGGAGCGGCCTTGTGTCGCGATGGGCTGCACAGCAGCCCCCTCTGCAACATCCGGTAACGCCTATGTAGATGAGTCGGAAAATGGGATTCACTACCATTTGCACCTCTCATACGATCCGAGGAGTGCTTTCCATGTTGCCACGCAAGCCCCTACTGGCCGCCCTGGCCCTGACCCTGTTCGGCGGCACCGCCCAGGCAGCGGACGAAGTGGTGGTGTACTCCTCGCGCATCGACGAGCTGATCAAGCCGGTGTTCGATGCCTATACCGCCAAGACTGGGGTCAAGATCAAGTTCATCACCGACAAGGAAGCCCCGCTGATGCAGCGCATCAAGGCCGAGGGCGAAAACGGCGTGGCCGACCTGCTGCTGACCGTCGATGCCGGCAACCTGTGGCAGGCCGAGCAGATGGGCATCCTGCAGCCGATCAAGTCCGACATCATCGACCAGAACATCCCGCCGCAGTACCGCGCCTCGTCCCACGACTGGACCGGCCTGAGCCTGCGCGCGCGCACCATCATCTACTCCACCGAGCGGGTCAAGCCGCAAGAGCTGAGCACCTACGAAGCCCTGGCCGACAAGCAGTGGGAAGGCCGCCTGTGCCTGCGCACGGCGAAGAAAGTGTACAACCAGTCGCTCACCGCCACCCTGATCGAGACCCACGGCGAGGCGAAGACCGAGCAGATCGTCAAAGGCTGGGTCAACAACCTGTCCACCGACGTGTTCTCCGACGATAACGCAGTGATCCAGGCCATCGAGGCCGGCCAGTGCGACGTGGGCGTGGTCAACACCTACTACTACGGTCGTCTGCACAACCAGAACCCGAAACTGCCGGTGAAGATCTTCTGGCCCAACCAGGGTGACCGTGGCGTGCACGTGAACCTGTCGGGCATCGGTCTGACCAAGCATGCACCACACCCGGAGGCGGCGAAGAAGCTGGTTGAATGGATGACTGGTGAAGAGGCGCAGAAGCTGTTCGCCGACATCAACCAGGAGTTCCCGGCCAACCCGAAGGTCAAGCCATCGGAAGAAGTGGCAGCGTGGGGCAGCTTCAAGGCTGACAGCATTCCGGTTGAAATCGCTGGCAAGCGCCAGGCTGAAGCGATTCGCTTGATGGATCGGGCTGGCTGGAACTAAGCGCCAGGCTTTATCCTTCCGGGGCCTTTCAGGGCCTCTTCGCGGGCATGCCCGCTCCCACAGGATTACTCGATCTCTGTGGGAGCGGGCATGCCCGCGAACGACCGCATAGCGGTCGCAAATCAGCCACAGAGACATTCAACTTGCCCCACTCCCCCCAACGCCGCTGGTACCTCCCGGTCACCCTGGTCGCCGCCCTGGTGCTCCTGCCCCTGAGCGTCCTGCTGTTGTCCTGGCAGTCGATCGACCTGCAGATCTGGTCGCACCTGCTCGACACCCAGATGACTCGCCTGCTGGGCAATACCCTGACGCTGGTGGCGGGTGTGGGCATCGGCGTCACGTTACTGGGGGTCAGCCTGGCCTGGTTGACCAGCCTCTGCGAGTTCCCTGGCCGGCGCTGGCTGGACTGGGCGCTGATGCTACCGTTCGCCATCCCTGCTTATGTGCTGGCGTTCGTCTTCGTCGGCCTGCTGGACTTCGCCGGCCCGGTGCAGAGCGCCCTGCGCGAGGTGTTCGGGCCGATGCGCCTGCCGCGGGTTCGCTCCACCGGCGGGGTGATCGTCGTACTGGTGCTGGTGTTCTACCCCTATGTCTACCTGCTGGCGCGCAGCGCATTCCTGGCCCAGGGCAAGGGCCTGATGGAAGCCGCGCGGGTGCTGGGGCTGTCCCCGCTGCAAGCGTTCTGGCGCGTGGCTCTGCCCATGGCTCGGCCTGCGATCGGCGCCGGTATTGCCCTGGCCCTGATGGAAACACTGGCCGACTTCGGCGCGGTTGCGGTATTCAACTTCGACACTTTCACCACGGCCATCTACAAGACCTGGTACGGCTTCTTCAGCCTGTCCAGCGCTGCCCAGCTGGCCAGCCTGCTGCTGCTGGCGGTGATGCTGGTGCTGTATGGCGAGCGCCGTGCCAGGGGGGCCAGCCGCAGCGGCAACGAGCGGCCGCGCGGGCAGGCGCTGTACCACCTGCACGGGGTCAAGGCGTTGCTGGCCAGCGGTTGGTGCCTGCTGGTGTTCGCCTGCGCCTTCGTCATCCCGCTGCTGCAACTGCTGGCGTGGTTCTGGCAGCGTGGCCGACATGACCTGGACGAGCGCTATGTCGGCCTGGTGTTGCACACCCTGTACCTGGGCGGCATGGCGGCGCTGGTCACGGTGTGCGTGGCGTTGCTGCTGGCCTTTGCCCGGCGCCAGGCGCCGACGGGTGGTATTCGCGCCGGGGTGGGCCTGGCCAACCTGGGCTATGCCTTGCCCGGCTCGGTGCTGGCGGTTTCGATCATGCTGGCCTTCAGTTACCTCGACAACCACCTGGTCATCCCGCTGTCCAGCTGGCTGGGCGGTGCCGGCAAGCCGCTGCTGCTGGGCAGCCTGGCCGCATTGCTGCTGGCCTACCTGGTGCGCTTCATCGCGGTGGCCTACGGGCCGCTGGAGAGCAGCCTGGAGCGGATCCGCCCGTCACTGCCCGAGGCATCCCGCAGCCTGGGCGTCGGTGGCGCGGGATTGTTTTTCAAGGTGTATCTGCCGCTGCTGGTGCCTGGCGCGCTCAGCGCCGCCCTGCTGGTGTTCGTCGACGTGCTCAAGGAAATGCCGGCCACCTTGCTGATGCGCCCGTTCGGCTGGGACACCTTGGCGGTAAGGGTGTTCGAGATGACCAGCGAGGGTGAGTGGGCGCGTGCATCGTTGCCGGCACTGACCCTGGTGCTGGTGGGCCTGCTGCCGGTCATCGGCCTGATCCGCCGTTCGGCACGTCGACCCGGTCACAGTCACTGAGGGTGCCAGCCCGCGCCCTTGCGGCTACAATGCGCGGCATTCGCGCGGCGGGTCCTACACAAGAAGAGCTGACGACCCGACGTCATCGACCGCCGCCGCTTCGCCACGCCCGGAAGGAGAAACCCATGGGACAGCGCACGCTTTTGTATGACCTGCACCTGGCGCTTGGCGCCAAGACGGTCGATTTCGGTGGCTGGGACATGCCCCTGCACTATGGCTCGCAGGTCGAGGAGCACCATCAGGTGCGCAGCGATTGCGGGGTGTTCGATGTTTCCCACATGACCGTGATCGATGTCGATGGTAGCGACGCCACTGCCTGGTTGCAGCGTCTGCTGGCCAACGACGTGGCCCGCCTCGACGACACCGGCAAGGCGCTGTACAGCCCGCTGTTGCAGGAACAGGGCAGGGTGATCGACGACCTGATCGTCTACCGCACACAACATGGCTATCGCCTGGTCACCAACGCCGCCACCCGTGCCAAGGTACTCGACTGGCTGCAGCAGCAGCGTGGCGGTTTTGCCGTGGACTTCCAGGTCCGCCCAGACCTGGCCATCCTTGCCATCCAGGGCCCGCATGCTCGAGAAAAGGTTGCAGCCCTGCTCAGCCCCTCGCGTGCGGCGCTGATCCGCGAACTGCGTCCTTTCGAAGGCTTTGCCGAAGGCGACTGGTTCATTGCCCGCACCGGTTATACCGGTGAAGACGGCCTGGAGATCATCCTCCCCGGCGAGCAGGCCGTGGCCTTCTTCAACGACCTGGTCGGTGCCGGCATCGCCCCCAGCGGCCTTGGTGCCCGCGATACCCTGCGCCTGGAAGCCGGCATGAACCTGTACGGCCAGGACATCGACGAAAACCACACACCGCTCACCTCCAACCTCGGCTGGAGCATCGCCTGGGAGCCGGCCGAGCGCGATTTCATCGGGCGCGCCGGGCTGCTGGCGGAAATCGAGCACGGCGTGCAGGAAAAACTGGTCGGCCTGGTGCTGGAAGAGCGTGGCGTGCTGCGTGCCCACCAGGTGGTGCGTGTAGCCGGGATTGGCGAAGGGGAGATCACCAGTGGTAGTTTCTCGCCTACGCTGAGCAAGTCCATTGCCCTTGCACGCGTGCCCATGGCCACCGGCGACCGGGCCGAGGTGGAAATTCGCAGCAAGTGGTACCCGGTGCGGGTGGTCAAACCGACCTTCGTGCGCCACGGCAAGATCCTGATCTGAACAATTTTTAACCGGCGGGCGTACCGCTGAGCCAATCGAGGAATTCAAGACATGAGCAATATCCCCGCCGAACTGCGTTTTGCCGAAAGCCACGAGTGGGCTCGCCTGGAAGCCGACGGCACCGTGACTGTTGGTATCAGCGACCACGCCCAGCAAGCCCTGGGTGACGTGGTGTTCGTCGAGTTGGCCGAAGTCGGCAAGGTATTCGCCGCTGGCGATGCGGCCGGTGTGGTCGAGTCGGTCAAGGCCGCTTCGGACATCTACGCCCCGGTCGGTGGCGAAGTGATTGCGGTCAACGAAGAGCTGGCTGATAGCCCTGAGCTGCTCAACGAAGAACCTTACGATTCTTGGATTTTCAAGCTGAAGCCAAGCGACAAGTCTGAGCTGGACAAGCTGCTGGATGCTGCTGGTTACGCGGCCGCTATCGGCGAATAGGGCTTCAGGCCTCATCGCCGGCAAGCCAGCTCCCACAGAGATAGCGCGCGCCTCAGGGCCTGTGGTTACCTGTGGGAGCTGGCTTGCCGGCGATAGGGCCGGTACTGGCAAAACAAGTTTCCCCGCAGAATCGGCAATCCCTTCCTAGACTTGTAAGTCTCCATGAGAGCTGTTCCAGGAAGAGAGCGTCGTCATGTCCCAGTCGCCATCCCTGCATCAACTGCAAGAGCTCAACCCATTCCTGCGTCGCCACCTTGGCCCGGATGCCACGGAGCAGCAGGCCATGCTCAACGCGCTGGGTGTCGCCAGCCGCAGTGAGCTGATCGAGCAGACCGTACCGCCAGACATCCGCCTCAATCGCCCCCTCGACCTGCCGCCGGCACTGGACGAACAGGCCGCCCTGGCCAAGCTCGCCGGTTACGCCGGGCAGAACCAGGTCTGGACCAGTCTGATCGGCATGGGCTACCACGGCACCATCACCCCCACGGTCATCCTGCGCAACGTGCTGGAGAACCCGGGCTGGTACACCGCCTACACGCCTTATCAGCCCGAGATTGCCCAAGGCCGGCTGGAGGCGCTGCTGAACTTCCAGCAGATGGTCATCGACCTCACCGGGCTGGCCCTGGCCAATGCCTCGCTGCTCGACGAAGCCACCGCCGCCGCCGAGGCAATGGCCCTGGCCAAGCGGGTGGCGCGCAACAAGAGCAATGCCTTCTTCGCCGACGAGCACTGTCACCCGCAAACCCTGTCGGTACTCAAGACCCGTGCCGAGGGCTTCGGCTTCGAGCTGATCGTCGACTCTGTGGATAACCTTGGCAAACACGCGGTTTTCGGGGCCTTGCTGCAGTACCCGGATACTCATGGCGAGGTGCGCGACCTGCGCCCGCTGGTCGACCATTTGCACAGCCAGCATGCCCTGGCCTGCGTAGCCGCCGACTTGCTCAGCCTGGTGGTGCTGGCACCGCCCGGGGAGCTGGGAGCCGATGTTGTGCTGGGTTCAACCCAACGCTTTGGCGTACCGATGGGCTATGGCGGCCCCCACGCGGCCTATTTCGCCTGCCGCGATGACTACAAGCGAGCCATGCCGGGGCGCATCATCGGCGTGTCGCGCGATGCCCGTGGCAACACCGCGCTGCGCATGGCACTGCAGACCCGCGAGCAGCATATCCGCCGCGAGAAGGCCAACTCCAACATCTGCACGGCCCAGGTGCTGCTGGCCAACATTGCCGGCTTCTATGCGGTATACCATGGCCCCGAAGGCCTGCAGCGCATTGCCCAGCGCGTGCACCGGCTGACCTTCATCCTGGCCGCCGGCCTTGAGGCCAAGGGCATCAAGCGCCTCAACCAGCACTTCTTCGACACCCTTACCCTGGACGTCGGCGGTGCCCAGGCGGCCATCATCGAAAGCGCCGAGGCCGCCCAGATCAACCTGCGAATCCTTGGCCGCGGGCATCTGGGCGTGAGCCTGGACGAGACTTGCTCGGAGCAGACGGTGTTGCGCCTGTTCGATATCTTCCTGGGGGTGGATCACGGCCTGGATATAGCCGCACTCGACCAACTGGCCCTGCCCGAAGGCATCCCTGCCAGCCTGGTGCGGCGCACGCCGTTTCTCGCCCACCCGGTGTTCAACCTGCACCACAGCGAAACCGAGATGCTGCGCTACCTCAAGCAACTCGAGAACAAGGACCTGGCGCTGAACCAGTCGATGATCCCGCTGGGCTCGTGCACCATGAAGCTCAACGCTACCAGCGAGATGATCCCCATCACCTGGCCCGGCTTTGCCCAGCTGCACCCGTTTGCCCCGGCGGCCCAGGCCACCGGCTACAAGGCGATGATCGACGAACTGGAAAGCTGGCTGTGCGCCATTACCGGCTTCGATGCCATCTGCATGCAGCCCAACTCCGGCGCCCAGGGCGAGTATGCCGGCCTGATGGCCATTACCCGCTATCATCGCAGCCGCCACCAGCCGCAACGCACGCTCTGCCTGATCCCGTCGTCGGCCCACGGCACCAACCCGGCATCGGCGCAAATGGCCGGCATGGAGGTGGTGATCGTCGATTGCGACGACGATGGCAACGTCGACCTGGCCGACCTCAAGGCCAAGGCCCACTCGGCCGGGGATCGGTTGTCGTGCCTGATGATCACTTACCCGTCGACCCACGGCGTTTATGAAGAGGGGATTCGCGAAATCTGCGAAGTGGTCCACCAGCACGGTGGCCAAGTGTATATGGATGGTGCCAACCTCAATGCCCAGGTGGGCCTGGCGCGTCCGGCGGATATCGGCGCCGACGTTTCACACATGAACCTGCACAAGACCTTCTGCATCCCCCACGGTGGTGGCGGCCCGGGCATGGGCCCGATCGGCATTCGCGCGCACCTCAAGCCGTTCGTTGCCAGCCATCCGGTGGTGCCGGTACCCGGCCTGGACCCGAACAACAGCGCGGTCAGTGCTGCGCCCTGGGGCAGTGCGAGCATCCTGCCGATCAGCTGGATGTACATAGCCATGATGGGCCCGCAACTGGCCGATGCCAGCGAGGTGGCGATCCTCTCGGCCAATTACCTGGCCAGCCAGCTGGGTGGTGCCTTCCCGGTGCTCTACCGCGGGCGCAACCAGCGGGTGGCGCATGAGTGCATCCTCGACCTGCGGCCGCTGAAGGCGCTGACCGGCATCAGTGAAGAGGACGTGGCCAAGCGCCTGATGGACTATGGCTTCCATGCGCCGACCATGTCGTTCCCGGTGCCGGGCACGCTGATGGTCGAGCCGACCGAGAGTGAATCGAAGGCTGAACTGGACCGCTTCGTCGAGGCGATGCTGGCGATTAGGGCGGAAATTGGCGAAGTGCAGGAGGGCAACTGGCCGGCGGAGAACAACCCGCTCAAGCATGCGCCGCATACCCTGGCCGATGTGCTGGCGGAGTGGGACAGGCCTTACAGCCTGGAGCAGGCGGTGGCGCCCAGTGCTCACGTGCGCCAGCACAAGTACTGGCCAGCGGTGAACCGGGTCGACAACGTTTATGGGGACAGGAATCTGTTCTGTGCTTGTGTGCCGGTGGAGGCGTATCGCTAATTGTGGTTTGCCTGTGCCGGCCCCTTCGCGGGTAAACCCGCTCCTACAGGACTTGTACAAGTTTCGAATACTGTGCAGTACCTGTGGGAGCGGGTTCACCCGCGAAGCAGGCGACGCGGTTACTCGGCTACCGCATTCTTGGCCAAGATGGCATTGGCCAGTTCCATGTCGGAAGCCTGCATCCCCGGGTTCTCCGCGCGAGCCTGGCGAATTGCCGCTTCGAGGAACGGCCCACGGATCGCGCCTTCGCTGGCCACGAAGCTGCCGGCGTCATCCTGCGCCGCCATCACCAGCTTGTGATCCCCGGAAGTCAGGTAGCTCGATGCCGTGGTAGCACCGGTAGTCATCACGTTACGCCAGAAGGTATCGGCCATGGCCGAGCCGATAGGCAGCGAAAGCAAGGCAGCGGCAGCGATGGCGGTTTTGAAACGCATGTTGAAACACCTCGAAGGGTGAGGGTTGAAGATGCGCGGTTTGATCCTGCCACAGGGGGGCAAGTTCCTTGAATACAAAGGATTTTTGCTCAGGAACAGGCCCGTAGCACTTCCTCTTGGCGGGTCTGCCCACAGGCTACCTTGGCATCGCCGCAGCGGCGCAGATCGAGCAAGCCATCGGCCACGGCCTGACGACGCAAACTGGCCAGATCGCTGTCCGGGCCTATCAGGGCGCGCAGTCTGTCGCTGGGTATCAGCAGCTCGAACAACCCTGTGCGGCCATGGAACCCCGTGCCACGACAGGTACGGCATGGCTGCCCTTCGCGCAGCGCTGTATCACCCCGGCAATCCGCGCACAGTGTGCGCACCAGCCGCTGGGCCATGACCCCCACCAGCGTCGCCTTGATCAGGTAGTCGGCCACACCCAGCTCCTGCAGGCGGGTGATCGCGCCACAGGCGTCGTTGGTATGCAGGGTCGACAGGACCAGGTGCCCGGTAAGGGCTGCCTGTACCGCCACCAGGGCGGTCTCGCGATCACGGATTTCGCCGATCATGATGATGTCCGGGTCCTGGCGCAGCATGGCCCGCACACCATTGGCGAATCCCAGGTCCAGGGCGGGTTGCACCTGCAACTGGTTGAAGGCGGGTTCCAGGCGCTCGATCGGGTCTTCGATGGTGCACAGGTTGACCTGCGGCGTGGCCAGCAGCTTGAGGCTGGCGTAAAGCGTGCTGGTCTTGCCGGACCCGGTGGGGCCGGTAACCAGGATGATGCCCTGACGATGACGCAGCAGGCCTTGCCACTGGTCCAGTTGCGCCCCGTCCAGGCCGAGCCGGTCGAAGCCCTCTTGCAACTGTTGCGGGTCGAACAGGCGCAGCACCAGTTTCTCGCCGAACGGAGTCGGCAAGGTCGACAGTCGCAGTTCCACCTCGCCGCCGCCAGGCAGGCGGCTATGCAGCCGGCCATCCTGCGGCCGCCGTTTTTCCGCGACGTCCATGCGCCCCAGGTGTTTCAGGCGGCTGACCAGCGCCAGGGTCACCCCGGCGGGGAAGGCGTAGACGTTGTGCAGCAGGCCGTCGATGCGGTAGCGCAGTTGGCCCTGTTCGCGGCGTGGTTCCAGGTGGATATCGCTGGCGCGTTGCTCGATGGCGTACTGCAGCAGCCAGTCGACGATATGCACGATGTGCGCGTCGTCCGCACTGGCCTCGGCCTGGCGCTTGCCCAGCTCCAGCAGCTGTTCGAGTTCGCCCAGGCTGGCTGACTGCTGGTGTTGCGCGCCCTTTACCGATTGGGCCAGGCGGTGGAACGACTGCCCTGCCTGGCGGACCTGCTGCGGGCTGGCCAGAACGCGCCGGATCGGCCGGCCCAGGCTGCGGGTGAGGTCGGCCAGCCAGTCGTCCTGGTAGGGCTGGGCGCTGGCGACGGTGACGCTGGAGGCGTCGGCGGCGACGATAAGGATGCCGTGGCGCTGGGCGAAGGCCGGGGATATCAGGCCGGTGACCTGGGGCAGGTCCAGTTGCAGCGGGTCGATGCGCAGGTAGGGCTGGCCGACCTTGTTGGCCAGCCATTGGCAGAGGCGATCCAGGTCCAGGGGCTCGCCAGGGTGTCGGCGGTCTTCCAGGGCGCAGGCGGCGATCTGTTCCAGCGGGTGGGCGGTGGGGTGATTGGCGGCGTGCTCGAGTACCTGCAGGGTGTCGTTGGCGTGCAGGTGCTGGTCGGCGAGCAGGGCCTGGAGCACGCGCTTGAGGTCGAGTGCCGGGTTGTCGGGGGAGTGCATGGTTGGCGTCCGTGCCTGATAGGGGAGTGCTGATCAAGGCTAGCCGGACGGCGGAAGGTTAACGGAAGTGAAAAGTTTCGGAAATTTACTGTGCCTGTACTGGCCCTATCGCTGGCAAGCCAGCTCCCACAGGACCACCACAGGCTCGAAGATTGCGCTGTACCTGTGGGAGCCGGCTTGCCGGCGATAGGGTCGGTAAATGCTTACACAACCGCCAGCTCCACCCGCTGCAGGTTGCTCAGGCTCACCTCACCCACACACACCAGGTTACGCAGTTTTTGCGCAATCACCTCGGCCCGGTGCCAGCTCAGGCCGCCGATGCCGACCTCGATATCCAGCCAGTCGTCCTGCTGACTGACCTGCACGCTGTGTGGGGTCAGGAACTGCAGGGCAAACAGGTTGAGTACCCGGCACAGGCTGTCAGGCTCGGCCTCGGCCTGCAGGCGATAGTGCACGGTGCTGTGGGCGCTGCTGGCGGCCCAGGCGTCGGTACGGGGCTGTGCGTTCATGCTGGTCTCCGCAAATGTTGGAGAAATTCTTGCACGTTGGTGGCGGTATTTTTTCGCTATTATTTGAGCATTTCGCGGTATTGGCGAATTGATCTATTCATAAAATGATTCTCAGGAGAATTGTCTATGCACAGCGAGCTGGATGCCTACGACCGCCGTATCCTCGAACTGCTGCAGGAGGACGCTTCGCTGTCCAGCGCGCAGATCGCCGAACGCGTGGGGCTGTCGCAATCGCCGTGCTGGCGGCGTATCCAACGGTTGAAGGAGGAGGGGGTGATTCGTGGGCAGGTGACCTTGCTGGACCGCAAGAAGGTCGGCCTGAACACGCAGATTTTCGCCGAGGTGAAACTGAACGCCCATGGGCGCTCCAACTTCACAGAGTTCACCGACGCGATCCGCGGGTTTCCGGAGGTGCTGGAGTGTTATGTGCTGATGGGGTCGGTGGACTTTCTGTTGCGCATCGTCACCCCGGATATCGAGGCTTATGAACGGTTCTTCTTCGAAAAGCTGTCGAACGTGCCGGGGATTCAGGAGGTGAACTCGATCGTGGCGCTGTCGGAGATCAAGTCCACCACCAGCCTGCCACTGTCGCGGTGAGGTCTTCGCAGCACAAGGCTGCTCCTACAGGGGATATCGGTGCCCTGTAGGAGCAGCCTTGTGCTGCGAAGCAGGCGACGCGGTATCAAGCCTTGAGCAGGTGCTTCCAGCCGCGGCTCTGATCCACCGCCCGAGCCTGCTCGATACGCGCTTCCAGTACCTCATCGCTGATCGGCTGCTCAGCCAGCTCATGTAGCTTCTTCAGGTCGCCATACAGGCGGTCCATCTGGGGCGCTTCCAGCACCTGACGAGCATGGTGCAGCCAGGCCAGCAGCTGCTCGATACGCGGCAGTTGCTCGGCCAGGTCTTCCGGCCGCTGGGTGTACAGCGGCAGCTTCAACGCTCGGCCTTCTTCGCCCAGCAGGTGCGCCAGCCAGCTTGCCAGCTGCGCCTTGCCCTGGCGCTCGCCACGGCCTTTGCGCTCCACGGTCCAGGCACGGGCCAGCAGCCAGCGCGAGGTTTCCAGCGAGAACTGGCCCCAGCGCACGTCTTCCAGTTCTTCGGCGAACTGCTCGGGGGCGGCGCGGCGGATATCTTCGTCTTCGTTACCGGCCTGCACCAGCGGGCGCCAGTCTTCGAGCAAGGCGTCCAGGCTGCTGCGCAGGTCACGGGTGATGGCGCGTGGCGCGGCCTGGCCCAGGCTGGCGGTAATGGCACGCAGCTCGCTCAGGCACTCGACCCAGTCCTGCAGCAGGCGCCAGTGGCCGTTGTGGCGGTATTGCTCGGCCAGGCGCTGGCTGCTGCCCAGCAGTTGCCAGGCCAGTGCGGCGTAGGCGTCGTCCACGGCCATTTCGGCTTCCAGCTCGGTGTGCGGCAGGCCCAGCTCGTAGCTGTCCGGCTCCAGCAGGCGGTAGCCACGCTCGGCCTTGCTGATGTCACATGGCATCAGCGGCAGGCTGGCGGCCAGCTCGGCGGCCAGTTCCAGCAGTGCCTGCGGCTCACCTTCACGCAGTTCCAGTTCCAGCTCGCAGATTTCTTCCTTGCGCTTGCCGGCGATCACGAAACCCTGGTCCAGCGCGGCCTCGATCACCACCTTGCTCTTGCCACGGCCCCAGGCGATTTCGGCGTATTCACGGCTGAAGTCGGTGGTGAACAGCGGCTTGATGGTCTTTTTGTCCAGGTTGGCCAGTTGCGCGGGCCAGCAGCTGTCGTCGAGCTTCTTCAGGTCGAGCTTGACCTTGTCCAGCTGCCATTCATGCTCGTTGCGCTCGGACAGACCGGCCACACTGGTGCCGCGGCACTTGAGGGTCTGGATGATGGCCTCGCCATCGCGGCGCAGGCGCAGGGCGACACGGGCAGCAGAGAGCTCGCGCTCGGGAGTGTCGAAGTACTGGTTGAGCAGTTCGCGGGTCTGCCAGCCGGACTTGTTGCGCTTTTTCAGCAGAGGGTGCTCGCGCAGGGCGGCAAGGGTCTCGCGGCTGGCGCGGAGCTTGAGTTCGGTTTCTTTGTGCATCACAGGCTCGAAGGAGGGGCGTGGTTGCCCAGCAGTCTACAGGAGTCGGCTCTCGTCTGTTGGATCGTGGAGGCTTCTTCGCGGGTGAACCCGCTGCCACAGGTCCTGTGCTGCCCTCAGGTGCGGCGCTTTCCCTGTGGTAGCGGGTTTACCCGCGAAGAAGCCCACACGGTTGGACGGCATTGCTATGATGGGCAACGCTTCCGAGGAGTACGCGCATGCCGTTGCCGACGCTGAAAGACCAGTTCGCCGCCCTGATCGCCGCGCCCTCGGTCAGTTGCACCCAGCCTGCGCTGGACCAGTCCAATCGCCAGGTCATCGACCTGCTGGCCGGTTGGTTGGGCGACCTGGGTTTCAAGTGCGACATCCAGCAGGTCAGCCCCGGCAAGTTCAACCTGCTGGCCAGCCGTGGCACCGGCCCGGGTGGCCTGGTGCTGGCGGGGCACAGCGACACGGTGCCCTACGACGAACAGCTGTGGGCCAGCGACCCGCTGAAACTGACCGAAACCGACGGCCGCTGGGTCGGCCTGGGCAGCTGTGACATGAAGGGCTTCTTCGCTCTGGTCATCGAAGCGGTCATCCCGCTGCTGGAGCACGATTTCAAGCAGCCGCTGCTGATCCTCGCCACCTGTGACGAAGAAAGCTCCATGTCCGGGGCCCGTGCCCTGGCCGAGGCCGGCCAGCCGCTCGGCCGTGCGGCGGTGATCGGCGAGCCCACTGGGCTGCGGCCGATCCGCATGCACAAAGGCATCCTCATGGACCGTATCCACATCCTCGGGCGCAGCGGCCACTCCTCGGACCCAAGCCTGGGCCGCAGCGCCTTGGAGGCCATGCACGCAGTGATGGGCGAGCTGATGGGGTTGCGCCAGCAATGGCAGCAAACCTACCGCAACCCGCAGTTCACCGTACCGACCCCGACCATGAACTTCGGCTGCATCCACGGCGGCGACAACCCCAACCGTATCTGCGGCCAATGTGCCCTGGAGTTCGACCTGCGCCCACTGCCAGGCATGGATGTGGAGCAACTGCGCGCGGCCATTCGCGCCAAGCTGATGCCGGTGGCAGAGCGCTTTGAGGTGCGCATCGACTATGCGCCGTTGTTCCCGGAGGTGCCGCCTTTCGAGCAGGCAGCCGACGCCGAGTTGGTGCAAGTGGCGGAGCGCCTGACCGGCCATCGCGCCGAAGCGGTGGCGTTCGGCACTGAAGCGCCTTATCTTCAGCAACTGGGTTGCCAGACCATCGTGCTGGGCCCCGGCGACATCGCCTGTGCCCACCAGCCCGGCGAATACCTGGAAATGTCACGAATCGAGCCTACCGTGCGTCTATTGCGTGACCTGATCCGGCACTATTGCCTGGACTAAACGTCAACCGAACTGTTTCGTTCCTGCCTAGAGGAGACCGCGCGTGACCGCAAGCCTGTTCCGACGATGATCCTGAACGCCACCTGTATCGCCGTTCTCCGTCCACTTATCCACAGGCCCTGTCATGCCCGACTACGTCAACTGGCTGCGTCATGCCTCCCCGTATATCAATGCCCATCGCGACTGCACCTTCGTGGTCATGCTCCCTGGCGATGGGGTGGAACACCCTAATTTCGGCAACATCGTCCACGACCTGGTGCTGCTGCACAGCCTGGGCGTGCGCCTGGTACTGGTGCATGGCTCGCGCCCGCAGATCGAAAGCCGCCTGGCTGATCGCGGCCTGACCCCGCACTACCACCGTGGCCTGCGCATCACCGATGCCGCCACCCTGGATTGCGTGATCGATGCCGTCGGCGCCTTGCGCCTGGCCATCGAGGCACGCCTGTCGATGGACATCGCCGCTTCGCCGATGCAGGGTTCGCGCCTGCGCGTGGCGTCCGGCAACCTGGTCACGGCGCGGCCGATCGGTGTGCTAGAAGGCGTGGACTACCATCACACCGGCGAAGTGCGTCGAGTTGACCGCAAGGGCATCAGCCGCCTGCTCGACGAGCGCTCCATCGTGCTGTTGTCACCGCTGGGCTATTCGCCCACGGGTGAAATCTTCAACCTGGCCTGCGAAGACGTGGCCACCCGCGCCGCCATTGAACTGGGTGCCGACAAGCTGCTGCTGTTCGGTGCCGAGCCGGGCTTGCTGGATGCCGATGGCAAGCTGGTGCGTGAGCTGCGCCCGCAGCAGGTTGCCCCGCATCTGCAGCGCCTGGGCAGCGATTACCAGGGAGAATTGCTGGATGCCGCGGCCGAAGCCTGCAAAGGCGGCGTGGCGCGCAGCCATATCGTCAGCTATGCCGAGGACGGCGCCTTGCTGACCGAGCTGTTCACCCGTGGCGGTGGCGGCACGCTGGTGTCGCAGGAGCAGTTCGAAGTGGTACGCGAGGCGACCATCGAGGACGTGGGCGGTTTGCTGGAGCTGATCAGCCCGCTGGAAGAGCAGGGCATCCTGGTACGCCGTTCGCGTGAGGTGCTGGAGCGGGAGATCGAGCAGTTCAGCGTGGTCGAGCGCGAGGGCATGATCATCGCCTGTGCGGCGTTGTACCCGATTGCCGACTCCGATGCCGGCGAGCTGGCGTGCCTGGCGGTGAACCCGGAGTACCGCCATGGCGGGCGTGGCGACGAGCTGCTGGAGCGCATCGAAAGCCGGGCGCGACAGTTGGGGCTGAACACCTTGTTCGTGCTGACGACGCGTACCGCGCACTGGTTCCGCGAACGCGGGTTTGCTCCGAGTGGGGTCGAGCGACTGCCAGCGGCGCGGGCTTCGCTGTACAACTACCAGCGTAATTCGAAGATCTTCGAGAAGCCCTTGTAAACCTGTACTGGCCTCTTCGCGGGTGAACCCGCTCCCACAGGATCTTCACCGGACCTGAGGCCGGCGCGGTCCCTGTGGGAGCGGGTTTACCCGCGAAGCAGGCGACACCGATCTCGAACAAAAACGCCGCCCTTGTGGGCGGCGTTTTCGTTTACACGGTATGCAGGTACCAGTTGTACTCGAGGTCGGAGATCGAGTGCTCGAACTCCTCCAGCTCGCTCTCCTTGCACGCGACGAAGATGTCGATGTACTTCGGATCGATGTACTTGTTCAGGATCTCGCTGTCGTCCAGCTCGCGCAGGGCATCGCGCAGGTTGTTCGGCAGGCTCTGCTCCAACTGCTCGTACGAGTTGCCTTCGATCGGCTCACCCGGCTCGACCTTGTTGGTCAGGCCATGGTGCACGCCGGCCAGTACGGCGGCCATCATCAGGTACGGGTTGGCGTCGGCACCGGCCACGCGGTGCTCGATGCGCACGGCGTCCGGCGAACCGGTCGGCACGCGCAGGGCCACGGTGCGGTTGTCCAGGCCCCAGCTTGGCGCGTTCGGTACATAGAACTGCGCGCCGAAGCGGCGGTACGAGTTGACGTTCGGGCAAAGGAACGCCATGGACGCGGGCAGGGTCTCGAGCACACCGCCGACAGCGTGACGTAGCGCGGCGTTCTGCTCGGGATCCTCGCTGGTGAAGATGTTGTTGCCATCTTTGTCCAGCACGGAAATGTGTACATGCAGGCCGTTGCCTGCCTGGCCCGGGTAGGGCTTGGCCATGAAGGTGGTGTCCATTTCATGGTCGTAGGCGATGTTCTTGATCAACCGCTTGAGCAGTACCGCGTAATCGCAGGCCTTGAGCGGGTCGGCCACGTGGTGCAGGTTGACTTCGAACTGCGCTGGGGCGCTTTCCTTGACGATGGCGTCGGCCGGGATGCCTTGCTCCTTCGCGCCTTCCAGGATGTCCTGCAGGCAGTCGGCGTATTCGTCGAGGTCGTCGATCAGGTACACCTGGGTCGACTGCGGGCGCTTGCCCGAAATTGGCGAGCGCGGCGGCTGCGGGCGGCCGTTCACGTTTTCCTGGTCGATCAGGTAGAACTCCAGCTCGAACGCGGCGCAGATGGTCAGGCCCATCTCGGTGAACTTGTCGACCACCTGGCGCAGCACTTCACGCGGGTCGGCAAAAAACGGCTCACCTTCGAGCTCGTGCATGGTCATCAGCAGCTGGGCGGTCGGGCGCTTCTGCCAGGGTTCGTTGGAGAGGGTGCCGGGGATCGGGTAGCAGATGCGGTCAGCATCGCCGATGTCCAGGCCCAGCCCGGTGCTTTCGACGGTGGAACCGTTGATGTCCAGGGCGAAGAGGGAGGCAGGCAGGTTGATGCCTTTCTCGTAAACCTTGTGGAGGCTGGTGCGCTCTATGCGCTTGCCACGCACCACACCATTCATATCTGCAATCAGAAGGTCAACGTAGAGAACCTCAGGATGTTCCTTAAGGAACGCGTTCGCTTCGTTAAGCTGAACGGCACGCGGGGGTACCGACATGATGCAACACCTTTGTTGTTAAAAATATCAATCAAGGGGGGCTTGCAAGACCAGTCAATCGAAAAGACAAACTGATGTCAAGCCAACCCCATGATGCCCTGAAATGGCACATCGACGGCAGATTTGCTGCATATCGGGGCAAGCCATTATCCGCTATTTCCCTCGCAAAGGGCTATCTCCGACCAGCCGTGTTTTATTTTTTACGGAGGTGTTGTGTAAAAAAATGAACAAGGCTAAGCTCGGTCTCAACCCAGAACACAATAATACGAGGGTCACATGGTCCGCTTGCCGAGACCTGAAAGTACTGCCTGCGCAGTGCCATCGGGTACATCCGTCATTTTTGCAAGCTTCGTCAACGGCGTGGCCGCCCTGGCCGCAATAATTGACGTTTGGTGCTCCCGGACCTGCCCTCGCAGCGGCTTGCCGCCCTTCGTTTCGTCTTCCTGCCTTTCGAACTCATTACGGACACACTTGTTTTCAGTGTATCCACTGCGGCTCTGCGCGGGGGTTTTTGCTTTAGCAATGTACTCCATCCAGAATCAGTGCGCGGACCACCTTACCTCCTGAGGTATTTATGAGTAACAACCTCGACCAGCTCACCGATTGGTTGAAAGAGCACAAGATCACCGAAGTCGAATGCATGATCAGTGACCTGACCGGCATCACGCGCGGCAAGATTTCGCCTACCAACAAGTTCATCGCCGAAAAAGGCATGCGCCTGCCTGAGAGCGTGCTGCTGCAGACCGTGACCGGCGACTACGTCGACGACGACATCTATTACGAACTGCTGGACCCGGCGGACATCGACATGATCTGCCGCCCCGACGAGAACGCCGTGTTCCTGGTGCCATGGGCCATCGAGCCGACCGCCCAGGTGATCCACGACACCTACGACAAGAAGGGCAACCCGGTCGAACTGTCGCCGCGCAACGTGCTGAAGAAAGTCCTCAAGCTATACGCCGACAAGGGCTGGCAGCCGATCGTCGCGCCGGAGATGGAGTTCTACCTGACCAAGCGCAGCGAAGACCCGGACTTCCCGCTGCAGCCCCCGGTAGGCCGTTCGGGCCGGCCGGAAACCGGCCGCCAGTCGTTCTCGATCGAAGCCGCCAACGAATTCGACCCGCTGTTCGAAGACGTCTACGACTGGTGCGAACTGCAGCAGCTGGACCTCGACACGCTGATCCATGAAGACGGCACGGCGCAGATGGAGATCAACTTCCGTCATGGCAACGCTCTGCACCTGGCCGACCAGATCCTGGTGTTCAAGCGCACCATGCGCGAGGCCGCGCTCAAGCACAATGTGGCCGCCACTTTCATGGCCAAGCCCATGACCGGTGAGCCAGGCAGTGCCATGCACCTGCACCAGAGCGTGGTCGACGTGGCCACCGGCAAGAACATCTTCAGCAACGACGACGGCAGCATGAGCGAACTGTTCCTGCACCACATCGGTGGCCTGCAGAAGTTCATCCCCGAGGCATTGCCGCTGTTCGCCCCCAACGTCAACTCGTTCCGCCGCTTCCTGCCCGACACCTCGGCGCCGGTGAACGTGGAATGGGGCGAGGAAAACCGTACCGTCGGCCTGCGCGTGCCGGACGCCGGCCCGCAAAGCCGCCGGGTCGAGAACCGCCTGCCAGGCGCCGACGCCAACCCTTACCTGGCCATCGCCGCCAGCCTGCTGTGTGGCTACATCGGCATGGTCGAAGGCATCGACGCCAGCGCGCCGGTGCAGGGCCGTGGCTACGAACGCCGCAACCTGCGCCTGCCACTGACCATCGAAGATGCCCTGGAACGCATGGAAAACAGCCGTGCACTGGTGCAGTACCTGGGCAAGAAGTTCATCACCGGCTACGTCGCCACCAAGCGCGCCGAGCACGAGAACTTCAAGCGAGTCATCAGTTCCTGGGAGCGTGAGTTCCTGCTGTTTGCTGTCTGATCAACTTGGTGCCGCAGGACGCGGCTGTCGAACAACGGAGAAGCACATGAGCGTCAACAACCCGCAAACCCGTGAATGGCAAACCCTGAGCGGGGAGCATCACCTCGCGCCCTTCAGCGACTACAAGCAGCTGAAGGAGAAGGGGCCGCGCATCATCACCAAGGCCCAGGGTGTGCATTTGTGGGATAGCGAGGGGCACAAGATCCTCGACGGCATGGCTGGCCTGTGGTGCGTGGCTGTGGGCTATGGCCGTGAAGAACTGGTGCAGGCGGCAGAAAAGCAGATGCGCGAGCTGCCGTACTACAACCTGTTCTTCCAGACTGCCCACCCGCCTGCGCTGGAACTGGCCAAGGCGATCTCCGACGTGGCGCCGCAAGGCATGACCCATGTGTTCTTCACCGGCTCCGGCTCCGAAGGCAACGACACCGTGCTGCGCATGGTCCGCCATTACTGGGCGCTGAAAGGCAAGCCACAGAAGCAGACCATCATCGGCCGCATCAACGGCTACCACGGCTCCACCGTGGCTGGTGCCAGCCTGGGTGGCATGAGCGGCATGCACGAGCAGGGCGGCCTGCCGATTCCTGGCATCGTGCATATCCCACAGCCTTACTGGTTCGGCGAAGGCGGCGACATGACCCCGGATGAGTTCGGGGTGTGGGCGGCCGAGCAGCTGGAGCAGAAAATCCTCGAAGTCGGCGAAGACAACGTCGCCGCCTTCATCGCCGAGCCGATCCAGGGTGCCGGCGGCGTGATCATCCCGCCGGAAACCTACTGGCCGAAGGTCAAGGAGATCCTCGCCAAGTACGAAATCCTGTTCGTTGCCGACGAAGTGATCTGCGGTTTCGGCCGCACCGGCGAGTGGTTCGGCTCCGACTACTACGACCTCAAGCCCGACCTGATGACCATCGCCAAGGGCCTGACTTCCGGTTACATCCCCATGGGCGGTGTGATCGTGCGTGACACCGTGGCCCAGGTACTCAGCGAAGGCGGCGACTTCAACCACGGCTTCACCTACTCCGGCCACCCGGTAGCGGCGGCGGTGGGCCTGGAAAACCTGCGCATCCTGCGCGACGAGAAAATCGTCGAGAAGGCGCGCACCGAAGCGGCACCTTATTTGCAAAAGCGTTTGCGTGAGCTGCAGGACCACCCTCTGGTGGGCGAGGTACGCGGCCTGGGCCTGCTCGGCGCGATCGAGCTGGTCAAGGACAAGGCCACCCGCAGCCGTTACGAAGGCAAGGGCGTGGGCATGATCTGCCGCACCTTCTGCTTCGAAAACGGCCTGATCATGCGTGCGGTGGGTGACACCATGATCATTGCGCCGCCGCTGGTGATCAGCCATGCAGAGATCGACGAACTGGTGGAAAAGGCACGCAAATGCCTGGACCTGACGCTCGAAGCGATTCGTTGACAGTTTGCTAGGCTAGCGATGTGACATTAAGTCGTTACAAGGCCCTGCTTTCCTTGATACAGAGCCTTGTAACTTGCCAGACTAGCGACTGTTTCAGTCGCCGCGCGCTCTGCACCGTAGGTCCTGGCTGCTGAACAGATGGCTAAATAAAAAATTCTGGAGCATTACGCATGAATAAATTGGGCAAGACGTTGCTGGCCACCGCCCTGATGGGTGCCATGGCTACCGCTGTTCAGGCTGAAGACAAGGTGTTGAACGTCTACAACTGGTCGGACTACATCGCTCCGGACACCATCGCCAAGTTCGAGAAACAGTCGGGCATCAAGGTCAAGTACGACGTATTCGACAGCAACGAAACCCTCGAGGCCAAACTGCTGGCCGGCAAGTCCGGCTACGACATCGTAGTGCCGTCCAACAACTTCCTGGCCAAGCAGATCAAGGCTGGCGTGTATGAGGAACTGGACCGCTCCAAGTTGCCGAACTGGAAAAACCTCGACCCTGACCTGCTCAAGGCCGTTGGCGATGCCAGCGACAAGGACAACAAGCACGCCTTCCCGTACATGTGGGGCTCGATCGGTATCGGCTACAACCCGGAGAAGGTCAAGGCCGCGCTGGGCGTGGACAAGATCGACTCGTGGGACGTGGTGTTCAAGCCTGAGAACATCGCCAAGCTCAAGAGCTGCGGCGTGAGCTTCCTCGATGCCCCGACCGAAATGCTCCCGGCTGCTCTGCACTACCTGGGCCTGCCGACCGACAGTACCAAGAAGGAAGACCTGAAGGCCGCCGAGGACCTGTTCCTCAAGATCCGTCCTTCGATCACCTACTTCCACTCGTCCAAGTACATCGGCGACATGGCCAACGGCAACATCTGCGTAGCTGTCGGTTACTCGGGTGACCTGGAGCAGTCCAAGGCCCGTGCCCACGAAGCTGGCGACAAGGTCAAGGTGGACTACGTCATTCCGAAGGAAGGTGCCGGTACCTTCTACGACATGGTCGCCATCCCCAAGGATGCCGAGCATAAAGACGCTGCCTACCAGTTCATGAACTTCCTGATGCAGCCGGAAATCATGGCCGAGATCACCAACGCCGTGCGCTTCCCGAACGGCAACGCTGCCGCCACCCAGTTCGTGGACAAGGAAATCACCAGCGATCCGAGCATCTATCCACCAGCTGAAGTGAAGAAGCAGCTGTACGCGATCGCTGCGCCTGAAGCTTCTGCCCAGCGTGTGATCACCCGCAGCTGGACCAAGATCAAGTCGGGCAAATAAGCCCGATGCGGTACCTCTGGGTCGGGGAGTCCCGGCCCAGAGCCAGTGAAAGGCAATTGATGATTGCGGCATCGAAGCTGCGAAGGTAAGTTGCGCGCCGGTTTTGCGTGTGCGGCAGCATTGTCGCTACCCAGGCACTGATTGTGAGGACCACCCACTTGTCCATTTCTGTATTCCGCAAGGCCTTGATGGCTGGAGCGGGCCTGACGCTGGCATGCAGCGTCCAAGCGGCGCCTACGGTGCACTTCTACAACTGGTCCGACTACATCGGCCCGACCACACTCGCGGACTTCGAGAAAGCCACAGGCATCAAGCCCGTGCAAGATGTGTTCGATTCCAACGAAACCCTGGAAGGCAAGCTGCTGGCCGGCAATACCGGCTATGACGTGGTAGTGCCGTCCAACCATTTCCTCGGCAAGCAGATCAAGGCGGGCGCATTCCAGAAGCTCGACAAGAACCTGCTGCCCAATTATTCCAACCTGGACCCGGCGCTGATGAAGCGCCTGGAAAGGAACGACCCGGGCAACCAGTACGCCGTGCCTTACCTGTGGGGCACCAACGGCATCGGTTACAACGTCGACAAGGTGAAGGCCGCGCTGGGCGTGGACACCATCGACTCCTGGGCAGTGCTGTTCGAGCCCGAGAACATGAAGAAGCTCGCCAAGTGCGGCGTGGCCTTCCTCGACTCGGCGGACGAAATGCTGCCGGCGGTGCTCAACTACATGGGGCTGGACCCTAACAGCACCAATGCCAAGGACTACCAGGCCGCCGAGAAGAAACTGCTGGCGGTACGCCCGTACGTGACCTACTTCCACTCGTCCAAGTACATCACCGACCTGGCCAACGGCGACATCTGCGTCGCGGCAGGTTTCTCAGGTGATGTGTTCCAGGCCAAGACCCGCGCCGAAGAAGCGAAGAAGGGCGTGAACCTGGCCTACGCCATTCCCAAGGAAGGCGGCAACCTCTGGTTCGACGTGCTGGCGATTCCCAAGGACGCCAAGAACGTCAAAGAGGCGCATGCCTTCATCAACTATTTGCTGAAGCCTGAGGTTATCGCCCAGGTCAGTGATTACGTCGGTTACGCCAACCCGAACCCCAAGGCTGGCGACCTGATGGACCAGGCCGTGAGGACTGACGCCGCGGTTTACCCACCGCAGGAAGTGCTGAACAAGATGTTCGTGAATTCAGAGTTGCCACCCAAGGTGCAACGGCTGATGACCCGTAGCTGGACCAAGGTCAAGTCGGGCAAGTAAAAATCCAGGCCCGTGGCGGCACCTGTAGCACAGGGCTCGCGGGCACAAAAATCTTGTTGGGAGTTTCACTCATGGCAGTTGCCTCCGGTGCCTATAAAAAAGCCCTCGAGGGTGGCCAGCAACCCAAGCAGGTGCTGGTCAAGATCGACCGGGTCACGAAAAAGTTCGACGAAACGGTAGCCGTGGACGATGTGTCCCTGGAAATCCGCAAGGGCGAGATCTTCGCCCTGCTGGGGGGCTCCGGTTCCGGCAAGTCCACCTTGCTGCGCATGCTGGCCGGCTTCGAACGCCCGACCGAAGGGCGGATCTTCCTCGATGGCGTCGACATCACCGACATGCCGCCCTACGAGCGGCCGATCAATATGATGTTCCAGTCCTACGCGCTGTTCCCGCACATGACCGTGGCGCAGAACATCGCCTTCGGTCTGCAGCAGGACAAGATGCCCAAGGCCGAGATCGACGCCCGCGTGGCCGAGATGCTCAAGCTGGTGCACATGACCCAGTACGCCAAGCGCAAGCCGCACCAGCTGTCCGGTGGCCAGCGCCAGCGCGTGGCACTGGCCCGCTCGCTGGCCAAGCGCCCCAAGCTGCTGCTGCTCGACGAGCCGATGGGTGCACTGGACAAGAAACTGCGTTCGCAGATGCAGCTGGAACTGGTGGAGATCATCGAGCGCGTTGGCGTGACCTGCGTGATGGTGACCCACGACCAGGAAGAGGCCATGACCATGGCCCAGCGCATCGCCATCATGCACCTGGGCTGGATCGCCCAGATCGGCTCGCCGGTGGACATCTACGAGACGCCTACCAGCCGCCTGGTGTGCGAATTCATCGGCAACGTCAACCTGTTCGAAGGTGAAGTGGTCGACGACGCCGAAGGCCACGCGATCATTGCCAGCCCGGAGCTGGAGCGCAAGATCTATGTCGGCCACGGCATCACCACGTCGGTGGAAGACAAGCACATCACCTACGCCCTGCGCCCGGAAAAGATGCTGGTCACCACCCAGCAACCGACCTGCGAGCACAACTGGTCGCGCGGCAAGGTTCACGACATTGCCTACCTGGGTGGCCACTCGGTGTTCTACGTCGAGTTGCCGAGCGGCAAGGTCGTCCAGTCGTTCGTCGCCAACGCCGAGCGCCAGGGCACCCGCCCGACCTGGGGCGATGAAGTGTACGTGTGGTGGGAAGACGACAGCGGCGTGGTACTGCGGTCATGAAACTGCGCAAGCTCAAGCGAGCCTTCCAGCGTATTACCCCGGAGGGGCGGCACCTGGTGATCGGCGTGCCGTTCATCTGGCTGTTCCTGTTCTTCATGCTGCCGTTCTTCATCGTGCTGAAGATCAGCTTCGCCGAAGCCGACGTGGCGATCCCGCCGTATACCGAGATCTACAGCTACGTCGAAGACAAGGTCCAGCTGGTGCTCAACCTGGCCAACTATGGCCTGTTGACCGAGGATGAGCTGTATATCTCGGCCTACCTGGGCTCGCTGAAGATGGCCTTCTTCAGCACCCTGCTGTGCCTGTTGATCGGCTACCCGATGGCCTATGCCATTGCCAACGCCAAGAAGGAAACCCAGACGGTCCTGCTGTTGCTGATCATGATGCCGACCTGGACCGCGATCCTGATCCGCGTCTATGCCTGGATGGGCATTCTCAGCAACAACGGCCTGCTCAACGGCTTCCTGCTGTGGACCGGGTTGATCGACCAGCCGCTGCAAATCCTCAACACCAACCTGGCGGTGTACATCGGCGTGGTCTATTCGTACCTGCCGTTCATGATCCTGCCGCTGTTCGCCAACCTGGTGAAGCACGACCCGAGCCTGCTCGAGGCCGCTTCGGACCTGGGTTCGAGCACCTTCAACAGCTTCTGGAAGATCACCGTACCACTGTCGAAGAACGGCATCATCGCCGGCTGCATGCTGGTGTTCATCCCGGTGGTGGGCGAGTTCGTGATTCCTGAACTGCTTGGCGGCCCGGAAACCCTGATGATCGGCAAGGTGCTGTGGCAAGAGTTCTTCAACAACCGTGACTGGCCGGTGGCCTCTGCGCTGGCGGTGGTCATGCTGGCGATCCTGATCGTGCCGATCCTGCTGTTCAACCGCAGCCAGGCCAAAGAAATGGAGGGCAGGGCATGAAGCGCTTCAGTTTCTCCAAGCTGATGCTGGTGCTCGGCTTGCTGTTCATCTACCTGCCGATGCTGATCCTGGTGATCTACTCGTTCAACGCCTCCAAGCTGGTGACGGTGTGGGGTGGCTGGTCGGTGAAGTGGTACGTCGGCCTGCTCGACAACACCCAGTTGATGGGGTCGGTGATGCGTTCGCTGGAAATCGCCTGCTACACGGCGGTGGCGGCGGTGGCGCTGGGTACCTTGGCGGCGTTCGTGCTGACCCGGGTTACCCGCTTCAAGGGCCGCACGCTGTTCGGTGGCCTGGTCACTGCGCCGCTGGTAATGCCTGAGGTGATCACCGGCCTGTCGCTGTTGCTGCTGTTCGTGGCCATGGCGCAGATGATCGGCTGGCCGCAGGAGCGTGGCATCGTCACCATCTGGATCGCCCATACCACGTTCTGTGCCGCGTATGTGGCGGTGGTGGTGTCGGCACGCCTGCGGGAGCTGGACCTGTCGATCGAGGAAGCGGCGATGGACCTGGGTGCCAAGCCGTGGAAGGTGTTCTTCCTGATCACCATCCCGATGATTGCACCATCGCTGGCGGCGGGCGGCATGATGTCGTTCGCCCTGTCGCTGGATGACCTGGTACTGGCGAGTTTCGTCTCCGGCCCTGGTTCGACCACCTTGCCGATGGAAGTGTTCTCGGCGGTGCGCCTGGGCGTGAAGCCGGAGATCAACGCCGTGGCCAGCCTGATCCTGCTGTCGGTGTCGCTGGTGACCTTCTTCGTCTGGTACTTCAGCCGCCAAGCGGAAGAGCGCCGGCGCAAGGCGATACAGCAGGCGATCGAAGAGGGCGCTGCGGCGAATGCTTCGCAGCCACAGGTGAAGCGCCCGGCGCAGGTTGCGGCGTCGGCCTGATCTGGCCCTTTCGCGGGCTCGCCCGCTCCCACAGGGATCACCACAAGCCTGAAGGCTGTGATGTCCTTGTGGGAGCGGGCAAGCCCGCGAAGGCCCCAACGCCGACTCAAAGCCATACCGCATCCCAGTGTGGATAGTCCCTGACACTCCTGACCAATCCTGCTCTCAGAGGATTGGCAACAATGTACCGGGCTACATGCACCACACACTCTTCCCGCCGCAGCGCATGGTCATGGTAACCGGGTTGCCAGATCGGTTTGTGCCTGACACCTGCCTTGCGTAACGCAATGGCTGTGCGTGATTTGAACTTGCGCATCAACGTTCCCAATGCCACTTCCTTCAGCTCGACCAGCCAGTGCAGGTGGTCCGGCATCACTACCGAGGCCAGGGAATGGCAATCCTGAATGTCATTTGAAACCCGCAGATGTTTGACCACCAGGCGAGCATTGTCGAAGTCATGGAACAGTGGTTTTCGTTGGTGCGTGATGGTGGTCAGCAGGTAGAGCCTGCCTGGCTCGGAGTAGCGCCCACGACGCAGTCGGTGGGATTCGGCTAATGGCATTGTGATCTTCCTTGAAATTGAACCTCCTTTTGAAAGGTAGTGGCTGAAGCGGGGGGACCGGGTGGCTGATGGTTTCTGAATATGGCAGAAGCTCATGCATTGCTGTGCCGGCCTCTTCGCGGGCGCGCCCGCTCCCACAGGTACAGCACTGGCTTGGGGCTGGCGACATTCCTGTGGGAGCGGGCATGCCCGCGAAGGGGCCCTCAAGGCGTACGACTTTTCATCAACTCAAACCAAAGGCTTCAGTTGGATCGGCTTGGGAATTATCCTACGAGCCGTGTGGAAGCTGCTCTGTTGTAGGGGAAATGCCCCAGGGATAACGTCGTCGAGTCGCCAACCAAGGTGACCGGGTGTGAGAAACCCGCTCGATGTTGAACAGGCTTCCTGTCATGGCGGCCTTGCGTGGGCAGGCCTAGGCCTGGCCGGGTTCAATGTCCTCGGTTTTCTCACCCCGCGTACGGCTGCCACCCCTTATCCGTGAGAAAGATGAGCTGGCGGTTCCATAAACGACATTGGATTCCGACCATGACAACGCACGTTCCAAATCACCCAAAAAACAGCAGCACCGTCGGCCGCGAAACCTGCATGGACCTGTTTCGCGTCCAGGCCAACATCCCCTTCAACCATGCCTTCTCCGAACTCTCCGTAATGCTCGGTTGCATCAATCACCTGACGACCGAAGCCGAGATGGAAAATGACCGGCTGGCCGGTAGTGCCGCGAGAATTCTCAGTGGCTTTGCAAAAGCACTGATCGATGACATCGAACTGGGACTGAACAAGGCTTCAGTTCAGCTCTGACCTTCACCCTTTCGCGGGCACGCCCGCTCCCACAGGTACAGCGCACGCTTGAGGCTGGCGACCATCCTGTGGGAGCGGGCGTGCCCGCGAAGAGGCCCGCGCAGGCGCCGAAAATGCCAGCTTGATCGCGGTTAGTGCCGTTTATCGAACCCTGAACTACGCTGACAGTCGCATTCCACGAATCATTTGCGCGCAAGCAAGGAGCCTGCATGACGTTGATACGTCCGCTGTTGGTCGTCTGCCTGGGGCTTGTGTCCCTGCTGTCGGGCTGTAGTAAGGAAGAAACCACCGAAACACTGCCACGCGTAGGCGTGCAACAGGTATCACCCACCGATTTCGCTGCCAGGGTCACCCTGACTGGCGATGTGCAGGCGCGGGTGCAGACCGACCTGTCGTTCCGGGTGGGCGGCAAGATCATTTCGCGCAGTGTCGATGTCGGCGACCACGTAAAGGCCAACCAGGTGTTGGCGCGGCTGGACCCGAAAGACCTGCAGAACAATGTCGACTCGGCCAAGGCCGAGGTGTTCGCCGCGCAGGCGCGGGTCACCCAGACCAGTGCCGCGTTCGTGCGCCAGCAAAAGCTGTTGCCCAAGGGCTACACCAGCCAGAGCGAATACGATTCCGCCGAAGCCGCGCTGCGCAGCAACCAGAGCGCGCTCAAGGCCGCGCAAGCGCAATTGGCCAATGCCAACGAACAACTGAGCTATACCGCGCTGGTCTCCGAGGCCGATGGGGTCATCACCGAGCGCCAGGCCGAGGTCGGCCAGGTGGTTCAAGCGACCATGCCAATCTTCAGCCTGGCCACCGATGGCGACCGTGATGCCGTGTTCAATGTCTACGAATCGCTGCTGGTGGCCCCGCCCAGCGACGCTGGAGTGATCGTCAGCCTGCTGGACGACCCCAAGGTTCAGGCCCGTGGCTTCGTGCGCGAAATCACCCCTACGGTGTCCGCGCAAAGCGGCACGGTACAGGTCAAGGTCGGGCTGAGGGATGTGCCGCCAGGGATGCAACTGGGTGCACCGGTGACGGCCACCACCAATGCCCAGGGCCGACCAAGTATCGAGCTGCCATGGTCGGCACTGACCAAGGCCCTGCATGAGCCCGCCGTCTGGGTAGTGGGCGAGGGTGACAAGGTAGAGCTGCGCAAGGTCGAGGTCAGCCGTTACCTCACCGGCAGGATCGTGGTCGCCAGTGGCCTGAAAGGCGGCGAGACCGTGGTGGTAAATGGCGGGCAGTTGCTGCACCCCGGCATGCAGGTACTGAAGGTCGATGCCAAGGCCAAAGGGGGTGAGCTATGAAGCGCCTGCTGCTGATGCTGTCGGCCGGCGTGCTGTTGGCCGGCTGCAGTAGCGAGGATGAAGTGCCGGAGCCGATTCGGCCGGTGCTGTCGGTCAAGGTCGAACCCCAGGTGCAGTCGCAGCTGGGCCGCTTCGCCGGCAGTATCCAAGCCCGTTTCGAAAGCACCTTGGGCTTCCGGGTTTCCGGGCGTATTGCCCGGCGCTGGCTGGATGTGGGCGCCCAGGTGAAACCGGGCGACACCCTGGCCACCCTCGACCCGACCGACCAGCAGAACCAGTTGCGCGCCGCCGAGGGCGACCTGGCCAAGGTGCAGGCGCAGTGGATCAACGCCCAGGCCGATGCCCGCCGCCAACAACAGCTGTACGACCGTGGCGTAGGCGCCCAGGCCCAGCTGGATATCGCTCAGACCAATCTGAAAACCACCAGTGCGGCGTTGGAGCAAGCGCGCTCTGCGCTCAGCCAGGCGCGTGACCAGCTCGATTACAGTACCCTGCGCACCGACCACGCCGCGGTAATCACTGCCTGGCAGGCCGAAGCCGGGCAAACCGTCACCGCCGGCCAGGCCGTGGTAACCCTGGCCAGGCCGGATGTGAAGGAAGCGGTGATCGACCTGCCGATCGGCCTGGCCGAGCAGTTGAGCAAAGGCCTGACGTTCACCGTTGCTTCGCAGCTGGACCCGACCATCAACACCACCGCCAGCCTGCGGGAACTGGAACCCCAGGCCGACGCCACCACTCGCACCCGCCGCGCGCGCCTGACCCTGGCCAGCACCCCGGCGGCCTTCCACCTGGGCACCGCCATCAGCGTGACCCTGAGTTCGGAGGTGTCGCCGCGCAGTGAACTGCCCTTGAGTGCCTTGCTCGAGCGCGACGGCAAGACCCAGGTATGGGTGATCGATACGCAACAGAAGACCGTGGCCACTCGTGATGTGGCCCTGATCGGTCGAACCGCCGACAGCATCGTCCTGACCTCGGGCGTACAGCCCGGCGAGCGGGTGGTGACTGCGGGCGTGAATAGCCTCAAGCCTGGCCAGAAGGTCACCTTCGACGAGGATGCGCAATGAAAGGAAGCTTCAACCTGTCCGACTGGGCGCTCAAGCATCAATCGTTCGTCTGGTACCTGATGTTCGTTGCCCTGTTGATGGGGATTTTCTCCTACTTCAACCTGGGCCGTGAGGAAGACCCGTCGTTCACCATCAAGACCATGGTCATCCAGACCCGCTGGCCCGGCGCTACCCAGGACGAAACCCTGTACCAGGTCACCGACCGTATCGAGAAGAAGCTCGAGGAACTCGACTCCCTCGACTACACCAAAAGCTACACCCGCCCCGGCGAATCCACGGTCTACGTGTACCTGCGCGACACCACCAAGGCCAAGGACATCCCGGAAATCTGGTACCAGGTGCGCAAGAAGATCCAGGACATTCGCGGTGAATTCCCTGCAGGCATCCAGGGGCCCGGGTTCAACGATGAATTCGGCGATGTGTTCGGTTCTATCTATGCCTTCACTGCCGACGGCCTGACCCTGCGCCAGCTGCGCGACTACGTGGAGCAGGCGCGGGCCGAAGTGCGCGATGTGCCCAACATCGGCAAGATCGAGCTGATCGGCACCCAGGACGAAGTGCTGTACCTGAACTTCTCCACCCGCAAGCTGGCAGCCTTGGGCATCGACCAGCGCCAGGTCATGCAGGCCCTGCAATCGCAAAACGCCGTGACCCCTGCCGGTGTGATCGAGGCAGGGCCTGAACGTATCTCGGTGCGTACCTCCGGGCAGTTCACCTCGGAAAAGGACCTGGAAACCGTCAACCTGAAGATCAACGACCGCTTCTTCCGCCTGGCAGACATCGCCGATATCGAGCGCGGCTACGTCGACCCTCCTTCGCCGATGTTCCGCTACAACGGCCAGACGGCGCTGGGCCTGGCCATCGGCATGAAGGCCGGCGGCAATATCCAGGTGTTCGGCGCGGCGCTGAAAAAGCGCATGGACCAGGTGGTCGAAGACCTGCCGGTGGGCGTCGGGGTGCACACTGTTTCCGACCAGGCCGTGGTGGTCAAGCAAGCGGTCGGCGGCTTTACCAGTGCGCTGTTCGAGGCGGTGGTGATCGTGCTGGCGGTGAGCTTCGTCAGCCTCGGCGTGCGTGCCGGGCTGGTGGTGGCCTGCTCGATCCCGCTGGTGCTGGCCATGGTGTTCGTGTTCATGGAGTACAGCGGTATCACCATGCAGCGGATTTCGCTGGGGGCGCTGATCATCGCCCTGGGGCTGCTGGTGGATGATGCGATGATCACTGTGGAAGTGATGGTCACACGGCTGGAAATGGGCGAAAGCAAGGAGCAGGCGGCGACTTTTGCCTATACCTCCACAGCCTTCCCCATGCTCACCGGCACCCTGGTGACTGTGGCCGGTTTCGTGCCGATCGGCCTCAACGCCAGTTCGGCGGGTGAATACACCTACACGCTGTTTGCGGTAATTGCCGTGGCACTGATGGTGTCGTGGGTGGTGGCGGTATTCTTCGCCCCGGTGTTAGGCGTGCACATCCTCAGCAGTGCCAAGCTCAAGCACCATGAAGCCGAGCCCGGGCGCGTCGGCCGGGCCTTCGAGCATGGTTTGTTGTGGTGCATGCGCAACCGCTGGCTGACCATCATCGGCACCGTGGTGCTGTTCGCCCTGGCGATCTTCTGCGAACGCTTCGTGCAGAACCAGTTCTTCCCGTCCTCTGACCGCCCGGAAATCCTCGTCGACCTCAACCTGCCGCAGAACGCCTCGATCGAGGAGACGCGCAAGGTGGTCGACCGTTTCGAGGCGCGGATCAAGGACGACCCGGACCTGGTGCACTGGACTACCTATATCGGCCAGGGCGCGATCCGCTTCTACCTGCCCCTCGACCAGCAGTTGCAGAACCCGTACTACGCGCAGCTGGTGATCGTCAGCAAGGGCTTCGAAGAACGCCAGGCCATGATGGAGCGCCTGCAGAAGATCCTGCATGAAGAATTCGTTGGCGTCGGCACCAACGTGCAATCGCTGGAAATGGGCCCACCGGTGGGCCGACCGATCCAGTATCGGGTAAGCGGTGCCAATATCGACGAGGTTCGCAAGCACGCCATCGAGCTGGCCACCTTGCTCGACCAGAACGAGCACATCGGCGAGATGATCTACGACTGGAACGAGCCGGGTAAGGTGCTGCGCGTGGAAATCGCCCAGGACAAGGCGCGCCAGCTGGGCCTGTCGTCGGAGGACGTGGCCAATGTGATGAACAGCATCGTCAGCGGCGTGCAGATCACCCAGGTCAACGACAACATCTACCTGGTCGACGTGGTCGCCCGTGCCGAGGACAGCGAGCGTGGCTCGCCGGATACCTTGCAGAACCTGCAGATCCTGACACCCAACGGCACTTCGATCCCGCTGCTTGCGTTCGCTACTGTGCGCTACGAGCTGGAGCAGCCGCTTGTGTGGCGTCGTGACCGCAAGCCGACCATCACCATCAAGGCATCGGTCAACGGTGACATCCAGCCCACCGACCTGGTGGCCCAGCTGAAGCCGAAGATCGACGAGTTCGCCAGCAAGTTGCCGGTGGGCTTCGAAGTGGCCACCGGCGGCACGGTGGAGGAGAGCGCCAAGGCGCAGGGGCCGATCCGCAAGGTCATCCCGCTGATGCTGTTCCTGATGGCGACGTTCCTGATGATCCAGCTGCACAGCGTGCAGAAGCTGTTCCTGGTGGTCAGCGTGGCGCCGCTGGGGTTGATTGGCGTGATCATTGCGCTGGTGCCCACAGGTACGCCCATGGGCTTCGTGGCGATTCTCGGCATTCTCGCGCTGGCGGGCATCATCATTCGTAACTCGGTGATCCTGGTGACCCAGATCGACGAGTTCGAAGCCCAGGGCTTGTCGCCGTGGGATGCGGTGGTGGAGGCAACCAACCACCGGCGCCGGCCGATTCTGCTGACCGCGGCGGCGGCGAGCCTGGGCATGATCCCGATTGCCCGCGAAGTGTTCTGGGGGCCGATGGCCTACGCCATGATTGGCGGGATCATCGTGGCGACCCTGCTGACGCTGCTGTTCCTGCCGGCCTTGTATGTGGCCTGGTACAAGATCCGCGAGCCACAGAAGAAACCCTCCTGACCACGTATCCCCTTGTAGGAGCAGCCTCGTGCTGCGAAGAGGCCGGTAAATTCATCATCAAATGCTGATGGGATTGCCGGCCTCTTCGCAGCACGAGGCTGCTCCTACAAGGGAAATGCGGCGCTTGAAAAATGGTTATATAAACATTCTCAAACAGTATTTTTAAGAATAATCCCGCCTCACTACTATTGCCCTCAAGCCAGGCGCAAATCCCCTTCAAACCTCAGCCCGGCACCCTCACTCCAAGGAGAACGAGCATGAGTGCATCTCTGCGTAGCATCGACGGTCAGGACGAAGCCACCATTCTGCGGGAAATCCAGAGCGCTCTGCGCGACCTGCGATTCGGTGCGGTGGAGATCACCGTGCACAACGCTCAGGTCGTACAGATCGAGCGCAAGGAGAAGTTCCGCCTGCAGCAGCCCGGCAACAAGACCGGCTGATCGCACCACACATTCAAAAACTAGAAAAATGCCAATCGGGAGCTTCACCATGTCCATCCGCCGTTATGCGCTTGCCGCCCTGGCCAGTGCTGTTTTTGCCGGTTCCGCCATCGCCAAGGACTACGAACTGCTGAACGTGTCCTACGACCCGACCCGCGAGCTGTACCAGCAGTACAACGCCGAGTTCATCAAGCACTGGCAGCAGGCCCACCCGGGCGACAAGGTGAAGATCCAGCAATCCCACGGCGGTTCGGGCAAGCAGGCCCGTGCGGTGATCGATGGCCTGCGTGCCGACGTGGTGACCCTGGCCCTGGCCGGCGACATCGATGAAGTCGCCAAGCTCGGCAAGACCCTGCCAGACAACTGGCAGACCCGCCTGCCGGATGCCAGCACCCCGTACACCTCGACCATCGTGTTCCTGGTGCGCAAGGGCAACCCTAAAGGCATCAAGGACTGGGGCGACCTGATCAAGAAGGATGTGTCGGTCATCACCCCCAACCCGAAAACCTCCGGCGGCGCCCGCTGGAACTTCCTGGCGGCCTGGGCCTATGGCCTGAAGGCCGGCGGTAGCGAAGAAAAGGCCAAGGAGTACGTGCAGGAGCTGTTCAAGCACGTCCCGGTGCTGGATACCGGCGCCCGTGGCTCGACCATCACCTTCGTCAATAACGGCCAGGGCGATGTGCTGTTGGCCTGGGAAAACGAAGCCTTCCTGGCGCTGAAGGAAGACGGTGGCGCCGACAAGTTCGAGATCGTCGTGCCGTCGTTGTCGATCCTCGCCGAACCGCCGGTTGCGGTGGTGGACAAGAACGCCGAGAAGAAGGGCAATACCGAGATTGCCACCGAATACCTCAAGCACCTGTACAGCCCGGCCGGGCAGAAGATCGCAGCCGAGAACTTCTACCGCCCGCGTGACGAGAAGGTCGCTGCCGAGTTTGGCAAGCAGTTCCCGAAACTGGACCTGGTAACCATCGACAAGGACTTTGGTGGCTGGAAGACTGCACAACCGAAATTCTTCAATGATGGCGGTGTGTTCGACCAGATCTATCAGGCACAGTAAGGGCCAAGGAAAAGCGGGGCCGCCATGCGGCCCATCGCGACACAAGGCCGCTCCTACAGAGGTACGCGCACCCCTGTAGGAGCGGCCTTGCGTCGCGATGGGCTGCAAAGCAGCCCCAGGATTTCAGAAGCTAGCACCAGCCCGGGATCGTTCCCGGGCCAAGTGCGTTCAACCAGGGATATTTATGTCACGCCGCATTTCCCCCGTCATACCCGGCTTCGGGCTGACGCTGGGCTACACCTTGGTGTACCTCAGCCTGATCGTGCTGATACCGCTGGCCGCCATGTTCGTGCATGCCGCGCAGCTTACCTGGGAGCAGTTCTGGAACATCATCAGCGCACCGCGGGTGATCGCCGCGCTCAAGCTGAGTTTCGGCACCGCCCTGTTCGCCGCCATCATCAACGGAGTGATCGGCACCCTGCTGGCCTGGGTGCTGGTGCGCTACACCTTCCCCGGGCGCAAGATCATCGATGCGATGATCGACCTGCCGTTCGCCCTGCCCACGGCTGTAGCCGGTATCGCCCTGACCGCCCTGTACGCGCCCTCGGGCTGGGTCGGCCAGTTCGCCACCGACCTGGGCTTCAAGATCGCCTACACCCCACTGGGCATCACCCTGGCGCTGACCTTCGTCACCCTGCCGTTCGTGGTGCGTACGGTGCAGCCGGTGCTGGCCGACATTCCGCGTGAAGTGGAGGAGGCCGCTGCCTGCCTGGGCGCCAAGCCGCTGCAGGTGTTCCGCCATGTGCTGGCGCCAGCGCTGCTGCCTGCCTGGCTGACAGGTTTTGCCCTGGCCTTCGCCCGCGGCGTGGGCGAGTATGGTTCGGTGATCTTCATTGCCGGCAACATGCCGATGAAGACCGAGATCCTGCCGCTGCTGATCATGGTCAAGCTCGACCAGTATGACTACACCGGCGCGACCGCCATCGGCGTGCTGATGCTGGTGGTTTCCTTCATCCTGCTGCTGCTGATCAACCTGCTGCAGCGCCGCATCGAAACCCCTTGAAGGAGGCCGGCATGTCCAGTTCATCCCTGAATGCAACCGCCGCCGCCAACGCTGCCCGCCGGGGCAGCGCCACTTCGCGGCGTATCCTGATCGGCCTTGGCTGGCTGGTGTTCGCGCTGTTCCTGCTGCTGCCACTGGTGATCGTGGTGTCGCAGGCGCTGAAGAACGGCTTTGGCACCTTCTTCGAGGCGATCTTCGAGCCTGACGCATTGTCGGCGCTGAAGCTGACCCTGCTCGCCGTGGCTATTTCGGTGCCGCTGAACCTGGTGTTCGGTGTCAGCGCCGCCTGGTGCGTGAGCAAGTACACCTTCCGTGGCAAGAGTATCCTGGTCACCCTGATCGATCTGCCGTTCTCGGTGTCGCCGGTGATCGCGGGCCTGGTCTACGTGCTGATGTTCGGCGCTCAAGGCCTGTTCGGGCCATGGCTGCAGGACCACGATATCCAGATCGTGTTCGCCCTGCCGGGCATCGTCCTGGCCACCATCTTCGTCACCGTACCGTTCGTGGCCCGTGAGCTGATCCCGCTGATGCAGGAGCAGGGCACGCAGGAAGAGGAGGCCGCGCGCTTGCTCGGCGCCAATGGCTGGCAGATGTTCTGGCACGTGACCCTGCCGAACATCAAATGGGGCCTGATCTACGGGGTGGTGCTGTGCACCGCGCGGGCCATGGGCGAGTTTGGCGCGGTGTCGGTGGTGTCCGGCCACATTCGCGGCGTGACCAACACCTTGCCGCTGCACGTGGAGATCCTCTACAACGAGTACAACCATGTCGCGGCCTTCAGCGTGGCCAGCCTGTTGCTGATCCTGGCGCTCTTCATCCTGCTGCTCAAGCAGTGGAGCGAGAACCGTATTAACCGCCTGCGCCACAGCGCCGCGGAGGAATGATTCATGTCGATCGAAGTTCGTAACGTCAGCAAGCGCTTCAACAGCTTCCAGGCCCTGGACAACATCAACCTGGACATCAACAGCGGCGAGCTGGTGGCCCTGCTCGGCCCTTCCGGCTGCGGCAAGACCACGTTGCTGCGCATCATCGCCGGCCTGGAAACCCCCGACCAGGGCAATATCGTGTTCCATGGCGAGGACGTGTCCGGCCATGACGTGCGCGACCGCAACGTCGGTTTCGTGTTCCAGCACTACGCGTTGTTCCGCCACATGAGTGTGTTCGACAACGTTGCCTTCGGCCTGCGCATGAAGCCCAAGGGCGAGCGCCCGAGCGAGAGCAAGATAGCCGAGAAGGTGCATGAACTGCTGAACATGGTGCAGCTGGACTGGCTGTCCGACCGCTACCCCGAGCAGTTGTCCGGTGGCCAGCGCCAGCGTATCGCCCTGGCCCGTGCGCTGGCGGTGGAACCCAAGGTGCTGCTGCTGGACGAGCCTTTCGGTGCGCTGGATGCCAAGGTGCGCAAGGAGCTGCGCCGCTGGCTGGCGCGCCTGCACGAGGACATCAACCTGACGTCGGTGTTCGTCACCCACGACCAGGAAGAAGCCATGGAGGTGGCTGACCGCATCGTGGTGATGAACAAGGGCGTGATCGAACAGATCGGCTCGCCGGGCGAGGTGTACGAGCACCCGGCCAACGATTTCGTCTACCACTTCCTCGGTGATTCCAACCGCCTGGCCCTGAGCGAAGGACATCATGTGCTGTTCCGCCCCCACGAAGTGTCGCTGTCGCGGCACGAGACCGAAGGGCACCATGCGGCCGAGGTGCGCGACATTCGGCCGTTGGGCGCGACCACGCGGGTGACCTTGAAGGTGGAGGGGCAGAGCGAGCTGATCGAGGCCGAAGTGGTCAAGGACCATGACAGCCTGACCGGGTTGGCGCGGGGGGAGACATTGTTCTTCCGGCCAAAGGTTTGGCAGAAGGTGGCGGATATCTGAGTCGGCTTTGATGATGAAAAAGCCCAGGGTTGGTCCTGGGCTTTTTTATGCCTGATGGATTGCCGGGGCTGCTTTGCAGCCCATCGCCGGCAAGCCAGCTCCCACATTGACCGCGTAACACCGTTCCCTGTGGGAGCTGGCTTGCCGGCGATCGAGGGCGCAGCCCTCGCGGCAATCTCATGCCTTACGCGAATATTTCGCATGCCGGCAATGCATGATTGAAAACCCGCCCGGCCACAGCCCGCGAATTCCGCGGCTTTGCCACAATCCTTCAAAAACTATATTCAGTAAAGTTCTAATCATAATTTTAAACATTACTTTAAGTGATAAGCCCCTGGCCCCGATGATTCAGCCACACACCTGAATCGAGTCCCAGGAGTTTGATCAATGGGTAATGTCCAGTCGGCCGTCAGGGCCTACGACCAGCCATGGCGCCCGGCCCCGGGTGACCTGGTCGACCTTGGACGCACGCTTCGCCTCCCGCTTGGCCAGCTGCGCTTGCAACGCACGCCTGTCAGTGGGCTCAAGCGCCGCGACAAGCTGGTGCTGGGCCTGCTGGTGCTGGCCCTGCATGGCGCAGCAGCGTATTGGGTCAACCAGGCACCAACGCCCGAGCTGCCGGTGGTGCCACCGCAAGTACCGCCGATGACCATCGAGTTCGCCGCGCCAGCACCGCCTGTAGTCGAACCACCGCCACCAGCCCCGGCACCGCCGGTGGTCCAGTCGCCACCGCCGGCCGTGGTCGACGAACTGGCCGCCAAGCCCAAACCCAAGCCAAAGCCCGTGCCCAAGCCGGTGGTCAAGCAACAGCCCAAACCTCAGCCCAAGCCGGTCGAAGCACCGCCGCCAGCCCCTGTGGCCGCTCCGGCCCCGCCAGCACCACCCGCGCCGGCCCCGGTCACCCCGGCATCGGCCAACGCGGCGTACCTGAAGAACCCGGCGCCGGAGTACCCGCAGATGGCCCAGCGCCGCGGTTGGGAAGGCACCGTGCTGCTGCGCGTCGAGGTGCTGCCCAGCGGCAAGCCCGGACAGATCCAGATCCAGAAGAGCAGCGGCCGTGATGCCCTCGACGCTGCCGCACTGGCCGCGGTCAAGCGCTGGAGTTTCGTGCCTGCCAAGCAGGGTGACGTGGCCCAGACCGGCTGGGTCAGCGTGCCGATTGATTTCAAGCTTCGCTAACTTTTTCGCAGAACACAGGAAGACATCATCATGAGCCTGCTGGCATCCCCCCTCCAATCCGTTGAAAGCGCAGTCATCTGGCTGCTGGTCGGTTTTTCTGTCGTCACCTGGGGCCTGGCCCTGGTCAAGGTCGTGCAGTTCGTGCGGCTGAAGAACCAGGACAAACGCTTCCACCAGCAATTCTGGGCCGCCTCGAGCCTGGACTCGGCTGCCGAGCCCAGCCACCACCTGCCAGGCCCTGTCGCCCGTGTTGCCCAGGCCGGTTATGCCGCCATCGCAGTCGGTGACAGCCAGGCCAATGACCTGAGCCACGCCATCAACCACCAGGACCGCCTGGAGCGCGCCCTGCGCCAGCAGATCGTGCGTGAGCGCCGTTCGCTGGAAACCGGCCTGGCGGTGGTCGCCAGTATTGGCAGTACCTCGCCCTTCATCGGCCTGTTCGGCACCGTCTGGGGCATCATGGAAGCGCTCAAGGGCATCAGCGCGGCTGGTTCCGCCAGCCTGGAAACCGTGGCCGGGCCGATTGGCGCGGCACTGGTGGCCACCGGCGTGGGTATCGCCGTCGCGGTGCCGGCGGTGCTGGTCTACAACTACTTCCTGCGCCGCCTCAAGCTAACCGCCGCCGACCTCGATGACTTCGCCCACGACTTCTACAGCCTGGCGCAGAAGAGTGCTTTCCGCGTGCTGGTGCACCCGGCCGTGCACAGGCCCCAGGCCGGTTTCACCCAACCGGTGAAGGAGGCGTCCTGACATGGCCTTTTCGACCCAGGACAGCGACGAAGTCCTCAGTGAAATCAACGTCACGCCGTTGGTGGACGTCATGCTGGTGCTGCTGGTGGTGTTCATCGTCACCGCGCCGCTGCTGACCAATGCCATCCCCATCAACCTGCCCAAGACCGAGGCTGTGGCCCCGGTGGAGCAGAAGGACCCGCTGGTGGTCAGCATTGATGGTGACGGCAAGTTGTTCATCAACAAGGACGAGATCCAGCCAGACCTGCTGGAAACCAGCCTCAAGGCTGCCAAGGACAAGGACGGGGAGCTGCGCGTACAGCTGCAGGCCGATGACGGCGTGAACTACGGCGAAGTGGCGCGGGCCATGGCGGCTATCGAACGTGCCGGGATCAGCAAGCTGGCGGTGATTACCGCGCGCTGAACCCGTCAACTTTCTTCAGGCAAGTGCTTAGGGGGCATATCTCTTGGCAGGGGATGGCTCCTTTTTTTTGCGTGATCCCTGTGGGAGCGGGCGTGCCCGCGAACACGGGCGAAGCCCGTGCCATCCACCGCGGTGCTTGCTTCGCGGGCATGCCCGCTCCCACAGGGGTCGCACAAGATATTGAGATTTTTGGTTATTAATAAATAGCTTCTTATTCCTTTACTGGTATAACTCCCTCCCTATACTTGTCTCCAAGCACGCAAACTCACCGGAGGCGTCCCCATGCGCAATGAGTCGATTCGTTACCTGATTGTGCCGGGCTGGCAAGGATCGCCAGACAATCATTGGCAAAGTCACTGGCAGCGCACCCTGCCGAACAGTATGCGGGTCGAGCAGAACGACTGGCTGACTCCGCAACGCCAGGACTGGGTGCAGGCACTGGAGCAGGCGATTGCCGCCGAGCGCTCGCCGGTGATTCTGATTGCCCATAGCCTGGGCTGCATAACCGTCGCTCATTGGGCCGCGCAGGCCAGCCCGGCCCTGCTGCGGCGGGTACGTGGCGCGCTGCTGGTGGCACCCGCTGACGTGGAGCGGCCGACCTGCGCGCCAGCTCTGCGCAACTTCGCACCGATCCCGACCGAAGCACTGCCATTCCCCAGCCAGGTGGTCAGCTCGGACAACGACCCGGCCGTGAGCGTGCCAAGGGCGTTGTATCTGGCCCAGGTCTGGGGCGCCGAAGCAGGGCTGCTGACCAACGCCGGGCACATCAACGTCAAGTCCGGCCATGAGCGCTGGGAACAAGGTTTCGCCTACTTGTATCGCTTGCAGAGCCGGGTCGAGCAGCGCGCACTGCGCCGCGCCTGATCGCCCTTACTGTTTACCGTTTGCCTGACGCCCGGCCATTGAAGGCCTGGGGCGGGAGTTCGTCATGACTTTTCAAAACCCTTTTGGCCAGCCGTTGCTGACCTTCCCTGAACTGGACAAGAGCCCGCTGAGCATCCGCGCCAAGGCGCTGGTGTTCATCGACCCACGTTCGCAGCAGTTGCGCGAGGAGCTCGAGCACCTGGCGCCACAATCCTTGCCGGTGCTGATCCGTGGCGAAACCGGCACCGGCAAGGAACTGCTGGCCCGGCAGATCCACCGTGCCAGTGACCGCAGCGGGTTGTTCGTGTCGGTCAACTGCGCTGCCATCAGCCCCACCTACGCCGATGCCGAGCTGTTCGGCTACAGTGCCGGCAGCCAAGGTGGCACAGCCAGCAGCCGTGCCGGCTGGTTCGGCTCTGCCAACGGCGGCACGTTGTACCTGGACGAGATCGCCGACTTGCCGCTGGCCATCCAGGGCAAGCTGCTGGCCGCCCTGGAAAACCGCGAGGTTACCCGGGTGGGCGCGCAGCAGCCGCAACCGGTGGACGTGCGCCTGGTGGCCGCTACCAGCATCGATCTGGCGCGGGTGGTGCGCGCGGGGCGCTTCAACGAGCGCCTGTACCAGTACCTGCGCGAGGGAGCGCTGGAGCTACCGCCACTGCGCGAGCGGCCGGGCGATATCCTGCCGTTGGCCGAGTACTTCGTGGGCATCTACAGCGTGCGCCTGCAGCGGCCTGTGCCGCTGGTTAGCGAGGCGGCACAGCAGGCGCTGGAGGCACACCCCTGGCCCGGCAACACCCGTGAACTGGAGAATGTCATCCACTTTGCCTTGCTGCTGAATGATGGCGAGGAGATCCTGGCAGAGGACCTGGACCTGCCCGATCCTGCGCGCTAGGCACTGCTCAAAAGCAAAATGGCTGATAGCATTTTGTTTTTGGAATAAGCAGCTAAATAAAAGATATTTTTGCGGAATAAAAAATCTGGGTATTGTCCGCCTCACGCCCGCTGGTGAACCGGTTGGGCACCCGATTCGCCATCGTCGATGGCCCAGAACCAGAACAAGGATCACCATGAAGAAGACCCTGCTGACCACTGCCCTGGCCGCTGCCCTGTCGTTTGCCGGCCTGGCTACCGCCGCCGAGAAACTGGTTGTCGCCGCCACCCCGGTACCGCACGCCGAAATCCTCGAGCTGATCAAGCCGACCCTGGCCAAGGAAGGTGTGGACCTGCAGATCAAGGTTTTCACCGACTACGTGCAGCCGAACGTGCAGGTTGACCAGAAGCGCCTGGACGCCAACTACTTCCAGACCCTGCCTTATCTGCAGAACTTCAACGAAGGCAAGGGCACCCACCTGGAAACCGTGATCGGCGTGCATGTCGAACCCTTTGGTGGTTACTCGAAGAAGGTCAAGAGCCTGAGCGAACTGAAAGAAGGCGCTACCGTTGCCATCCCTAACGAGGGCAGCAACAGCGGCCGCGCCCTGCTACTGCTGCAGAAGGCTGGCCTGATCACCCTGAAGGATCCGAAGAACGCCCTGGCCACCCCCAAGGACATTGCCGAGAACCCGAAGAAGCTGAAGTTCCGCGAGCTTGAGTCGGCCATGCTGCCGCGCGTGCTGGACCAAGTCGACCTGGACATGATCAACACCAACTACGCCCTGGAAGCCGGCCTGAACCCGGCCAAGGACGCGCTGGTGATCGAAGGCAGCGACTCGCCATACGTGAACTTCCTGGTCGCCCGCCCGGACAACAAGGACAGCGAAGCCATCCAGAAACTGGCCAAGGCCCTGACCAGCCCGGAAGTGAAGGAATTCATCGCCAAGAAGTACCAAGGTGCGGTGCTGCCGGCGTTCTGATGCGCTTGCATTACCTTGCATGACCCAACGCCGACACTCTTGTGTCGGCGTTTTCATTTCTGGGCTTTAGCCGCGAAGAATTCAACCCGGTGCATGGCACCGGCTGCGCCGGTGTTCGCGGCTAAAGCCGCTCCCACAAGGTCCTGTATGCGCCGGCAATACATGCCATCAGCGCTGAATTCTCAGTGATATGTATATATGAAAAAGATATTTATTAAAAAGTTTTTAGATCATTAGAGTCTATTTATCGTGCCCACGCGCACCCTGCAGACCTGCTTTACCCATGACCCTCGACACCACATTCATCCTTGGCACGCTGCCCGCCTTCCTCAAGGCCGTGGGCGTGACCCTGCAGGTCGGCCTGATCGCCATCGCCACCTCGCTGCTGGTCGCTCTGGTCAACGCCACACTGCTGGTATTACGCACCCCGTACCTGTGGCGCCTGGTAAAAGCCTACGTGGAGCTGGCCCGCAACACGCCGCTGCTGATCCAGCTGTTCTTCGTCTACTTCGCCTTGCCCAGCCTGGGCCTGAAGATTTCCGGCTTTGCCGCTGCAATCTTCACCATGACCTTCATGGGCGGTGCCTACCTCACCGAGGTGCTGCGTGCCGGCATCGAGGCCGTGCCCCGTACCCAGCTGGAGTCCGGGCGCTCCATCGGCCTGTCCGAAGGCCAGCTACTGCGCCATGTGGTGCTGCCCCAGGCGGGCATCCTCAGCCTGCCGGCACTGTTCGCCAACTTCGTCTTCCTGCTCAAGGAAACCACCGTGGTGTCGGCGGTGGCCGTGCCGGAAATTCTCTACACGACCAAGAACTACATCGCGCTGTACTACAAGACCTATGAAATGCTCACCGTGCTGACCCTGCTCTGTGTGCTGCTGTTCCTGCCGCTGTCCTTGCTGCTGCGCTATATCGAAAGGAGGCTGCAACATGGCCAGTTCGGCGTCTGAACTGCTGCTGCAGGCATTGCCGCAGCTGGCTGGCGGCGCGGCGCAGACCCTGGCCATCTCTGCGCTGGGCATCCTCTTCGCGACGCTGGGCGGTGTGCTCTATGGCGTGCTGGCAACCTTGGGCAACCGGGCCCTGAACATTGCCTTGCAGGTGTACCTGGAGCTGTTCCGTGCCATCCCGGTGCTGGTCTGGCTGTACCTGGTGTTCTTCGGCCTGCCGATCTTCCTGGCGCTGAGCATCCCCAGCTTCTGGTGCGCGGTACTGGTGCTGGGCCTGTGGGGCGCCAGCGAGGTGGGCGAGGTGGTGCGTGGCGCGCTGCGCTCGCTGCCGTGCGGCCAGCGCGAGGCGGGGTTGTCGATCGGCCTGGCCGGCTGGCAGCTGTATGGCTACGTGCTGTTGCCACAGGCGCTCAAGCGCATGACCCCGCCAACCATCAACATCTACACGCGGATCATCAAGACCAGCTCGCTGGCGGTGCTGATCGGCGTGGTCGAGGTGATCAAGGCCGGCCAGCAGATTATCGAACGCACCTACGAGTCGGTGCTGATCTACGGCGCCTTGTTCCTGTTCTTTTTCATCGTCTGCTATCCGCTGTCCGCCGCTTCACGCGTGCTGGAACGCCGCTGGGCCCACTCATGAGCGCATTGATCGAATTTCAGGGTTTCAACAAGTTCTTTGGCGAGCACCAGGTGCTCAAGGACGTCGACCTCCAGGTGGCGGCCGGCGAGGTGGTGGTCATCCTCGGCCCCAGCGGTTGTGGCAAAAGCACGCTGCTGCGCTGCCTCAACGGCCTGGAGCAGGCCCACGGCGGCCACCTGCGCCTGGCCGGGCAGGAGCTGCTCGACCCGCGCACCGATTGGCGCGAGATCCGCCAGCGGGTCGGCATGGTGTTCCAGAGCTATCACCTGTTCGGTCACATGAGCGTGATCGACAACCTGCTGCTTGGCCCGCTCAAGGTACAAAGGCGCGAGCGCGCCGAAGCCCAGGCCCAGGCCGAGGCGTTGCTGGCGCGGGTCGGCCTGCTGGACAAGCGCGACGCCTTTCCCCGGCAATTGTCCGGGGGCCAGCAACAGCGCATCGCCATCGTGCGTTCGCTGTGCATGAACCCCGAGGTGATGCTGTTCGACGAGGTTACCGCAGCCGTCGACCCGGAAATGGTCAAGGAGGTGCTGCAGGTGATCCAGGGCCTGGCCCGCGACGGCATGACCTTGCTCATCGTTACCCACGAAATGGCCTTCGCTCGCGCGGTGGCCGACCGCATCGTGTTCATGGAGGCCGGCAGGATCCTTGAACAGGGCGACCCCGAGAGCTTCTTCACACGACCGCGGACCGCACGCGCGCAGCAGTTCCTGGAGAAATTCTCCTTCGTAGAAAGCCTGCCGAAGACACTGCACAAGGAACTGTCATGAAAACTGCCAACCTCACCAAACTGCTGGCGCCGTTGTTCGGCCTGGCCCTGCTGGCCGGCTGCAACAAGGCTGAAGAGCCACCCAAGCCGGCGGCGGCCTCGCCGGCCACCAGCTACCTGGAAACCATCAAGGCCCGCGACAAGCTGATTGTCGGCGTGTTCACCGACAAGCCACCGTTCGGTTTCGTCGATGAGCAGGGCCGCTACGTGGGCTTTGATACCGATATCGGCCGGCGCCTGGCCAAGGACCTGCTGGGTGATGAAAACAAGGTCGAGTTCGTTGCCGTGGAGCCGGCCAGCCGTATCCCGTTCCTGCAGAGCGACAAGGTCGACCTGATTCTCGCCAACATGACCGTGACCCCGGAGCGCAAGGAAGCGGTGGACTTCACCAACCCCAACCTGCGCGTTGCCGTGCAGGCCATCGTCGCGGATGGCAGCCCGGTGCAGAAGCTCGACGACCTGGCCGACAAGACCATCATCGTCACCACCGGCACTACCGCTGATATCTGGCTGACCAAGAACCACCCGGACTGGAAACTGCTCAAGTTCGAGAAGAACAGCGAGTCGCTGCAGGCGCTGGCCACCGGGCGTGGCGATGCCTATGCGCAGGACAACCTGATTCTGTTCAGCTGGGCCAAGCAGAACCCGGGGTACCGCGTGCTGCCTGAGCTGCTGGGTGACGAGGCACCGATTGCACCGGCGGTGAAAAAGGGCAACACCGAGCTGCGTGACTGGGTGAATGCCGAGCTGGCCAAATTGGGGGAGGAGAAGTTTCTGCTGAAGCTGTATGACCAGTATGTACGCAAGGAACTGAGCGATGACACCAAGCCGGAAAGCGTGATTGTGGAAGGGGGCAAGTGGCAGGGTTAGTCGGGTAAATGAGGCTGTTGTGGGAGCGGGTTCACCCGCGAACACCGGCGAAGCCGGTGCCATGCACCGCGTTGCCTGCTTCGCGGGTGAACCCGCTCCCACAAGGGCTGCAAAGCAGCCCCGGCAATCTCACTGGTTGCGCGGCAGCCAGTTCAACAGGAACTCATTCACCACCCGTGGGTTCTCCAGGCTGGAGATATGCCCCGCAAACGGAATCTGCGCCGCCAGGCAGCCAATGATCCGCGCCATTTCATTGGACTCTTCCGGCGGCCGCGGAATGTCCTGGTCGCCGCACATCAGGATGGTTCTCTCGCTCGGCAGCTGCTCGAGTTGCTCCAGCAGGTCGTGTCGTCCAAAGATTATCCGCCCCATGGGATCGAGGCTCTCGGAAATTGTTTGTGCACTGCTTGCCTTTAGCTGAGCGCGAAACCGCTTACGGATTTCAGGCACGGTCTGGCCGCCTGCATGGAAAAAAATAGGCACGATGATGTCGAGCAGCAGGTCGCTGAATTCGCCGGCTTCGCTGGCGGCATCCAGCAAGGCGAAGTACTTGAGCCGAGTCTCCTCCGGCTCGGCGCCCAGGTAAGTGTCCATGAGCACCAGGCGATCAATTCGGTCAGGGTGGGTAGCAGCCAGCGGTGCCCCCCACATACCGCCTACCGACAGCCCGACCAGGTGGCACCTGGTGATTTCCAGTTTGTCCAGCAACGTCAGGTGCTGGCGGACCAGGCTGTTAATGTCGATGGTCGTGGCAGGCGGAGCATCGGAGCCGCCGTGGCCCCAAAGCTCAGGGACGATGACGCGGAAGTGTGCTGACAGGGCTTCGATTTGCGGCTGCCACATCTGGGCGGACCACAGGTAGCTGTGGCCGAGCAGGACCGGGAAGCCTTGGCCCTGGTCGATGTAGCTCATGCGGGCGCCGTCGATTTCGATGAAGTGTCTTTGCATGGAATGGGTCTCGGCTGGGAGCGCTGTAGGGTATTCGAAATTGTCGGGGGCCGCTTTGCGGTCCATTCGCAGCACAAGTCTGCTCCTACAGGGGATCGCGGTCTCTTGTAGGAGCAGCCTTGTGCTGCGAATGGGCTGGCACCAGACGCAAGGTACTCTGCGCCGGAATCACCCCCATCTGCGCCTTCTGGTACTGCCCCTGCACATACCCTTCGGCCTGATCCGCAAAATGCCTGTCGAACGGCACACCACTCTGCCCGACCGGGTTGGTGGTCAGCGCCTGCCCGGCATCGGCAAAGTCGACCAGCCGCCGCGTCGACGGCCCATAGGTCACCGGCCATGGCGCCGGGCCGATCTTCGCCGAGAGGTTGTTCGGCACTTCATGGGTGCCCGGTGCGGCGAACGGGCCGACGTTGAACAGCAGGTTCAGCGGCTTTTTGACCCCCAGCGGGTGGTTGTGGGTCAGGGTATGGGCCTTGCCCCACTGCCAACTGGCCGGGTCGTTGCCCAGGGTTTCCCGCAGGTGCTTCAAGCTGTTCTGCCACGCCATCCGCACCACGGCGTTACGGTCGGTGCGCTGGTTGGCTCCGCGGGTGTTCCACCACGGTGAATCGGCATCCGCCGCCAGGCGCGGCAGGGCTGCGTCGATGGCGCGGGTGCTGATCAGCACCGGGAACCAGGTGTCGCCCAGCTCGTCATGCAAGGCCGCGAATGCCAGCTCGTAGAGGAACTGGTTGAACAGCGTGGCACTGGTCGAGTCGAGCGGGTAGTCGCCGCTCCAGGCTGCCAGTTGCTCGACCAGCTCCTTCTCTTCGTCACCTTCGGCCACTGCGCGCAGCGTTGCCAGCAGTGGTGCAAGGGTGCGCGGACCATAGTCACTGCCAGTGTCCAACTGCAGCGCCTGGCTATTTTGGGTATCCCACTTCACGTCGGGGTTGGCCAAGTGGCGATCGAGCTGGCGGCCTCGGTCCGGCAGGTTGTAGTAACCGGGTATCGGCACTGCTGCTGGAGGCTGGTAGTTGGCCGAGACAATGTAGCCGCGTGCCGGGTTCTCCTGCTGGGGGTTGACGCTGAAGGGGTAGAAGCCGAGCTTGTCCGCCTGCGCACTGGCACCATCGAGGATGAACACGGGGTCGACGCCGTCGGGGCGGATCGGCAACTGCGCCGCCGCCCACCAGCCGATATCGCCACGGGCATTGGCCCAGACCAGGTTCAGCCCTGGCGCATGCACCTTGGCCGCAGCCTCGCGCATCTTGCCCAGGGTATCCGCGCGGTTGAGATGGTAGAAACCGTCGAGGAGCGGGTTTTCGGTTTCTAGGAACGCCCACCACATGGCGATTGGCGTGGGCCCGGCAATGGCACCCAGCACGTCGTTGACGATCGGGCCATGGGGCGAGCGGCGGAGGCTGAGGGTGACCGGTGCTTCGCCTTTGACGGCAATCTGCTGCTCGGTCTTTTCCAGCGCCTGCCATTTGCCATCGACCATCACCTGGTTGGCGTCGGCAGGGTTGGTGCGCTCGGCGATCAGGTCGACGTCGTCATTCTGGAACATGGTCAGGCTCCAGCCGAAGTCGCGGTTGTGGCCGAGCAGGGCGAACGGGTTGAGCGCCTGGAAGTAGCCATACAGGTTGAAGCCCGGCGCCGACAGCTCGGCCTCGTACCACACCGCCGGCACCGCAAAACCGATGTGCGGGTCGCCGGCCAGCAGCGGCCTGCCGCTGCGGGTGCGGCTGCCGGCCACGGCCCAGGCGTTGCTGCCCTCGAATTGCGGGATGCCCGCATCGCCCAGCGCGTCATGGCTGAGGTGGGCGAGGGCCTCCAGGCTTTGCCAGTCGGCAGCAGCTAGCGGTGTACCCAAGGCGCCCTCGGGCTGCCAGGCGAGATCGAAGATGTTCAGGTACTCAGGGCCCAGCTGGTCGCGGATGTAGGTCAGCGCGGGCTCGGTGCGAAACGCGGCGGCGAAGCTGTAGGCCAGGTAGCCGGCGATGCTCAGGGTGTCTTCGGCGCTGAAGGGGCGTGGGGTGATGCCGAGCAGGTCGAACTCCACGGGTTTTGGGTGGCTGGCCTGCCAGCTGTTCACCCCGTCGAGGTAGGCCTGCAGGGCTTGCCAGGCGGGTGACTGGCGGTCCTGACGCTTGGCCATCAGTGCTGCCTGTTCGCGAATGCGCAGGCTGCGGAACAGGGTGTCGGTGGGCAGCAGCTTGTCGCCCAGTACCTCGGCCAGCTCGCCCCGGGCCAGGCGCCGCAGGATCTCCATCTGGAACAGCCGGTCCTGGGCATGCACGTAACCGAGAGCACGATACAGGTCCGGCTCGCTCTGCGCCTGCAGGTGCGGCACCCCACGGGCGTCGTAGCGCACGTTGACCGGCGCCTGCAGGCCGGCGATGGCCACGTCGCCCTCGCGTTGCGGCAGCTTGCCCTGCACATACCAGTATCCGGCGCCGGCGGCCACGGCAACCATCACGGCCAACAGGGTCAAGCTGCGCTTCATGCAGGCTCCTTGTGCGTTCAAGCGAAAAATGTGGTCCGATGATCGGCGGATTCGCGACCAGAGCATAGCCCCAGGAAGGAGTTTCCATGTCCCTCAGCGAAAAACAGAAAATGCTTACAGGCCAGCTCTATCACGCTGGCTGCCCCGAGCTGCAGGCCGAGCAGATCGCCAACAAGCACTGGATGCACCGCTACAACAGCAGTGTCGAATTGCTCAACGACGCACGTCATGGGCTCCTGGTAGAGCACTTTGGCCAGGTCGGCGAAGGCGCGGTGATCCGCCCGCCGTTCTATTGCGACTATGGCTACAACATCAGCGTCGGCCGCAACACCTTCATGAATTTCAACTGCGTGATCCTCGATGTGCTGCCGGTGCGTATCGGTGATGACTGCCAGATCGGCCCCAACGTGCAGATCTATACCGCCGACCACCCGCTCGACCCCGAGGTGCGCCGCACTGGGCTGGAGAGTGGCCGGCCGGTGACCATCGGCAACAACGTGTGGATCGGCGGCGCGGCGATCATCCTGCCGGGGGTGACCATTGGCGATAACGCCGTGGTGGGTGCCGGTAGTGTGGTGACTCGGGATGTGCCGGCTGGGGCGGTGGTGGTGGGCAACCCTGCGCGGGTGCGTCAGCCGGCCCAGGGGCAGTAGCAGCCCACCGCCAGGGTATTTGAGGCACTCACCTGGCGGCCGTCGAGTAGCGCCTTGAGGATCGGCTCGATGAAGCTGTTGCTGGCATTGCACACCGCGCCTTCGCTGTAAGGGCCGAAGTAGGCCAGGTGGCCTTGCCGGTCCCAGATGGCCACGGCCGGGGAGGCGGGCAGGTGTTCGCTGCCGGGCAGGCTGGCGAGTGGCTTGAGGGCGGTGAGGTTGGCTGGCAGCTGGCCGTGGCTGTCGGGCTTTTGCAGCACGTGGAAGGTCACGCCCTGGCTGGCGAACCGGCTGACCAGGTCGCCCAGGTGCTGCTGGTTGCCGACGTTGCACGGGCAGGCCGGGTCCCAGAAATGCACTACCCGGATCGGGCCGGGGCCTGCCAGTTCGGGGGGCAACTGCAGCTGGCTGCCGTCGAACAGCGTGGCCTGGTTGTCGAACGGGCGCAGGTAGCGGGCCTGGAAGGTGGTGTAGGCCTGCCAGAGGATGGTCACGCCGACCAGAAGGGCGATTGCCGTGCACAGCGGTTTGATGATCCGAGTCTTCATGAAGTTTCCGCGGCCCTCTGTAGGAGCAGCCTTGTGCTGCGAAAGGGCCGGCATGACTGAGGGAGTTGTTGTGGCAGTACCGGCCTCTTCGCAGCACAAGGCTGCTCCTACCGGGGGATACCGCTATCGGCCTGAAATCGAGCAAGCTTGCCACGACGCCAGCCAGAGCTGAATATCCCAGATCAATACTTGCTTCACTGTGGATGTACCCGATGCCCGCTGCCTTTCATCCCGACCTCCTGCGCACCAGCCTGGCGCCGCTGACCGTTCGCCAGCCGTTGTCGGCGCAGGCGCAAGACTACCAGCGCTTCTATGGCCTCAACCTGTCGGCTCACAGTTGGCTGGGCGGCTTCCAGGCCGCGGGGTTCGATCTGGTCGGGCAGGCCTGGCTACCCGAGCAGCCGAGCGCGACTCTGTTTCTGCTGCACGGCTATTACGATCACATGGGGCTGTACCGTCACGTGATCGATTGGGCGCTCAAACAGGGGTTCGCCGTGATCAGTTGCGACCTGCCCGGCCATGGCCTGTCCAGCGGCGAGCGGGCCAGCATCAGTGATTTCGCGGTTTACCAGCAGGTGCTGGAGGCTTTGCTCGAACAGGCGCGCACGCTGCAACTGCCGCGCCCCTGGCACCTGTGCGGGCAAAGCACCGGTGGCGCCATCGCCGTGGACCACCTGTTGTACCAAGGCGCGCGCAGCCCCATCGATGGCCAGGTCATCCTGTTGGCACCGCTGGTGCGGCCCTGTGCCTGGCGCTGGTCGAAGCTGAGCTATCGCGTGTTGCGTCACTTCGTGAATGGCATCGAGCGGCGCTTCAGCGAGAACACCAATGACCCGACCTTCCTGCCGTTCCTCGAAGCCGACCCGCTGCAACCGCGCCGTCTGCCAACCGCCTGGGTGGGCGCCTTGATTGCCTGGGTCAAGCGTATCGAAGCCGCGCCGCGCAGCTCGCGGCGGCCGTTGATCGTGCAAGGAGAAGCGGATGGCACAGTGGACTGGCCGTACAACCTCGAAGTACTCAAGGCCAAGTTTGCCGAGCCGCAGATTCTGATGCTGCCCGAGGCCCGTCACCACCTGGCCAACGAGCTACCTGGCATTCGCAAGCGCTACTTCGACTTCATCGACCAGCGCCTGAACTGATCACTTCAGGTCGTTGGTGCTCTGGCCAACCGCCAGGCCTGCGCGTACAGCGGCCAGGGCTGCCTGGTAGTAAGCCTTGCCGTCCGGCGACTCGGCAAAGGTGGCGAACTCTTCCAGCTCGGCATCGGACAGGTCGCGGTAGACATACAGCAGCGTGTTGTTGAGGTCTTCGCCAATCTGGCTCATCAGACGCTGGCGCTGACCATCGAGCAGGCCCTGGGCCTGACCGCCGCCGAACAGGCCGGGGATCATCGAACTGAGGCTGTCGGCAGCCACGCCGGCGATGGCCAGGCTCACTTCGGCGCCGGCTTCGCGCGCCGGCAGGGCCTGGGCCAGATGCCCGATTATCAGCAGGCGATCATCGCTGGCCTGGATCTTCGGCAAGCCCTTGGCATTCCTGGCCAGTTCGTCCTTGCGTGTGGCCTTGAGCTCCGCAGCCACCACCTTGCGCCCCAGCGGCGACCGGAAGAAAGCCAGCGCCGGTGCCGGGTTGGCCAAGGTTGCGCGCAGCTGCGCCTGGGCGCGACGGTCCACCGCCTGGGCCTGGAAGCGCTGGTTGCTGTTGTTTACCAGCGCCTGGTACACGGCGGGTGGCAAACTGTTGCGGTAGCGTTCCTGGGCAGCGGTCAGGGCATCATTGAAATGGGCGCGCTGGTCGGGCCAGCCGGCGGCCTTGTACAGTTGATCCAGGTTGTCTGCCCAGACAGGCACGGTGCAGATCATCAGCAGAATCAGGGAAAACAGACGGCGCATTCAGGACTCCTGTCGGCAGGTGGCTATTGTCCGTGGCCGGGCGCCGGTTTGTCGAGATATCCGCGTGCTTCTCGGCCAAGTGGCGCTGTGCGCCGGCATGGCTAATGGATATGATGCGCGCCATGCACATCTCCCCTGAACACCCGATGCTTGCGGCCGTCGTCGACGATCTGGCCACCCATGGCTGGTCCCAGCAGGCGCTTTTTCTGCCTGCCGACCTGGTGCGTGCGCTCGCGGCCGAGTGCCGGCGCCGTGATGCCGAAGGCGAACTCAACCCTGCAGGGGTTGGGCGCGGTGCTGCCCAGGAGGTGCGCGAGGCCATTCGCGGCGACCAGATCCAGTGGATCGACCCCGGCCAGGCCGAGGCCTGCGACCAGTACCTGAGCGCCATGGACCAGCTGCGCCAGGCCATCAACCAGGGCCTGTTCCTTGGCCTGGAAGACTTCGAGTGCCATTTTGCCTTGTACCCGCCAGGGGCGTTCTATCGCCGGCACCTTGACCGCTTCCGCGATGATGACCGGCGCATGGTGTCGGCAGTCCTGTACCTGAATGAAGGCTGGCAGCCGCAGGACGGTGGCCAGTTGCGCATGTTCCTGGCGGATGGTGTCGAGCATGATGTCGAGCCGGTGGCGGGCTGCCTGGTAGTGTTCCTGTCGGGCGAGGTGCCCCATGAGGTGCTGCCGGCCGGGCGTGAGCGGCTGTCGTTGACCGGCTGGTTCCGACGCCGTGGCAATGACCCGTTCTGACCTGCCCAAGGTGCTGGTCAGCGCCTGCCTGCTGGGGCAGCCAGTGCGCTATGACGGCCGAGCCAGTGGTCACCCCGACCTGTTGCAGCGCTGGCAGGCCGAAGGGCGCGTGGTGCCGTTGTGCCCGGAAGTGGCGGGTGGCTTGCCGACTCCACGGCCGCCTGCAGAGATACCGGGCGGGCAGGGTGGGGAGGTGCTCGATGGTGACGCGCAGGTGCTTACGGTGACGGGCGAGAATGTCAGCGCCGAGTTCCTGGCCGGGGCGCAGCGGGCGCTGGACCTGGTGCGCCGGCATGGCATTCGCGTGGCCGTGCTGAAGGCTGGAAGCCCTTCGTGTGGCAACCGGTTGACCTATGACGGCACGTTCAGTGGTGTGAAGGTGGCCGGGGAAGGGGTGACCACGGCATTACTGCGGCGGGCGGGGGTGCTGGTGTTCAGCGAGCTGGAGCTGGAACTGGCGGAGCAGGCGTTGGCTGGGCTTTCGGCTTGAGCCTGTCCCGGCCCTTTCGCAGCACAAGGGTAAGCGATCCCTGTAGGAGCAGCCTTGTGCTGCGAAGAGGCCGTGATAGGCAATAAAGCGCTTACTGCCCGGACGCAGTCTCAGGCACACCCTTGAACCACTTCTGCTCAAGCTCGGCAGTCCGCCCGCTGTCCTTGAGCCGCTGCAGTGCATTGTTCACCGCGCTCTCGAACGCCGGGTTGTCCTTCTGGAACGGGATCACCAGCTGCTTCTCGCCAAACGGCAGGCTCATATCGAGCTGGCCGTCACCTTTGGGCGATTCGCTCGACGGGGTCAGTGCGATGTCGTACTTGCCACTCTCGACACCGGGCAGTACCTCTGCCGCAGGGGCTTCGATGAACTCGGCGCGCAGGTCCAGTTCCTTGGCCAGCGCCTGGCCGAAGTCGATCTCGAAGCCGCTCAGGTGGTCATTTTCCTTGAATGCGTACGGCGAGTTGTCGGCCTGTACGGCTATGCGCAGTTCGCCCCGGTCGGCAATTTCGTCTATCAGCTCGGCCTGAGCCAATGGCGTGATCAGTACCGCCAGCATTACTCCTATGGTCGAACGCATTAAAGCCCCTTTTCTCTTTGGCAGATGAATAACCTTCGCCACGGCTTTCTTCCTCGCCGTGGTCGAGCGCAGCCTATGACCTTGAAGCCTCGGCATTGTTTAACCCTGATTGAAATATTTCTGCCTGAGGATGTGAACATCTGGGCAAACATATCAACTAAGGTGAACCACCGCCGCCACTGGAATACTGGCGGCGGTCAATAAGTGAATCACAGGAGAAGTGAATGAACAGCCTATTTTCGCGTGCTGCCGTTGCTGGTCTGATGATGGGAGCGTCGATGTTCGCCAGTGCCGCAGATGCCCTGAAGAGCCAGGAGCCGCCCAAGGATGCCAAGGTCTTCATCGTTTCCCCTGCCGATGGCGCCACGGTCGACAAGACCTTCACCGTCAAGTTCGGCATCGAGGGCATGGCGCTCAAGCCTGCGGGTGACAACACCCCGCACTCCGGCCACCACCACCTGCTGGTGGATGTGGATAAAGAGCCGGTGGCCGACATGGCCCTGCCGGCCAGCCTGATGCCACAGGCCGGCACCGCGTTGCCGGATGGCCCGCAAGTATTGCACTTCGGCAAGGCGCAGACCGAAACCAGCATTACCCTGACCCCAGGCAAGCACACCCTGCAGCTGGTGCTGGGTGACCAGTATCACGTGCCGTTCAAGCCGAGCGTCGTGTCGCAGAAGATTACTGTCGACGTGAAATAGGGGTTGAGCTCTTCGCGGGCAAGCCCGCGAAGCAAGCGACACCAATGTCACAGGCAAAAAAAGGGAGGCCACCAGGGCCTCCCTTTTTTCATGCCGCCAGCGAACTTAGAACAGCACGCGGGAACGGATGGTGCCCTTGACCTGTTGCAGCTTCTCTTGCGCCAGGTCGGAGTACTCGGCGTCAACGTCGATCACCACGTAACCGACTTTCTCGTTGGTCTGCAGGAACTGACCAGAGATGTTGATGCCGTTCTCGGCGAAGACCTTGTTGATTTCGCTGAGCACGCCCGGGATGTTTTCGTGGATGTGCAGCAGGCGGTGCTTGCCTGGGTGCGCCGGCAGGGCCACTTCCGGGAAGTTGACCGAGGATACCGAGGTACCGTTGTCGCTGTACTTGACCAGCTTCTCGGCCACTTCCAGGCCGATGTTGGCCTGGGCTTCGGCAGTGGAACCACCGATGTGCGGGGTCAGGATCACGTTGTCCAGGCCACGCAGCGGGCTTTCGAACTGCTCGTCGTTGGAGCGCGGCTCCACCGGGAACACGTCGATGGCGGCGCCGATCAGGTGCTGGTCCTTGATGGCGGCGGCCAGGTGGTCCAGCTCGACCACCGTGCCGCGTGCGGCGTTGATCAGGATCGCGCCCTTCTTCATCGCGCGGATTTCCTTCTCGCCGATCATCCACTGGGTGGACGGCAGCTCAGGCACGTGCAGCGAAACGATGTCGGCCAGGCCCAGCAGCTCGTGCAGGCTGGTGACCTGCACGGCGTTGCCCAGTGGCAGCTTGGTCAGCGGGTCGTAGAAATACACCTGCATGCCCATGTTCTCGGCCAGGACCGACAGCTGGGTGCCGATCGAGCCGTAACCGACGATACCCAGCTTCTTGCCGCGGATTTCGAAGGAATTGGCCGCGCTCTTGATCCAGCCGCCACGGTGGCAGGAAGCGTTCTTCTCGGGGATGCCGCGCAGCAGCAGGATGGCTTCGGCCAGTACCAGTTCGGCTACCGAACGGGTGTTGGAGTATGGCGCGTTGAACACGGCGATACCGCGCTCGCGGGCAGCTTCCAGGTCGACCTGGTTGGTGCCGATGCAGAAGCAGCCAACGGCGACCAGTTTCTTGGCGCAGTCGAAGATCTCTTCGGTCAGCTGGGTGCGCGAACGGATGCCGATGAAGTGGGCATCTGCGATCTTTTCCTTCAGCTCGGCTTCCGGCAGCGAACCAGTGAGGTATTCGATGTTGGTGTAGCCGGCGGCCTTGAGGGTATCGACCGCGTTCTGGTGCACACCTTCAAGAAGAAGGAACCGGATCTTGCTCTTGTCGAGAGAAGTCTTGCTCATCTGCGTAAACCTGTATCCCGGAGAAAAAATGGCGAGGGTGATGCTAGGCGCAAAGGCGGCCTTAGCATGAACAGCGGGAGGGCTATGCTAGCATACGCGACACAATCTGAGCTTATCCCGACAGGTGAAGAGTGCTCAGGGTGACTATGAATAAGTCGAGAGTTCCAGCGATGACCCACCCCGCTGTAATTGATGAACTGATGACCCTTGTCGACCCTGGCAAGGTCCTGACCGACGCAGCTTCCCTGGAAGCCTATGGCAAGGACTGGACCAAGCATTACCCACCGGCACCCAGCGCCATCGTCTTTCCCAAGACGGTGGAGCAGGTGCAGGCGATCGTGCGCTGGGCCAATACGCACAAGGTGGCGCTGGTGCCGTCTGGCGGGCGTACCGGGCTTTCCGCAGGCGCCGTGGCGGCCAATGGCGAAGTGGTGGTCGCCTTCGACTACATGAACCAGATTCTCGGCTTCAATGCCTTCGACCGCACCGTGGTCTGCCAGCCAGGGGTGATTACCCGCCAGCTGCAGGCCTACGCCGAAGAACAGGGCCTGTATTACCCCGTGGACTTCGCCTCCAGCGGTTCCAGCCAGATTGGCGGCAATATCGGCACCAATGCCGGCGGAATCAAGGTGATTCGCTACGGCATGACCCGCAACTGGGTGGCCGGGTTGAAAGTGGTGACCGGCAAGGGTGAGCTGCTGGAGCTGAACAAGGACCTGATCAAGAACGCCACCGGCTACGACCTGCGGCAGCTGTTCATCGGTGCCGAAGGTACCCTGGGCTTTGTGGTCGAGGCCACCATGCGTCTGGACCGTGCGCCGCGCAACCTCACCGCGATGGTGCTGGGGACCCCGGATTTCGACTCGATCATGCCGGTGCTGCATGCCTTCCAGGGCAAGCTGGACCTGACCGCCTTCGAGTTCTTTTCCGACAAGGGCCTGGCCAAGATCCTGGCGCGTGGCGATGTGCCGGCACCGTTCGAGACCGACTGCCCGTTCTATGCGCTGCTGGAATTCGAGGCCAGCACCGAGGAGGTGGCCAACGAAGCCCTGGCCACCTTCGAGCACTGCGTCGAGCAAGGCTGGGTGCTGGACGGGGTGATGAGCCAGAGTGAGACCCAGCTGAAAAACCTGTGGAAACTGCGCGAGTACCTGTCGGAAACCATCTCGCACTGGACCCCGTACAAGAACGACATTTCTGTCACGGTGTCGAAAGTGCCAGCGTTCCTGCGCGATATAGATGCCATCGTCGCCGAACATTACCCGGATTACGAAGTGGTGTGGTACGGCCACATCGGCGACGGCAACCTGCACCTGAACATCCTCAAGCCCGAGCACATGAGCAAGGACGACTTCTTCGCCTCGTGCACCAAGGTCAACAAGTGGGTGTTCGAGATCGTCGAGCGCTACAACGGCTCGATCTCCGCCGAGCATGGTGTGGGCATGACCAAGCGTGACTACCTGGGCTATAGCCGCTCGCCCGAAGAAATTGCCTGCATGAAGGCAATAAAGGCCGTGTTCGACCCTAACGGCATCATGAATCCGGGTAAGATCTTCGCACCTGAATAGAAAGCAGTGTCCAGAGGAGTCGGCCATGAGTTACCAGCATCAGTACGTAGACGGCACACGCATTCACTTCCCGCTGGGCAAGGTGGTTTGCATCGGCCGTAACTATGCCGAGCATGCCAAGGAGCTGGACAATCCGATCCCCACCGAACCGCTGCTGTTCATCAAGCCGGGCAGCTGCGTGGTACCAGCCGAGGGCGGCTTCAAGATCCCGACGGAACGTGGCTCGGTGCACTATGAGGCGGAAATTGCCGTGCTGCTGGGCAAGCCGCTGTCGACTCACCCGAGTGAGGAAGAGGTGCTGGACGCCATTTCCGGCTATGCACCGGCGCTAGACCTTACCCTGCGTGACGTGCAGGCCAAGCTGAAAGAGAAGGGCCTGCCCTGGGAGTTGGCCAAGTGCTTCGATGGCGCCTGCGTACTGCCGCCGTTCGTGTCGGCCGCCAGCTTCGAGGATGTGACCGACATCCCAGTGCGCCTGACCGTCAACGGCGAAGTTCGCCAGGATGGTAACAGCGCGATGATGCTCAACCCGATCGTGCCGATGATCCAGCACATGGCCGCGCATTTCTCGCTGCAGGCGGGGGATGTGATCCTCACCGGTACCCCGGCGGGTGTGGGGCCGTTCAATGTCGGTGACGAATTGGTGCTGGAGTTGCCGGGTGTGAGCCGCTTCGAAAGCCGGGTGCTCTGACTCGAGACCGCGTCGCCTTCTTCGCGGGTAAACCCGCGAAGAGGCCGGTCCTGTTTACCGATTTTTCACACCTGATCCGGATAATGCGCGAATCTTCGCCCATTTCCCCAGGACCCCTGCATGCCATCTCCCTCCAGCGCCCCGGCAACCCCCAAGCGTCGTTTCTTTCTGCGCTGGCCCTTCGGCCTGGCTGTGGCGGCGGTAGTCGGCTATGGCGTGGCCGTAGCCATGCACTGGGATGACCGCGGTGCGCTGTGGGTCAAAGAAAGTTTCGAAAGCGCCGCCGAGCGCAGCGAGAGCGTATGGCTACCAGACTACAAGGTCGACATCAATGCCAAACCGTTGCCGGGCATGGACGACGATGAAGCTTCAGATGTGGCCTTCAACCCGCGTACCCGCACCCTGTTCGCAGTCATGGGCAAGAACCCGATCCTGGTCGAACTGAGCCTGGATGGCGATGTACTGCGCAAGATCCCCCTCAACGGCTGGAACAACCCGGAAGGCGTCGCCGTACTGGAAGACGGCTACCTGGCAATCACCGATGAGCGCCTGCACGACCTGACCGTGGTCAAGGTGGATGCGCAGACCACCTCGTTGAACCATGATGATTTCCAGAGCCACGACCTGGGCCCGTCGTTGAAGAGCAACAAGGGCTTCGAGGCGGTGGCCTGGGACCCGCTGCGCCAGCGCCTGGTCATCGGCGAGGAGCGCCCGCCCAGGCTGTATACCTGGAATACCGACGGCCGCAGCCCGCTCACGGGTGAAAAACAGCTTTTGCCCAGTGATGAACTTGACCTGCGCAACCTATCGGCGCTTGGCGTGGATCCGCGTACCGGCCACTTGCTGGTGCTGTCGTCCGACTCCAACATGCTTCTGGAACTGGACGAGCAGGGCCAGCAAGTCAGTTTCATGACCCTGCTCGGCGGTTTCAACGGCCTGCAGGACACCATCCCGCGTGCCGAAGGGGTGGCCATGGACGACAAGGGCAACCTGTACATGGTCAGCGAGCCTGCACTGTTCTATCGCTTCAGCAAAAACTGACCCAAACATCCGACTTTTCGGATGCTGGCATTAAGCTTTACTTCAGTTGTTCGTGATTAGATTCGTCACCCCTGTGTCGAGTCTTCCCTCATGCGCCGTTTTGTTCGTCCGTTCCCTGTTCTGGTCGTTATCGGCCTGATCCTGCTCGGCTTGGCCGGGCAGGAGTTTCGCCTGTTCGAGCGTGGCTGGTTCAACCTCAACGCCTGGTGGCAGCCAGCCGAGCAAAGCATCGGCCTGGACCGTTACCGGGTGGTGGTGGAGGCGCAGCCGATCGAGGGGCTGGATGACGACATCTCGGCGCTGACCTACGACCCCGACCGCAAGACTCTGTTTACCGTTACCAATGCACGCTCGGAGCTGATCGAGCTGTCGCTGGACGGGCGCATCCTGCGCCGAGTGCCGCTGACCGGCTTCGGCGACCCGGAAGCCGTGGAGTACGTCGGGCCCAACAGCTATGTGATCACCGACGAGCGTCAGCAGCGGCTGATTCGCGTGCGCCTGGAGGACGACACGATGTTCCTCGATGCCGGCGATGCCGAGCAGCTGACCCTGGGCATTGGCCTGAATGGCAACAAGGGCTTCGAGGGGCTGGCCTATGATTCGGCGGGCAAGCGCCTGTTCGTGGCCAAGGAGCGTGACCCAATGCTGATCTACGAGGTGCATGGCTTCCCGCACGACAATCCTGAGCAGCCCTATGCGGTGCATGTGGTGCAGGACCGCAAGCGTGATTCGCGGCTGTTCGTGCGGGACCTGTCGAGCTTGCAGTTCGATGAGCGCAGCGGGCACCTGCTGGCGCTGTCGGACGAGTCGCGGCTGGTGCTGGAGCTGGATGTGGAGGGCCGGCCGCTGAGTACCTTGTCGTTGCGCAAGGGGTTCCAGGGGTTGCAGGCGACGGTGCCACAGGCGGAGGGGATTGCGATGGATGAGGCGGGGACCATCTATCTGGTCAGTGAGCCGAACCTGTTCTATGTGTTCAAACAGCCAGCGGAGTGAGCAGGTGGGGCTGCTTTGCAGCCCATTCGCAGCACAAGGCTGCTCCTACAGGAAACCGCGTACCCCTGTAGGAGCAGCCTTGTGCTGCGAATCGAGGGCGAAGCTCTAGCAGAAAGTTACTCGGCCTTGAGGCTCTTCACGCCCTCAGAGGTACCCAGCAGCAGCAAATCTGCCGGCCGCGCCGCGAACAGGCCGTTGGTCACCACGCCAACAATGGCATTGATCTGCGCTTCCAGCTCCACCGGGTTGGTGATCTGCAGGTTGTGCACATCGAGGATCACGTTGCCGTTGTCGGTAACCACGCCCTCACGGTACACCGGGTCACCGCCCAATTTGACCAGCTGGCGCGCCACGTGGCTGCGGGCCATCGGGATCACTTCGACCGGCAGCGGGAACGCGCCCAGCACCGGTACCAGCTTGCTGGCATCGGCGATGCAGATGAAGGTCTTGGCCACGGCGGCGACGATCTTCTCGCGGGTCAGGGCTGCGCCGCCGCCTTTGATCAGGTTCAGGTGCGCGTCGCTCTCGTCGGCGCCGTCCACGTAGAACTCCAGTTCGCTGACGCTGTTCAGCTCGTAGACCGGGATGCCATGGCCCTTCAGACGCTGGGCAGTGGCTTCGGAGCTGGCGACCGCGCCGTCGAAGGCGGTCTTGTGCTGAGCCAGGGCGTCGATGAAGAAGTTGGCGGTCGAACCGGTGCCGACGCCGACGACGCTCTTTTCATCCAGCTTGGGCAGAATGAAGTCGACAGCGGCCTGGGCGACGGCCTGTTTGAGTTGGTCCTGGGTCATGCGGGCTCCGAGAGGGGGCAGGGCGGTTTTGAAAAGAGCCTAGTATAACGGCTCGGGCGGCTTTGCTGTGGTCGCCCGACGTAGCGCTGGGGTAGACTCCCAGCCCTTGTCCCGCGGCCCAGTGATGCATTCCCGATGCTCGAACAGTACGTCAAGAAGATCCTCACCTCGCGCGTCTACGACGTTGCGGTCGAAACCCCGCTCCAGAGCGCCGGGCAGCTGAGCAAGCGCCTGGGCAACCAGATTCTGCTCAAGCGCGAAGACCTGCAGCCGGTGTTCTCGTTCAAGATCCGCGGGGCCTACAACAAGCTGGCCCAACTGACCCCGGAAGAACTGGCCCGTGGCGTGGTCACCGCCTCGGCCGGCAACCACGCCCAGGGCCTAGCCCTGGCCGCGCGCGAGATGGGCATCAAGGCCACTATCGTGATGCCCAAGACCACCCCGGAGATCAAGGTCGAGGGCGTGCGTTCGCGGGGCGGCAAGGTGGTGCTGCATGGCGACTCGTTCCCCGAGGCGCTGGCCTATTCGCTGAAACTGGTCGATGAAAAGGGCTTCGTCTACGTGCACCCCTACGACGACCCGCACACCATCGCCGGGCAGGGCACCGTGGCCATGGAGATCCTGCGCCAGCACCCAGGCCAGCTGGACGCGATCTTCGTGCCGGTGGGTGGCGGTGGCCTGATCGCCGGCATTGCTGCATACGTGAAATACCTGCGCCCGGAAATCAAAGTGATTGGTGTCGAGCCGGACGACTCCAACTGCCTGCAGGCGGCCATGGCGGCCGGCGAGCGCGTGGTGCTGCCGCAGGTCGGGCTGTTCGCCGACGGCGTGGCGGTGGCGCAGATCGGCCAGCACACCTTCGACATCTGCCGCCATCATGTGGATGAAGTGGTCACCGTCAGTACCGACGAAATCTGCGCGGCTATCAAGGATATCTACGATGATACCCGCTCGATCACCGAACCTGCCGGTGCCTTGGGCGTGGCGGGCATCAAGAAGTACGTCGAGTTGTACGGCGTGACCGGGCAGACCCTGGTGGCCATCGACTCCGGTGCCAACGTCAACTTCGACCGCCTGCGCCATGTGGCCGAGCGTGCCGAGCTGGGTGAAAAGCGCGAAGCGATCATCGCCGTGACCATCCCTGAGCGCCCGGGCAGCTTCAAGGCCTTCTGCGAGGCTATCGGCAAGCGCCAGATCACCGAATTCAACTACCGCAAGCACACCTCCGACGAGGCGCATATCTTCGTCGGCGTGCAGACCCACCCGGAAAACGACCCGCGTGCGGCGCTGGTACAGCAACTGACCGAGCAGGGCTTCCCGGTTACCGACTTGACCGACAACGAGCTGGCCAAGCTGCATATTCGCCATATGGTTGGTGGTCATTCGGCCGGTGCCAGTGACGAGATGGTGCTGCGCTTCGAGTTCCCCGAGCGGCCGGGGGCGCTGTTCAACTTCCTCAACAAGCTGGGCGGGCGCTGGAACATTTCGATGTTCCACTACCGCAACCATGGCGCCGCTGACGGGCGCGTGGTGGCGGGGTTGCAGGTGCCGGAGGACGAGCGCCACATGGTGCCGGCGGCGCTGGCGAAGATCGGCTACCCGTACTGGGACGAAACCGACAACCCGGCTTACAAGCTGTTCCTGGGCTGAGCGGCTAAGCTAAGCCAGATATCTCGCTTTTTGTAGGAGCGGCCTTGTGTCGCGATGGGCCGCAAGGCGGCCCCGGCAATGTGTGATCATGGCCGAGATCCCGGGGCCGCTTTTGCGGCCCTTTCGCGACACAAGGCCGCTCCTACAAGGGTTAGGGGCTGCTGCAAAAATGGCCTGACAAAGGACAATTCGGACATGGAACACCTGACCACCCTCAAGACCCTGCACATCATCGCCACCGCGCTCCTGCTGCTGGGTGCTCTGGGCCTGGCGCTCTGGACCGTGCGCGCCCGCCGCCAGGGCGATGCCGAGGCCTACGCCAAGCTGCTGCGTCGGCCGCTGGTGTTCGTCTGGCTGGTGATGGGCCTGTGCCTGGTGAGCATGCCGTTCACCGGCTGGTGGCTGGTGCACCTGGTGGGCTGGCCGCTGGGGCAGACCTGGGTGCTGGCGTCCAGCGTCATCTATACGCTGGGCGCGTTTGCCGTGTGGTGGCTGCTGGTGCGGTTGAACCGGCTGCGCAAGGCCGAGGTGGTGGGGCTGCGCTTTACCTTGGCACTGGCGGTGTTCAGTGGGGTTTGCTTCCTGTCCATCGCCGGGCTGATGGGGGCCAAGCCGGTCTGTCAGCCTAGTGCTGTATGTACCGGCCTCTTCGCGGGCGCGCCCGCTCCCACAGGTACGGCGCAGCCCTCCAGGCCTGTGGTGATCCCTGTGGGAGCGGGCATGCCCGCGAAGTGGCCGCTACAGGAAAACCTCAATCCCGCAGCGAAACCACAGGCCACCCACGCATCTCGGCCTCCGCCCGCAGCTTCGGGTCGGGGTCCACCGCCACCGCATGCGCCACCCGCTGCAACAGCGGCAAATCGTTCATCGAGTCGCTATAGAAATAGCTGTCCTCAAGGTCGAAGCCGTTTTCCAGCATCCAGCGCTCCAGCCGCGTCACCTTGCCTTCACGGAAACACGGTATATCGGTACTACGCCCGGTATAGCGGCCATCACGCGTTTCGCATTCGGTCGCCAGCAACACGCGAACCCCCAGGCGCCGGGCAATCGGTGCGGTGACGAAGCGGTTGGTGGCGGTGATGATCACCAGCTGGTCGCCGGCCTCGCGGTGCTGCTGCAGCAAGGTCAGCGCCTTGGGCAGGATGATCGGCTCGATGCAGGCGCGCATGAAGTCGCGGTGCCATTCGTCGAGCTGGGCTACCGGTGTTGCCGCAAGGATTTCCATGGAAAAGGCCAGGTAGGCCTGCAGGTCCAGGGTGCCGTTCAGGTATTCCTGATAGAAGCCATCGTTGCGTTGCTTGTAGGTAACCGGGTCGAGGATGCCGCGCTGGCAAAGGTAGTCACCCCAGGCATGGTCGCTGTCGCCACCGAGGAGGGTATTGTCCAGGTCGAATAAAGCCAGGCGCATCGCGGTCACTCGCATAAGCCACAGGGTAGGCCCGCAGAATACGGAGTTTTCACGCTGCTGCACATAAGCTTGGCGGGCGCGTTGCTGCGCTCGCAAGCTTTGTGGAACAATGCGGTGACATGCGTTTGCGAGGTTGCTGCCGTGATCGACCCGGATGGTTTTCGCCCCAATGTCGGGATCATTCTCACGAATGATGCCGGGCAGGTGCTATGGGCTCGACGGATCAACCAGGATGCCTGGCAGTTTCCCCAGGGTGGCATCAACCCTGACGAGACGCCGGAAGATGCCCTGTACCGCGAGCTGAACGAAGAAGTTGGCCTTGAACGCGATGATGTGGAAATTCTTGCCTGCACCCGTGGCTGGTTGCGTTATCGTTTACCCCAGCGACTGGTGCGTACGCATAGCCAGCCGCTGTGCATCGGCCAGAAGCAGAAATGGTTCCTGCTGCGTCTGGTCAGCAACGAACAACGGGTGCGGATGGACCTGACCGGCAAGCCGGAATTCGACGGCTGGCGCTGGGTCAGCTATTGGTACCCGCTGGGCCAGGTTGTGACATTCAAGCGCGAGGTCTACCGACGCGCCCTGAAAGAGCTAGCACCGCGTCTGCTGACGCGCGACTGACGACGGAGTTCGACCCCGAGCCATGCTCAATACGCTGCGCAAGATCGTCCAGGAAGTAAACTCCGCCAAAGATCTCAAGTCGGCGTTGGGGATCATTGTCTTGCGTGTCAAGGAGGCCATGGGCAGCCAGGTCTGCTCGGTCTACCTGCTCGACCCGGAAACCAACCGCTTCGTGCTGATGGCCACCGAAGGCCTGAACAAGCGTTCCATCGGCAAGGTCAGCATGGCCCCCAACGAAGGCCTGGTCGGCCTGGTCGGTACCCGGGAAGAGCCGCTGAACCTGGAAAACGCTGCCGACCACCCGCGTTACCGCTACTTTGCCGAAACCGGCGAGGAAAAATTCGCCTCCTTCCTCGGTGCGCCGATTATCCACCACCGCCGCGTGGTCGGGGTATTGGTCATCCAGCAAAAGGAGCGCCGCCAGTTCGACGAGGGCGAAGAAGCCTTCCTGGTCACCATGAGCGCCCAGCTCGCAGGGGTTATCGCCCACGCCGAGGCTACTGGCTCGATCCGTGGCCTGGGCCGCCAGGGCAAGGGCATCCAGGAAGCGCGCTTCGTCGGCGTACCGGGCTCGCCTGGCGCCGCCGTGGGGCGCGCAGTGGTGATGCTACCGCCAGCCGATCTGGAAGTGGTGCCGGACAAGACCGTCGATGACATCGACGCCGAACTGAAGCTGTTCCAGAACGCCCTCGAAGGTGTGCGCGACGATATGCGCAAGCTGTCGGCCAAGCTGGCCACCCAGCTGCGCCCGGAGGAGCGTGCACTGTTCGATGTGTACCTGATGATGCTCGAAGACGCGGCTCTGGGCGGTGAGGTGACCGAAGTCATCAAGACCGGCCAGTGGGCCCAGGGCGCACTGCGCCAGGTGGTGGGCGAGCACGTCAACCGCTTCGAGCTGATGGACGATGACTACCTGCGCGAGCGCGCCTCCGACGTCAAGGACCTGGGCCGGCGCCTGCTGGCCTACCTGCAGGAAGCCCGCGCGCAGTCGCTGGTGTATGCCGACAACACCATCCTGGTCAGTGAAGAGCTGACCCCGGCGATGCTCGGCGAAGTGCCTGAAGGCAAGCTGGTCGGCCTGGTCTCGGTACTGGGCTCGGGCAACTCCCACGTCGCCATCCTGGCTCGCGCCATGGGCATCCCCACGGTGATGGGCCTGGTCGATTTGCCTTATTCCAAGGTCGACGGCATCGAGATGATCGTCGACGGCTACAAGGGCGAGGTGTTCACCAACCCCAGCGAAGTGCTGCGCAAGCAGTACAGCGACGTGGTCGAGGAGGAGCGCCAGCTGGCCCAGGGCCTGGATGCCCTGCGCGAACTGCCGTGCGTTACCCCGGACGGCCACCGCATGCCGCTGTGGGTCAACACCGGCCTGCTCGCCGACGTGGCCCGTGCCCAGCAGCGTGGCGCCGAAGGGGTGGGGCTGTACCGCACCGAAGTGCCGTTCATGATCAACCAGCGCTTCCCCAGCGAGAAAGAGCAGCTGGCCATCTACCGCGAGCAGCTGGCGGCCTTCCACCCGCTGCCGGTGACCATGCGTACCCTCGACATCGGTGGCGACAAGTCGCTGTCGTACTTCCCGATCAAGGAAGAAAACCCGTTCCTCGGCTGGCGCGGCATCCGCGTCACCCTCGACCACCCGGAAATCTTCCTGGTTCAGACCCGCGCCATGCTCAAGGCCAGCGAGGGGCTGAACAACCTGCGTATCCTGCTGCCGATGATTTCCGGCATCCATGAGCTGGAAGAGGCGCTGCACCTGATCCACCGCGCCTGGGGCGAGGTGCGTGACGAAGGCACCGATGTGCCGATGCCACCAGTTGGCGTGATGGTGGAAATTCCTGCGGCGGTTTACCAGACCAAGGAGCTGGCGCGGCAGGTGGACTTCCTGTCGGTCGGTTCCAACGACCTGACCCAGTACCTGCTGGCGGTGGACCGCAACAACCCGCGGGTCGCCGACCTGTACGACTACCTGCACCCGGCGGTGTTGCAGGCGCTGAACACGGTGGTGCGCGACGCCCATGGCGAAGGCAAGCCGGTGAGTATCTGCGGTGAGATGGCCGGTGACCCGGCAGCGGCGATCCTGTTGATGGCCATGGGCTTCGACAGTCTGTCGATGAACGCCACCAACCTGCCGAAGGTGAAGTGGATGCTGCGCCAGATCAACCTGGTCAAGGCCAAGGAATTGCTGACCGAGGCACTGAGCCATGACAACCCGCAGGTTATCCACAGCTCGCTGCAACTGGCCCTGAAAAACCTTGGGTTGGCGCGGATGATCGGGCCTGGGGCCAATAAGACCCTCTGAATGCGGGGTGCCTGTTCCGGCCTCTTCGCGGGTTTGTGGGAGCGGGCGTGCCCGCGAAGCAGGCGACTCGCTGTATGGCACCGGCTTCGCCGGTGTTCGCGGGCTCGCCCGCTCCCACAAAGGCCAGCACAGTGCTCAGACCGAAAGCTCAACTTCCCCCAAGTGCCCGCCAAATGGCCCAAAACTGCGCTCAATAAGCCGCCTTTTCCCCTGATCATCCACTATCAGCACCGTGCTCGCCCGCGTCCCGTAGTTCTGGCTGGCAATGAACACGCTCGACAGCAACTTCTCGGTCGCCAACCCCACGCCCGTCTCCGGCAACTCGCCCTCCGGCGCCGGTTCGGCATCGGCCAGCAACGCTAGCAAGCGCTGTGGCTCTGGCGTTTCCAGTAACCCTTCCAGCCCACTGCGCGCCTTCACCAGCTTCGGCCAAGGCGTATCTAGCCCGGCATTGGAAAGCCCGTAAACCCCGGCCTCCAGCAAGCGCGGCGCCGCGTCTTGGGCATGCAGGTAGCCCAACTGCCGTCCATCGCCCACCAGCAGGTTGAACCCTGAATATTGCCTGCTGCGGCTGGCCACCTGGTCCAGATAGGCCTCGACCCCCAACTCCCCCTGCAGATACGCCGCCACCAGCTCGCCCCGCGAGCGTGGCCCCAGTGCCTGCGCCGGGTCGCGAATATTGGTCAGCGCCGCGAACCGCCCCTGCGGGCCGACGCCCAGCCAGGTGCCGCCGGCTTCCAGGTCGCGCCCGGCATATACCCCGGGTGCATCCTCCCAGGCCGCCAGGGCCTGGGTGGGGCGGGCATAGAACTCATCGCGGTTGGCCGCCACGATCAGCGGCAGGGCGTGCCCCGGCCGCCAGGCGAATACGATCAGGCACATCTGTCGGGCCTCCGTTTTTTCGCCACTGTACCCACAGCGGCAGGGAGGATCCATCCTGACACACTGTTCACTAGAGCCCCGAGCCCGGCTTCCGTTACCATGCCGGATTGTTTTCTCGGGGAAGACGAATGGAATTCGTGCTCTATCTGCTGTTGGGCGCCTGCGCCGGTGTGCTGGCCGGGCTGTTCGGCGTGGGCGGCGGTATCATCATCGTGCCGGTGCTGGTGTTCAGCTTCACCTTGCAGGGTTTCGATGCCTCGGTGCTGACCCACCTGGCTGTCGGTACGTCGCTGGCAACCATCGTTTTCACCTCGATCAACGCCGTGCTCGAGCACCATCGCAAGGGCGCGGTGCAATGGCCGATCTTCGCCTGGATGACCCTCGGCATCCTCCTTGGGGCCGGTGTCGGCGCCAAGACCGCCTCGCTGATACAGGGGCCGTTGCTGCAAAAGATCATCGGTGTGTTCGCCCTGGTCATCGCCGCGCAGATGGCCCTGGACCTCAAACCCAAGGCCAGTCGTGGCATCCCCGGCAAGCCCGCGCTGATCGGTGCAGGTGGGGTGATCGGCTGGGCTTCGGCCATTTTCGGCATCGGCGGCGGTTCGCTGACCGTGCCGTTCCTGACCTGGCGCAGCCTGCCCATGCAGCAGGCAGTGGCCACGTCTTCGGCCTGTGGCCTGCCCATTGCCTTGGCCAGTGCCCTGAGTTTCATGCTGCTGGGTTGGCACGAGCAGCACCTGCCGGCCCACAGCCTGGGTTACGTGTACCTGCCGGCGCTGCTCGGCATTGCCGTGACCAGCATGTTTTTCGCCCGCTTCGGCGCGCGCCTGGCGCACAAGCTGTCGCCACGTTTGTTGAAACGCCTGTTCGCAGCCCTGCTGTTCTGTGTCGGCCTCAGCTTTTTGATTTGAATCGAGAGGAAGTTCCATGCTGCCTTACCCGCAGATAGACCCCGTGGCCGTGGCCATCGGGCCGCTGAAAATCCATTGGTACGGCCTGATGTACCTGGTCGGCATCGGCGGTGCCTGGCTGCTCGCCTCGCGCCGGCTGAACCGCTTCGACCCCACCTGGACGCGCGAAAAGCTCTCCGACCTGGTGTTCTGGCTGTCGATGGGTGTGATCGTCGGTGGTCGCCTGGGCTACGTGCTTTTCTACGACCTGCACGCCTACCTGGCCAATCCGACGCTGATCTTCGAAGTGTGGAAGGGTGGCATGTCGTTCCACGGCGGTTTCATCGGCGTGATGCTGGCGGCCTTGTGGTTCGGCAAGCGCAACAACAAGTCGTTCTTCGAGCTGATGGACTTTGTCGCCCCGCTGGTGCCGATCGGCCTGGGGGCCGGGCGCATCGGCAACTTCATCAACGCCGAGCTGTGGGGCAAGGCCACCGACGTGCCATGGGCGATGGTCTTCCCGCCGTTCAGCGACCCGGCGCAGCTGCCGCGTCACCCATCGCAGCTTTACCAGTTCGCACTCGAAGGTGTGGCGCTGTTCCTGATCCTCTGGGCGTTCTCGCGCAAGCCGCGGCCGACCATGGCGGTATCCGGCATGTTCGCGCTGTTCTACGGTATCTTCCGCTTCATCGTCGAATTCGTCCGCGTACCGGATGCCCAGCTTGGCTACCTGGCCTGGGGCTGGCTGACCATGGGTCAGATTCTGTGCGTGCCGATGATCCTGGCTGGCCTTGGCCTGATCTGGTGGGCTTATAATCGCAAGCCTACGGCGAAACCCGCCTGATTAATCCCACGGCAGGGGCGATCCCCCTGCCGTTTTTGCTACAGGTAAGCCATGAAACAGTATCTGGACCTGGTCCGCGACGTCATCGACAACGGCACGCTGCAGGGCAACCGCACCGGCATCCGCACCATCAGCCTGCCGGGCGCCATGCTGCGTTTCGACTTGCAGAAGGGCTTCCCGGCCATTACCACGCGCAAACTGGCGTTCAAGTCGGCGATCGGTGAAATGGTCGGTTTCCTGCGTGGCGTGAAGAACGCCGGTGAATTCCGCGAACTGGGCTGCAAGGTCTGGGACCAGAACGCCAACGAGAACGCCCAGTGGCTGGCCAACCCGTTCCGCCAGGGCCATGACGACCTGGGCGAGATCTACGGCGTGCAATGGCGCCAGTGGCCGGGCTACAAGCGCATCCCGCTGAGCAACCCGGCGGCCATCGAAATGGCCGAGAAGGCGGGCTTCCGCCGCATCGCCCAGGACGAGGAGGACGGCGTCGCGTTCGTCATCCTGTACAAGGCCATCGACCAGGTGCGCCAGTGCCTGGACACCATCGCCAACGACCCGGGCAGCCGCCGTATCCTGTTCCACGGCTGGAACTGTGCGCAGCTGGACGAAATGGCCCTGCCGCCGTGCCACCTGCTGTACCAGTTCCACCCGAACGTTGAGACCAGGGAAATCTCCCTGACCCTCTACATCCGCTCGAACGACCTGGGCCTGGGTACGCCGTTCAACCTCACCGAAGGCGCGGCGCTGCTGTCGCTGTTCGGCCGCCTGACCGGCTACACCCCGCGCTGGTTCACCTACTTCATCGGCGATGCCCATGTGTATGAAAATCATCTGGACATGCTCAACGAGCAGCTCAAGCGTGAGCCGCTGGAGGCGCCGAAGCTGGTGATCAGCGACCGCGTGCCGGCGTTTGCCGAGACGGGCAAGTACGAGCCGGAGTGGCTGGAGAAGATCGAGCCGAGCGATTTCTGGCTGGAAGGGTATGAGCACCATGCGCCGATGACGGCGCCGATGGCGGTGTGATGTTCTAGATTGCCGGGGGCGCTTTGCGCCCCTTTCGCGACACAAGGCCGCTCCTACAGGAGATCGCGTAGCCTGTAGGAGCGGCCTTGTGTCGCGATGGGCTGCAAAGCAGCCCCAAAATCTCAATGCCCATGACTTCGCCCCACATGCGAATGCTCGGTTTCCGGCACCGATACCGCCCCGTTCGTCTCCAGTTGCTGCAAGATCGCACACTCCGCCCCTTGCGCATTGCAGCGCCGCCGCAGCTCCACCAGCTGTTCCTGCAGCGCCACCAGGCCATCGATCCTAGCCTGCACATGCTCGATATGTTCGTCGATCAGCGCATTGACGCTGCCGCACGAATCATCGGGGCTGTCGCGCAGGCGTAGCAGGCTGCGGATTTCATCCAGGGTCATGTCCAGGGTGCGGCAGTTGCGGATGAAGGTAAGCCGCTCGACGTGGGCCTGGGTGTACAGCCGGTAGTTGCCGTCGCTGCGTGCCGGCTCCGGCAGCAGCTGTTCACGCTCGTAGTAGCGGATGGTTTCCACGGCGCAGTCGGTGGCTTTGGCCAGTTCTCCGATCTTCATCACGAAATTCTCCAGCAAGTGGCTTGACCCTATAGTGGCTACAGGGTGTTCACTTGGCAACAGGCTCAAATTAAGGATGACCCCATGAACCAGCCTGTCAGCCACGAACACAAGCACGATCACCACGCCCACAGCTGCTGTGGCAGCGCTGCTGCGCCAGCGTTGGTCCAGCTGAGCGAAAAGGCCAGCAGCCACGCCCAGTTCAGCCGTTTCCGCATCGAGGCCATGGACTGCCCTACCGAGCAGACCCTGATCCAGGACAAGCTGGGCAAGCTGGCCGGTATCGAGCAGCTGGAGTTCAACCTGATCAACCGTGTGCTTGGCGTGCGCCACACCCTGGGTGGCACTGCTGAAATCGAGCAGGCCATCGACAGCCTGGGCATGAAAGCCGAGCCGCTTGGCGCCGAAGACGATAGCACTGCCAGCGCACCGCAAGTGGCCAAGACCCGCTGGTGGCCCCTGGCGCTGTCCGGTATTGCCGCGATCGCCGCCGAAATCGTGCACTTTGCCGCACTGGCCCCGGAGTGGGTGGTGGCGGCGCTGGCGCTGGCAGCGATCCTCGGCTGTGGCCTGGGTACCTACAAGAAGGGCTGGATCGCCCTGAAAAACCGCAACCTCAACATCAACGCGCTGATGAGCATTGCCGTGACTGGCGCGGTGCTGATCGGCCAGTGGCCGGAAGCGGCCATGGTGATGGTGTTGTTCACCGTCGCCGAGCTGATCGAAGCCCGCTCGCTGGACCGCGCGCGCAACGCCATTGGCGGCCTGATGCAGCTCACCCCGGACATGGCTACCGTGCGCCAGGCCGATGGCCAGTGGCGGGAAGCAGAGGTGCGGGAGGTGGCCATCGGGGCCCTGGTGCGGGTACGCCCCGGCGAACGCATTGGCCTGGACGGTGAAGTGACCAGCGGGCAATCCACCGTCGATCAGGCACCGATCACCGGCGAAAGCCTGCCTGTGGAGAAGACGGTGGGCGACAAGTTGTTCGCCGGCACCATCAACCAGGCAGGGGCGCTGGAGTTCCGCGTTACCGCTGCTGCCGGGCAATCGACCCTGGCGCGGATCATCAAGGCCGTCGAGGAAGCGCAAGGCGCGCGGGCGCCTACCCAGCGTTTCGTCGACCGCTTCTCGCGCATCTACACCCCAGTGGTGTTTGCCATTGCCCTGGCCGTTGCGGTGATACCGCCGCTGTTCATGGCCGGTGCCTGGTTCGACTGGGTCTATCGCGCCCTGGTGCTGCTGGTGGTGGCCTGCCCGTGTGCCCTGGTGATCTCGACCCCGGTGACCATCGTCAGCGGCCTGGCTGCCGCCGCGCGCAAGGGCATCCTGATCAAGGGTGGCGTGTACCTGGAAGGCGGGCGCCAGTTGGACTTCCTGGCCCTGGACAAGACCGGCACTATCACCCACGGCAAGCCGGTGCAAACCGATGCCAAGGTACTGGAGCCGCTGTTCGAAGGCCGCGCGCAAGCCCTGGCCGCCAGCCTTGGCGAGCGTTCGGACCACCCGGTCTCCCGCGCCATTGCCCAGTTCGGCAAGGAGCAAGGCCTGGCCTTGAGCGAGGTAGACGACTTCGCAGCCCTTGCCGGGCGCGGCGTGCGCGGCACCATCGCGGGTGAGGTTTACCACTTGGGTAACCACCGTCTGGTCGAGGAGCTGGGGCTGTGCTCGCCCGAGCTCGAGGCCCAGTTGGATGCGCTGGAGCGCCAGGGCAAGACCGTGGTGCTGCTGCTCGACCGCTCCGGCCCGTTGGCGCTGTTCGCGGTGGCCGACACGGTCAAGGAAAGCAGTCGCCAGGCCATCGCCGAGCTGCACGAGCTGGGCATCAAGACTGTCATGCTGACCGGTGACAATCCACATACCGCCCAGGCCATCGCCACCGTGGTGGGTATCGACCGTGCCGAAGGCAACCTGCTGCCTGCCGACAAGCTCAAGAGCATCGAAACCCTGTACGCCCAGGGCCATCGGGTGGGCATGGTCGGTGACGGCATCAACGACGCCCCGGCACTGGCTCGTGCCGAGATCGGTTTTGCAATGGCGGCGGCCGGTACCGACACCGCCATCGAGACCGCCGATGTGGCGCTGATGGACGACGACTTGCGGAAAATCCCGGCCTTCGTCAGGCTGTCGCGCCAAAGTGCGGCGATCCTCATGCAGAACATCGTTCTGGCGTTGGGCATCAAGGCGATATTCCTGGCGATCACCTTTGCCGGCATGGCCACCATGTGGATGGCGGTGTTTGCCGACATGGGCGTGAGCCTGCTGGTGGTGTTCAACGGCTTGCGCCTGTTGCGCAAATAGAGGACGTGCATGCTGAGTTCGGAGCTTAAAGCCTTCTACATGGTGGCCCGCCTGGGCAGCATCACCCTGGCGGCGAAGAAGCTCGGCCTCAGCCAGCCCACGGTGACCACGCAGATTCGCAACCTGGAGAGCCAGTACGCGGTGGAGCTGTTCTACCGCGGCGGGCGGCGCCTGGTGCTGAGCGAGGAGGGCGTGCGCCTGCTGCCGATGGTCAAGGCACTGCTTCAGCAGGAAGCCGACATCGAGTTCGAACTGCGCAACAGCGGCCAGGCACAGGGCAGCCTGCGCATCGCGGCCACGGCGCCTTACTACATCCTCGACCTGGTGAAGATCTACCGCGAACGCCTGCCGCAGGTGGAAGTGGCGGTGGAAATCGGCAACTCGCAGCAGGTGCTGGAGATGCTCGAGGACTACCGGGTGGATATCGCCGCTTCGTCGCAACTGCTGGAAGACGCGCGGCTGGTGCGGCGGGTGCTGGGGACTGACCCGTTGGTGGTGGCGGTGCATCGCAACCACCCGTTGGCACACCGCCAGGCGGTGTCCATTGACGTGGTGGCCGGGCATTGCCTGCTGATGCGCGAGAAGGGCTCGACCACACGCAAGCTGACCGAGCAGATGATGCAGGAGGCCGGGGTGAAAGCCGGGGCGTTGCTGGAGATTGGCAGCCGCGAATCGATCCGTGAGGCGGTACTGCGCAATATCGGCATCAGCGTGATTGCCCGGCACGAGGTGCCGCACAACCCTGAGTTGCGGGTGCTGGCGCTGGAGAACGCGCCGGTGATGCATGAGTACCTGTATTGCCTGAAGGAGCGGCGCCAGGCGCGGTTGCCGGCGGCCTTCCTTGGGGTGGCGCAGGAAGTGGCCGGTTCGCACTTCTGATAGCCATGTAGTGGCTGTACCGGCCCTATCGCCGGCAAGCCAGCTCCCACAGGTACCCCACAGTCCTTGAAACCTGTGCAGTACCTGTGGGAGCTGGCTTGCCGGCAATAGGGTCCTTGAAGGCCACTACAAAATCTGCCTATACCACTATCACCCGCTTTTGCCCTAAAGCCACAGAACCTTCGCACAGCCTTCCTAGCATGGCCTCCATCTCTTCGATGAGGCCCTGCCATGAACCACACCACCCCCGGCGCACAGATGAAAGTGCGCAACATCCACAAGCGCTTCGGCGCCTTCACGGCGCTGAATGATGTCTCGCTGGACATCGCCGCCGGCGAACTGGTGTGCCTGCTCGGCCCGTCCGGCTGCGGCAAGACCACGTTGCTGCGCTGCATCGCCGGCCTGGAGCGCCAGGACCGCGGTACGTTGTACATCGGCGAGCGCGATATCTCCGAGCTGCCACCCCAGGCCCGTGACTACGGCATCCTGTTCCAGTCCTACGCGCTGTTCCCCAACCTCACCGTCGAAGCCAATATCGCCTATGGCCTGACTGGCAGCGGCCGTGAACAGGCCCGCCAGCGAGTGACCGAAATGCTCGAACTGGTGGGCCTGGCCGGCAGCGAGAAGAAATACCCCGGCCAGCTTTCCGGTGGCCAGCAGCAGCGTGTGGCCCTGGCCCGCGCGCTGGCACCGTCGCCGTCGTTGCTGCTGCTGGACGAGCCGATGTCGGCGCTGGATGCCCGGGTGCGCGAGCACCTGTGCACCGAACTGCGCCAGCTGCAGCGCCAGCTGGGTATCACCACGCTGATGGTCACCCACAACCAGGACGAGGCCATGTTGATGGCCGACCGCATTGCGGTGATGAACAACGGCCAGGTCGAGCAGTACGCCACCCCGCAGGAAATCTACGACCAGCCGGCCACGCCGTTCGTTGCCGAGTTCGTCGGCCAGGGCAACTGGTTGCCGTTCCAGCGCAGCAGTGACAGCCATGCCCAGGTCGGTGGCATGAACATGCGTCTGGCACCAGGTTCGGCCCGACCCAGCAGCGGCCGGCTGTTCTGCCGCCCGGAGGCGATCACGGTCAACCCGGCGGTGCACGAAGAAAACCTGTTCCCGGCCATGGTCCGTGAAATCACCTTCCTTGGTAACCGCTGCCGCATGAGCTTCGAGCTCAAGGCGCTGCCTGGCCATGCACTGCTGGCGGAGCTTGCCCCCGAGGCCATGCCGCGGCTGGGCTCGCAGGACATCTGGGTGGCGCTGCCACCGCAGAGCCTGCAGGTGTTTGCCTGAGATGGCCGCGCCAATGTCCCTGCCGCTGAGCCAGGCCAAAGCCACGCCGCGTGCTGGTGTCGCCTTGGGCGACCGGTTGTTCGTCGTCGGCGGCAAGAGCCTGCTGCTGATCCTTCTGGTGCTGGCGGTGCTGATGCCGCTGCTGGCGATCTTCTGGCGCGGCTTCAGCGCAGAAGCGGGCCAGGGTGGTGGCCTGCTGGCGGCCCGCGAACTGTTGGCCAGTGAAAACTTCCACTGGCTGCTGGGCAACAGCCTGTCGGTGGCCTTCACGGTGGCAGCCATCGTGGTGCCGCTGGCCTACCTGTTCGCCTATGCCCTGCAACGCACGCTGATTCCGGGCAAAGGCCTGTGGCGGGGGATTTCGTTGCTGCCGCTGCTGGCGCCGTCAATGCTGCCGGCCATCGCCCTGGTCTACCTGTTCGGTAACCAGGGGCTGCTGCGCGGGTTGCTCAGCGACAACATCTATGGCTTCTGGGGGATTGTGCTGGGCGAGGCCATCTACACCTTCCCGCATGCCCTGATGATCCTGCTGTCGGCGCTATCGCTGGCCGATGCACGCCTGTTCGACGCAGCGTCCAGCATGGGTGCCGGCCCTTGGCGAGCGTTCACCAGCATCACCTGGCCGGCCACGCGCCAGGCAGTATTCGCAGCGTTCTGCCTGGTGTTCACCCTGACCATCACCGACTTCGGTGTACCGGTCGTGGTCGGCGGCGACTATCAGGTGCTGGCGCTGGAAGCCTACAAGGCGGTGGTCGGCCAGCAGCAGTTCGGCCGCGGCGCGTTGATCGGCATGGTGCTGCTGTTGCCGGCGCTGTTCAGCTTTACCGTCGATGCCTGGCTGCGCCGGCGCCAGGGCGAAGCCATGAGCGGCCGTGCCCAGGTGTTCGAGCCCAAGCCGTCGCGCGGCCGTGATGCCTGCTTCCTGGCGATCGTGCTGCTGGTGTGCGCGGCATTGCTGCTGGTGATCGGCATGGCGGTGTATTCGTCGCTGGTCACGTTCTGGCCCTACAACCTGTCGTTGTCGCTGCGTCACTACATGTTCGAGGACACCGCCGGTGGTGGCTGGCTGGCCTACCGCAACAGCGTGACCATGGCCATCGGCACCGCGCTGATCGGCAGCATCGTGATCTTCACCGGCGCCTACCTGATGGAGAAGACCCAGGGCCAACGCCTGCTCAACCAGGCGCTGCGCCTGCTCAGCTTCATCCCCATGGCCGTGCCGGGCCTGGTGCTGGGCCTGGGCTACGTATTCTTCTTCAACCTGAACGGCAACCCGCTGCATGTGTTCTACGGCGGCATGGGGCTGCTGGTGGTGTGCACCATCGCCCACTACCTGACCACCGCGCAGATGACCGCGACCACCGCCCTGCGCCAGCTCGACGGCGAGTTCGAGGCCGCCGCGCTGTCGCTGAAGGCGCCGCTTTACAGGCACTTCCTGCGGGTGACCGTGCCGATCTGCCTGCCGGCGCTGCTGGACATCATTCGCTACCTGTTCGTATCGGCGATGACCACCGTGTCGGCGGCAATCTTCCTGTACAGCCCCGACACCATCCTGGCTGCCGTCGCCGTGCTGAACATGGATGACGCCGGCAATGTCGGTGGTGCCGCCGCCATGTCGACGTTGATCCTGCTGACCAGTGCCGGCGCTTCACTGCTGCTGGCCGCAGCCTCACGCGGCCTGCTGCGCCGCTCCCAAGCCTGGCGCCAACGCGCCGCGACCGTCTGACCTGTAAGGAACCTACCCATGTACAAGCACCTTGCACTTGCCGCTGCCGTTTCCGCCGTGTTCAGCCTGCAGGCTTCGGCCGCTGGTACCCAGCTGACGGTCTACACCGCCCTGGAAGCCGAACAGCTGAAGAGCTACAAGCAAGCCTTCGAGAAGGCCAACCCGGACATCGAGATCAAGTGGGTTCGCGACTCTACCGGCATCATCACCGCCAAGCTGCTGGCCGAGAAAGACCGCCCGCAAGCCGACGCAGTGTGGGGTCTGGCTGCTTCCAGCCTGGCTATCCTCGACCAGAACGGCATGCTCGAAGCCTACGCACCGAAGGACCTGGGCAAGATTGCCGCCAACTACCGCGATGCTGCCAACCCGCCAGCCTGGGTCGGTATGGACGTGTGGGCCGCGACCATCTGCTTCAATACCATCGAGGCCGAGAAGCAGGGCCTGAGCAAGCCGGTGAGCTGGCAGGACCTGACCAAGCCCGAGTACAAGGGCAAGATCGTCATGCCGAACCCGGCTTCGTCCGGCACCGGCTTCCTGGATGTCAGTGCCTGGCTGCAGACCTTCGGCGAGCCACAGGGTTGGGCGTACATGGATGCACTGCACCAGAACATCGGCCAGTATGTTCATTCCGGTTCCAAGCCGTGCAAGCTTGCCGCAGCGGGTGAATTCCCGATCGGTATCTCGTTCGAGTACCCGGCCGTGCAGCTCAAGCGCCAGGGCGCGCCGCTGGACATCGTGCTGCCGAAGGAAGGCCTGGGTTGGGAGATCGAGGCGACTGCGGTGATCAAAGGTTCGCCAAAAGCGGATGCGGCCAGGCGCCTGGCTGATTTCTCGGCAAGCCCGGCGGCCATGGAGCTGTACAAGGAGAACTTCGCCGTGCTGGCTGCCCCGGGTATTGCCAAGCCGCAGACCGAACTGCCGGCTGACTATGAACAGCGCCTGATCAAGAACGACTTTGCCTGGGCCTCGAAGAACCGTGACCAGATCCTGGCCGAGTGGCGCAAGCGCTATGACGGCAAGTCGGAGAAGGTGGCTCAGCAGTAACCTGCACCGGCCTCTTCGCAGCACAAGGCTGCTCCTACGGGGCGGCGACAACCTGTAGGAGCAGCCTTGTGCTGCGAAGAAGCCACCACCCAATCAAGCCAGGAGAAGACGGTGATGCCAACCCCAGCCCAGATCATCGACAGCACCTTCGCGCTGTACGAACGCCACGGCAGTGACGACTACATCGGCGAAGCGATCACCCAGCTCGAACACATGTCCCAGGCCGCGCAACTGGCCATCGCCGAAGGCTTCGACGACGAAGTGGTGCTGGCGGCGTTCTTCCACGACATTGGCCACCTGTGCGGCGGTGACGCGAGCATGGGCGGCTATGGCGTGGTCAGCCATGAGCGCATCGGCGCTGAGTATTTACGCCGCTGTGGCTTCGGCGAACGCATGGCGCGGCTGGTGCAGTATCACGTGGAGGCCAAGCGCTACCTGACTTTGCGCCAGCCTGGGTATTACCAGCGGTTGAGTGAGGCGAGCCGGCGGACTTTGGAGTATCAGGGGGGCGTGATGAGCGAGGACGAGGCGGATGTGTTCGAGCGGGATCCGCTGTTCGAGGTGAGCTTGCGGATGAGGGAGTGGGATGAGCGGGCCAAGGTGGTCGGGGTGACGGTGATTGACCTGGATGGGTTGAAGCGGAAGGCTTTGGCATTACTTTGAGATGTGGGCTGCCTGTGCGGGCCTCTTCGCGGGTGAACCCGCTCCCACAGGAATAGTGCACATCTCAAGGAATGTGAGATACCTGTGGGAGCGGGTTTACCCGCGAAGAGGCCAGACCCGCTTGATCAAAACTGTGAAACCAGCGCCTCCAGCTGTTCCTGCCGCTCAGCCTGGTTCAGCTTCGCCCCAGGGTTCAGGGTGGACCACTGCGGATGCGCCCGCGCCTTGCTCAGCGCCTCCGGCAACTTGCCCTCCCGCCAGGCCTTCTCATCCAGTTCCCCCAGCCGAATGCTGTCCTGCGCCGCATGCCCGCGGTTTTCCAGCGCCACCATCAACTGCTGCTGACGCAAGGCCAGCAGGCGCAACACCGTGTCGTCCACCGTCAGCTCGCGCTTGCCCTTGAGCTTGCCCATCAACCGCGACCCATAGTTGCGCGCCGTCTGCAGCGCGCCGCCGGCAATTGCCCCGGCCAGGGCGGCAGCCCCCAGTGTCAGGCCGCCGACCAGCAGGTCCACCCCGGCACCCGCCGCAGCACCGGCGGCCACACCGCTGCCCAAACGCACGCCCAGCAGCTTCAAGGTTTCGGGATTGAACAGGTCATCGCCCCAACGGCCATCCAGCAACGGCAGGTCGCTGGCATGGGCGTCCTCGCGGCGGAAGGCATATAGCTTGAGCAGTGCCTCGACACAGCGCTGTTCGCGCTGGCGCACCTCTTGCCGCAATGCCTCGATGGCCCGGGCTTCGGCAGCCGGCTCGGCCTCGACGCTGCGCCGGCAGGCGGCGCAGTCCAGCAGCAGCTCGGCAATCAGGCGCTTGCCGCTGTGGCGGCGTGCCAGGCGCTGTGCCTGCTGGTCGTCGATCAGCCGCTGCAGGGCCGGGCGGGCGTCTTCCAGCAGCAGGGCCAGGCTTTCGTACAACCGGCGCTCGCCATCCTCTGGCGGGGCCACGCTGTCGAACCGCACCAACGCGTGAAGCCCAAGCCTGGCAAGGACTTCACGCCATTGCGGCTCGCGGTGCTGATGGCTGGCGACGAAATTGAGCACCGGTAGCAGCGGTTTGCCGCAGCTGGCCAGCACTTCCAGTTCGTCGCGGTATTTGGCCAGCACTGGTTCGCGGGCGTCGATCACATACAAGCCGGCATTGCTGGCCAGCAGCTGGCGTAGCACCTTGGCCTCCTGCTCGAAACGCTGGCGTGCCTCGCTGCCTTGCAGAAAGCGCTCGAGGCGGGCCGGGCCGTCCAGCCGCTCGCCCGGGCGCTCCAGGCGTTCGAGATAGTCGAGCAGGGCAATGGCGTCTTCCAGGCCCGGGGTGTCATACAACTCGAGCAAAGGTTCGCCGTCCACCGACAGCCGCGCACCTTCCACATGGCGGGTGGTGCTGGGGCGGTGGGAAACTTCGCCAAAGCCGACGTCACGGGTCAGGGTGCGCAGCAGCGAGGTCTTGCCGACGTTGGTGTGGCCGACCACGGCCAGTTTCAGCGGCTCAATCATGGCCATGCTCCAGCCAGGTCAGCGGCGAGGTATCGGCATGCGCCAGACCAAGGTGGTCGAGGGCTTCGTGCCAGTCGCCCAGGCGCTGGGCGTCCAGGGCCTCGCCCGGTGCGGCCTGCAGTAGCCATATACGGGTGGCGCCGGCGTTGCGTGCCAGTTCGGCGAGCAACGCCAGGCTGCCACGATCGGGAGAGCGGCGCGGGTCGCAAGCGATGGCCAGGCGTGCTGGCGGGAAACGGCTGAGCTGTTCGAGCAGGCGGTTACGCGATTCTCGGCTGTCGAGCACGCCGGCACTGGTTACGCTTTTTGGCAGCGCGGGCGGCCAGGGGTGCTGGTCGTCCAGCTCCAGGCCGACCAGCAGGGCGCCGCTGCTGCCACTTTCCAGCTGGCCAGCGGCAAACTGCGGCAAGGCCTCGGGCGCGGCATCCTGGACGCCGATGCGTTCGCTGCGCGGCATCAGCGCTTCACGCAGCTGCGCGTAGCCGGGCAGGCTGAGGTCCAGCGCCAGGCGTTGGCGGCCTTGACGCCAGCGCCACAGGCACAGCCCGGCCAACAGCAGGCGCGGAAGCAGGCCGTACACCAGCACCACGCCAAGCAGCCAGCTGGCCCAGGCCTGGCGCGCCAGGTCCAGGGCCGGCTGGCTGTCGCCGCTGGCGCGGATCATGGCCTCGTCGGGTACCGTGAAGCCCAGCAACGAGGGCAGCGCGCCCAAGGCCTGGGTCAGGTGGATGAACGGGTCGGCGGCGAGCAGGGTTGTCTCCCAGACAAAGCCATAGCGCCGGGTCGCCAGCAAGGCCAGCAGCATGCCCAGCGCGGTGATCATCGCCAGCAGCCACAGGCCATGCACCAGCAGGCCGAGCAGCCAGCGGTTGAGGCGTTGACGTTGCAGCAGCACCAGCAGCGCCGGTGCCAGGTGCGCGGCCTTGGCGTCACGGGCAAAGCGTTCGCTCAGCCACAGCCACAAACGGCCCAGCCCCGCGCCATGCTCGCCGCTCAGGGCAAAGCCGATGGCCCAGCCCAGCAGCATCAGCAGGTTCAGCCCGAGCAGGCTGCCGAGGGCCCAGAACACATTCACCGGGCGCTGCCCGTCGCTCAAGGCGGCCAGGGCCAACCCTGCGCCGCTGAGCACGGCCAGTACCAGCAAGGCCAGCAGCGCCAGGCGTGCGCCCTGTTTCCAGTGGCGCAGGGCGGTGGTGATGCCGTCGCGTTCGGCCAGGAACAGGGCACGGGTTTCGATGCGGGCCGCCAGGTCACCGCCTGCCTGGCGGGCGCAGCGGTTGGCTTCCTGGTCCTCCAGCGGGCCGGCATGTTCCTCGCGCAGGCGTACCGCTTCGGTGAGCCAGCGCTTGTCCAGTGAAGTGGGTGCAGTCACAAGGTCTTCCATTGCACAGGTCAGGGCAGAAGCATAACCCACACGCCCGGTGCTATCCTCGCTGGCATGAATACATCACTCCCCCTCAGCCTGATCGCGGCTCACGCCGAGAACCGCGTGATCGGCATCGACAACTCCATGCCCTGGCATCTGCCGGGGGACTTCAAGTACTTCAAGGCCACTACCCTGGGCAAGCCGATCATCATGGGGCGCAAGACCTGGGACTCGCTGGGCAGGCCATTGCCCGGGCGGTTGAATATCGTCGTCAGCCGGCAGGCAGGGCTGGAACTGGCGGGGGCCGAGGTGTTTGGCTCGCTGGAAGAGGCGCTGGTGCGGGCCGAGCAGTGGGCGCGTGAGCAGGGCGTTGATGAGCTTATGCTGATTGGCGGGGCGCAGCTGTATGGGCAAGCGCTGGAGAAAGGGCTGGTCAGCCGCATGTACCTGACGCGGGTCGAGTTGTCGCCGGAAGGGGATGCGTGGTTCCCTGAGTTCGATCGGGGGCAGTGGAAGCGGGTATCGAGCGAGGCGCAGGCTGAGAAAGGCAAGCCTGGGTATCATTTCGAGGTCTGGGACAAGGTTTGAGATTGCCGGGGCTGCCTTGCAGCCCTATCGCGACACAAGGCCGCTCCTACATTGATCGGCGTACGCTGGGCGATTGTAGGAGCGGCCTTGTGTCGCGACAGGGGCGCAACGCGCCCCCGGCAATCTGTCAGGAATGACTCAGCTCGGCATGTTCATCGCCAGCCAGCACATCCTTGTCGGTCTCTTTCAGCAGTTGGCTGGTCACCACCCCTGCGGTCATCGAACCGTTCACGTTCAACGCCGTGCGGCCCATGTCGATCAGCGGCTCCACCGAAATCAGCAACGCCACCAGCTCCACCGGCAAGCCCATGGCCGGCAGCACGATCAGCGCGGCGAAAGTCGCACCGCCACCTACGCCGGCAACACCTGCCGAACTCAAGGTGACGATGGCCACGAGGGTGGCGATCCACAGCGGGTCGAAGGTATCGATGCCCACCGCCGGCGCCACCATCACCGCCAGCATCGCGGGATAGAGCCCGGCGCAGCCGTTCTGGCCAATGGTGGTACCGAACGATGCGCTGAAGCTGGCAATCGACTGCGGTACGCCCAGGCGGCGGGTTTGCGCTTCGATGTTCAGCGGAATGCTGGCGGCGCTGGAGCGGCTGGTGAAGGCGAAGGTCAGCACCGGCCACACCTTGCGGAAGAAGCGCAGCGGGCTCACGCCGGTGGCGGCGAGGATAATGCCGTGCACCACGAACATCAGCGCCAGGCCCAGGTACGACACCACCACGAAGCTGCCCAGCTTGAGGATGTCTTCCATGTTCGAGCTGGCCACCACCTTGGTCATCAGCGCCAGTACGCCATACGGGGTCAGCTTCATCACCACCCGCACCAGGCGCATCACCCAGGCCTGCAGGGTGTCGATGGCCGACAGTGCGCGCTCGCCTTTCTCGGCATCGTCCTTGATCAGCTGCAGCGCGGCCAGGCCCAGGAACACGGCAAAGATCACCACGCTGATGATCGAGGTCGGCTTGGCCCGTGCCAGGTCACCTACCGGGTTGCTGGGGATGAACGACAGCAGCAGTTGCGGGATGTTGAGGTCGGCGACCTTGCCGGCGTAGTCGCTGTGGATAACCTGCATGCGCGCGCTTTCCTGGGCGCCGGCCACCAGGCCTTCGGCGCTGAGGCCGAACAGGTTGGTCAGGACGATGCCGATCAACGCAGCGATGGCGGTGGTCAGCAGCAGGGTGCCGATGCTCAGCACACTGATGCGGCCCAACGACGAGGCATTGTGCAGGCGCGCCACGGCACTGAGGATCGAGGCGAAGATCAGCGGCATGACGATCATCTGCAGCAAGCCGACGTAGCCGTTGCCGACCAGATCGAGCCAGGCGATGGTGGCCTTGAGCACAGGGTGACCAGCGCCATAGACGGTATGCAGGATCAGGCCGAACACCACGCCCAGCACCAGGCCCAGCAATACCTTCTTGGCCAGGCTCCAGTCGGTGCGGCGGGTTTGTGCCAGGTCCAGCAACAGGGCCAGGAACGCCAGCAGGTTAAGGGACAGCGGCAGGTTCATTGAAGCTCCAGCAGAAAAAAGCAGAAGAGGCATCGCCCCTGTGAGCGATTGCGAACGGAAATGCTAACAGCCTGAAAACAAACGAATTTATACCCAAATGGAATTTGTATAGTCGTTTATGGAATAACGATGTGTCGCGGATTGCAATGAACGCGGCGTTTGCAGCTGCATGGAGGTCGTTATCGAGGGCTGCCAGCGCAGGTTGTTGCACTAGCGTTTCTGAGTCATTTCAGGAGATTCGTACATGAAGTTTGCTCCGAAAGCCGTCGCCGTCGGCCTGTCCCTGTTGTTCAGTATCGAAACCTTCGCCACCGAGCTCAAACACTGGCCCGCCGACGCGGCCAGGCAGCTCGACAGCATGATCGCCGCCAATGCCAACAAGGGTAACTACGCGGTGTTCGACATGGACAACACCAGCTACCGCTACGATCTTGAAGAGGCCTTGCTGCCGTTCATGGAAAACAAGGGCCTGCTGAGCCGCGACAAGCTCGACCCCTCGTTGAAGCTGATGCCGTTCAAGGACACCGCCGAGCATAAGGAAAGCCTGTTCAGCTACTACTACCGGCTGTGTGAAGTGGACGACATGGTCTGCTACCCGTGGGTGGCCCAGGTGTTCTCCGGCTTTACCCTGCAGGAGCTGAAGGTGCAGGTGGATGAGCTGATGGCCTCCGGCAAACCGATCCCGGCCACCTATTACGAAGGGGACCAGGTCAAGGCCATCGAGGTACAGCCACCCAAGGTCTTCAAGGGCCAGGCCGAGCTGTACAACAAGCTGATGGAGAACGGTATCGAGGTCTATGTGGTTTCCGCTGCTTCCGAGGAGCTGGTGCGCATGGTCGCGTCGGACCCCAAGTACGGCTACAACGTGAAGCCGCAGAACGTGATTGGCGTGAGCCTGTTGCTGAAGGACCGTGCCAGCGGTCAGTTGACCACCGCACGCAAGCAGATCAGCGCCGGGCACTATGATGCCAAGGCCAACGTGGGGCTGGAGCTGACCCCATACCTGTGGACCCCGGCCACCTGGATGGCAGGCAAGCAGGCGGCGATCCTCACCTATATCGATGAGTGGAAAAAGCCGGTGCTGGTCGGCGGCGATACGCCGACCAGTGATGGCTACATGCAATTCCATGGCGTGGATGTGGGCAAGGGCGGCATTCACCTGTGGATAAATCGCAAGGCCAAGTACATGGACCAGCTGAACGGGATGATTGCCAGGAATGCTGCGGCGCAGGCCAAGGAAGGGCTGCCAGTGACCGCCGACAAGAACTGGGTGATCGTGACACCGGAGCAGATCCAGTAACGAGGCCTGTCAGCCGTTGCGGCCCACGATGAGAGTCCGGGCCGCTTCCTGATCGATGTTCTGTGCCAACAAGGTCACTGCTTCGATGGCGCTTGCACGGACGCTGGCCCCCACCGGGCCAAGCGTCTGTTCGACCACGACACTGTGCACCTGGTTAATCCCGACGAAGCGGAACCACGTATCGATGAAGGGTTTTTCCAGTCCAAAAGCCTGGTCGGGTGTCTGTGAGTCAGAGCCGTAACCAAGTCCACGGGAGTAGATTGCAACAGCTCGACGTCCGCCCAGCATGCCATTCAACCCTTGCTCATCGAAGGTGAACAGGACGCCTTTGTGCGAAATTGCGTCGATCAGATGCTTGAGCTTGTACGGGATGCCGAAATTCCACAGCGGTACGCTGAACACCAAGGTATCAGCCCGGTGGAACCGTTCAGCGAGTGCCTTGATCTGCCCCCATGCTGCAGCCTGGGCGGTTGACAGTGGGGCATCGGCAAGCCCTGCGTACTTTGCCGCGAGCAAAGCGCCATCCACTTCGGGGAGCTCGCATTCCCAAGGGTCAAGGCAGTCAATCTCCACGGCTTTGCGCTCGGCCAATGCCGTCAGGAACACTTCTGCAATCTGAGTGGAAACGGACCGCTCTCCTCTCGGTGAGGCACAAACATACAAGATACGTTCAACCATTGGGCTTCTCCTTGGCAGCGTTGGTGACACTTCCCCTGGCGTTCGACTGCACAGGTGCTTGGCGCAAAGTCTGATTCAGAATGATTGTTTATAGAAATGACGTATGCTCTGCATATTGAGTGAGATAGGTGATTAATCTGTGTTCGATACTGTGCTTTTGCGTAGCTTGCTTGCCGTTGCCGACAACGGTGGTTTCACGCGCGCGGCGCAGAGGCTGCATCTAACGCAGTCGGCGATCAGCGCTCACATCAGGCGGCTGGAGAGTGAAGCTGGGCACAAATTGCTGGAGCGCACGACCCGTTCGGTCAGCCTGACGCCAGCGGGCGCCCGGCTGGCAGGTTATGCCCGCACTATCCTGGCGTTGCATGATGATGCTCGCGCGAGCCTGGGCGTAGGCCGTCGGGTTTCAGGCATGGTATTTGTGGGCTTGAGCGAGGAGATGGTGAAAGCCCCCATCATCGACTGCCTGCGTCGATTCTCGGTGGCGCATCCCGATGTAGAGGTTTCCCTGAAAGTCGGCCTGACCGGCGAGCTGCTTGCACTTGTTCAATCGGGTGGGCTCGATATCGTGTTGGGGAGCCGCTGCGGCGACGAAGAACGTGGCGAACTGCTTTGGTCCGAGCCGTTGGTCTGGGCGAGAGGGCCGGTTGCGCTGCCCACCGATGATGCAACCACTCCAATACCCTTGGCGGTGTTTTCCGATCAATGCCCCTACCGTGCCGCCGCCATCGAAGCCCTGGCGCGTGCGGGGCGACAATGGCGGATCGTTTGCCAGAGCCCAAGTGCCGGGGGGCTGATAACCGCTGTCAGTGGTGGGCTGGGTGTAACGCCAGTCACCCGGTCGTCCGCACTGACTGCAGGTTTACAGGAAGTGCCAACGCTGCCATCCCTTCCTCAAGCGCAGTTCATTTTGACCTCGGTGGCGAAGCCGAAGCGCTCAGTTGCCCTGCTGCTGGCGCAATTGCGCCAATGTGCTTCGAGGGGGGAGCTTTGACTCAGCATTTCTCTAGCGCCATAAAAAAGCCGGCGCACAAGGCGCCGGCTTTTTCAAACGCCAGAAAGCCTTACAACCCTTCCAGCATCGCCTTGTTACGCACAGCACCCTTGTCGGCACTGGTCGCCAGCAGGGCATAGGCCTTCAGCGCGGTGGTCACCTTGCGTGGGCGTACTTCAGCCGGTTTCCAGCCCTTCTTGTCCTGCTCGACACGGCGCTCGGCCAGCTCTTCGTCGCTGACCTGCAGGTTGATCGAACGATTCGGGATGTCGATCAGCACCTTGTCGCCGTCGCGCACCAGGCCGATGGCGCCGCCGGCTGCGGCTTCCGGCGAGGCGTGGCCGATCGACAGGCCCGAGGTGCCGCCCGAGAAGCGGCCGTCGGTGAGCAGGGCGCAAGCCTTGCCCAGGCCCTTGGACTTCAGGTACGAGGTCGGGTACAGCATTTCCTGCATGCCCGGGCCACCTTTCGGGCCTTCGTAGCGGATGATCACGATGTCGCCGGCCTTCACTTCGTCGGCGAGGATGCCGCGTACGGCGCTGTCCTGGCTCTCGAAGATCTTCGCGGTGCCTTCGAACACCAGGATCGACTCGTCGACACCGGCGGTTTTCACCACGCAGCCATCCAGCGCGATGTTGCCGTACAGCACGGCCAGGCCGCCTTCCTGCGAATAGGCGTGCTCGACACTGCGAATGCAGCCTTCGGCACGATCCAGGTCCAGGCTCGGCCAGCGGGTCGACTGGCTGAATGCCGTCTGGGTCGGAATGCCGGCAGGGCCAGCCTTGAAGAAGGTGTGCACGGCTTCGTCATCGGTCTGGGTGATGTCCCACTTGGCGATGGCTTCTTCCATGCTGCGGCTGTGCACGGTCGGCAGGTCGGTGTGCAGCAGGCCGCCACGGGCCAGCGAGCCGAGGATGCTGAAGATGCCGCCGGCACGGTGCACGTCTTCCATGTGATATTTCTGAATGTTCGGCGCAACCTTGCACAGTTGCGGCACCTTGCGCGACAGGCGGTCGATGTCGCGCAGGTCGAACGCCACCTCGGCTTCCTGGGCGGCAGCCAGCAGGTGCAGGATGGTGTTGGTCGAACCGCCCATGGCGATGTCGAGCATCATGGCGTTCTCGAACGCCTTGAAATTGGCGATGTTGCGCGGCAGTACCGACTCATCGTTCTCGCCGTAGTAGCGCTTGCACAGCTCGACGATGGTGCGGCCGGCAGTGAGGAACAACTGCTCGCGGTCGGCGTGGGTGGCCAGGGTCGAACCGTTGCCCGGCAGGGCCAGGCCCAGGGCTTCGGTCAGGCAGTTCATCGAGTTGGCGGTGAACATGCCGGAGCACGAACCGCAGGTAGGGCAGGCGCTGCGCTCGTATTCGGCGACTTTTTCGTCGGAAGCCGAGGAGTCGGCGGCAATGACCATGGCGTCGACCAGGTCCAGGCCGTGGCTGGCCAGCTTGGTCTTGCCGGCTTCCATCGGGCCGCCGGAGACGAAGATTACCGGGATGTTCAGGCGCAGGGCGGCCATCAGCATGCCGGGGGTGATCTTGTCGCAGTTGGAGATGCACACGATGGCGTCGGCGCAATGGGCGTTGACCATGTACTCCACGGCGTCGGCGATGATCTCGCGGCTTGGCAGCGAGTAGAGCATGCCGTCGTGGCCCATGGCGATGCCGTCATCGACCGCGATGGTGTTGAATTCCTTGGCCACGCCACCGGCGCGTTCGATTTCGCGGGCGACCAGCTGGCCCAGGTCCTTCAGGTGCACGTGGCCCGGGACAAACTGGGTGAACGAGTTGGCGATGGCGATGATCGGTTTCTTGAAATCTTCGTCCTTCATCCCGGTGGCGCGCCACAGGGCACGGGCGCCGGCCATGTTGCGGCCTTGGGTGGAAGTCTTGGAACGATAATCAGGCATGAAACACTCCTGGCGGCTTAATCAGGTCACAAAAAGGGGAGTGAGCTTCTCTTGTCCTTTGTACCGCAGGCCGGTTGCCACTGGCACGGATGGGGCCGAAGACCGCGCGGGATCGCCGCGTGCTTGGGCAGAGCTCATAAACCCGCCGGGGATGACTGGCGATGAATAGGCCGATTCTACACCGCTGGCGCGGCGAGGGAATGCAGATGTGGATAGCTGGCGGGGAGATTGCAGCAGGAAAGGGCCGCTTGGCGGCCCTTTTTAGCGGATATCAGCTGTTTGGCAGCAAACGGCAGGTGATGCTCTTGATGTAGCGGGTTTCGGCGATGGCCGGGTGCACCGGGTGGTCGGGGCCTTGGCCGCCGCGTTCGAGCAACTGCAGGTTGCGGTCCAGGTGACGGGCGCTGGTCAGCAGGATGTTGTGCAGGTCGTCCTCGGGCAGGTGCATCGAGCACGAGGCACTGACCAGGATGCCGTCCTTGGTCAGCATGCGCATGGCCTGTTCGTTCAGGCGGCGGTAGGCCGCTTCGCCGTTCTTCAGGTCTTTCTTGCGCTTGATGAAGGCGGGTGGGTCGGCAATGATCACGTCGAAGCGCTCTTCGGCGGCCTTCAGTTCGCGCAGGGCCTCGAACACATCGCCTTCGATGCAGGTCAGTTTCTCGCTGATGCCGTTCAGCGCGGCGTTACGCTCCACGCCGTCCAGGGCGAAGCCCGAGGCGTCGACGCAGAACACTTCGCTGGCGCCGAAGGCACCGGCTTGCACGCCCCAGCCACCGATGTAGCTGAACAGGTCGAGCACGCGCTTGCCTTTCACGTACGGCGCCAGGCGTGCACGGTTCATGCGGTGGTCGTAGAACCAGCCGGTCTTCTGGCCTTCGCGTACCGGGGCTTCGAATTTGACGCCGTTTTCTTCCAGCGGCACCCAGTCCGGCACCTCGCCATAGACGGTTTCGACATAGCGCTGCAGGCCTTCGGCATCCCGTGCGGAGGAGTCGTTCTTGAACAGGATGCCGCTTGGCTTGAGCACCTGTACCAGGGCTGCAATCACGTCGTCCTTGTGCGCTTCCATGGTGGCGGAGGCCAATTGCACCACGAGGATGTCGAAGAAGCGGTCGACCACCAGGCCTGGCAACAGGTCGGAATCGCCATAGACCAGGCGGTAGCACGGTTGGTCGAACAGGCGCTGGCGCAGCGACAGGGCGACGTTCAGGCGGTGCACCAGCAGCGACTTGTCCAGCGGCAGCTTGGCGTCGCGCGACAGCAGGCGGGCGCAGATCAGGTTGTTCGGGCTCAGTGCGACGATACCCAGCGGCTTGCCGTTGGCCGCCTCGAGAACAGCCTGCTGGCCGGCCTGGAAGCCTTGCAGCGGGGTCGCGCTGACGTCGACTTCGTTGCTGTAGACCCACAGGTGGCCGGCGCGCAGGCGGCGGTCGGCATTGGCTTTGAGGCGTAGGCTGGGCAGGGACATGACGTCGCTCCGGGAAAAAGAGCGGGATTATAGCCTGTTGCCTGGGCACTCGTCCCTTGCAGGAGCAGCCTCGCGTCGGCCATGAGATGACGTCAGGCTGCCAATGCCTTGATCAGTTGCCGGTTGAACGCCGGAATGTCATCGGGCTGGCGGCTGGTGATCAGGTTGCCATCGACCACCACTTCTTCATCCACCCAGTCTCCGCCGGCATTGCGGATGTCGTCCTGCAGGGTCTTGTAGCTGGTCAGCCGCCTGCCCTTGGCCAACCCGCAGGACACCAGCAACCAGCCACCATGACAAATCACCGCCAGCAGCTTGCCAGCCGAATCGTGGCTTTTCACCAGTTTCTGCGCAGCGGGAATCAACCGAATCGTGTCAGAGTTTTGCACGCCACCGGGCAGCACCAGGGCATCGTAGAGGTCCAGGTGGGCGCTTTCGAAGGTTGCGTCCACGGCGAATGCGTCAGCCGGCTGGTCGTGGTTCCAGCCGCGTACCGTTCCCTCTTTGTTGCTGAGGATGTCCACCACCGCGCCGCTCTGTTCCAGGGCCTCGCGGGGGCCTGTCAGTTCCACTTGCTCGAAGCCGTCGGTGACCAGGAAAGCCACTCGCTTGCCGTTCAGTTCTACACTCATGGGCCTTGCTCCTTTCCTTGATGAATATGAGAAAGAGGCCCGCATGGATAGAGTAAAGTTCCGGCGCAACGATTCAGTGGTTGGTCCCTTTCCGGTCTGGAGGGTTAGAATCGCCGGTCCCAAACGAGTGTGCACGTATGTCCCAAGAACTCAGCGCCGAACAGATCCAGCAAGCCTTGCAAGGCATCACCATCCCGCCGCAACCGCAGATAATGGTCGACCTGCAGTTCGAGCAGTACATGCCTGACCCGGACCTGGAAACCATCGCCAAGCTGATTTCCCAGGACCCGGGCCTCTCGGGCGCCTTGCTCAAGCTGGTCAATTCCCCGCATTTCGGTCTTTCCAACAAGATCGGTTCGATCCAGCGCGCGGTGAACCTGCTGGGCAGCCGTTCGATCATCAACCTGATCAACGCCCAGTCGATCAAGGGTGAGATGACCGACGAGACCATCGTTACCCTCAACCGCTTCTGGGACACTGCCCAGGACGTGGCGATGACCTGTCTGACCCTGGCCAAGCGCACCGGCATCCAGGCGGCGGACGAGGCCTACACCCTGGGCCTGTTCCATGACTGTGGCGTGCCGCTGATGCTCAAGCGCTTCCCCGACTATATGGATGTGCTGGAGGACGCCTATGCCAAGTCCGACGAGGAAACCCGCGTGGTCGACACCGAAAACCGCGTGTTCAACACCAATCATTCTGTGGTCGGCTATTTCACTGCCAAATCCTGGCGCCTGCCCGAGCACCTCAGCGCGGCCATTGCCAACCACCACAACGCTCTGGCGGTGTTCCGCGACGAGAGCTCGCGCAATACCCAGAGCCAGCTTAAAAACCTGCTGGCGGTGCTGAAGATGGCCGAGCACATCTGCGCATCGTACCGGGTGCTGGGCAACCAGGCCGTGGACCACGAATGGAATGTGGTCGGCCCGCTGGTGCTCGATTACATCGGCTTGTCGGAATACGATTTCGAGAACCTCAAGCAGAATATTCGCGAGATGGGCGGGCACTGACACATGCCGGAATTGCCAGAAGTAGAAACCACCCGACGCGGTATTGCGCCCCATCTGGAAGGCCAGCGTGTCAGCCGGGTAGTGGTGCGCGACCGGCGCCTGCGCTGGCCGATTCCGGAAGACCTGGATGTGCGACTGTCGGGGCAGCGCATCGTCAGTGTCGAGCGGCGCGCCAAGTATCTGTTGATCAATGCAGAGGTCGGCACCCTGATCAGTCACCTGGGCATGTCGGGCAACCTGCGCCTGGTCGAACTGGGCTTGCCGGCGGCCAAGCATGAGCATGTGGATATCGAGCTGGAGTCGGGGTTGATGCTGCGCTACACCGACCCGCGCCGCTTTGGCGCGATGCTGTGGAGCCTGGACCCGCTCAATCACGAACTGCTGCTGCGCCTGGGGCCTGAACCGCTGACCGACCTGTTCGACGGCGAGCGACTGTTCCAGCTGTCCCGTGGGCGGTCGATGGCGGTCAAGCCGTTCATCATGGACAACGCGGTTGTGGTGGGAGTGGGCAACATCTACGCCACCGAGGCGCTGTTTGCCGCTGGCATCGACCCCCGTCGGGAAGCGGGCGGGATTTCCCGGGCGCGCTACTTGAAGCTGGCGATCGAGATCAAGCGTGTGCTGGCGGCGGCGATCGAACAGGGCGGCACCACGCTACGCGACTTCATCGGTGGCGACGGGCAGCCGGGGTACTTCCAGCAGGAATTGTTCGTGTACGGGCGGGGCGGGCAGCCGTGCAAGGTGTGTGGCACGGAGTTGCGCGAGGTGAAGCTGGGGCAGAGGGCGAGTGTGTATTGCCCGCGTTGCCAGCGCTGAGGCAAGTTACGCGGAAACTTGTAGGAGCGGCCTTGTGTCGCGATGGGCCGCAAAGCGGCCCCGGCAATTTCTGCTGCGGAGCTGAAATTTGGGGGCGCTTCGTACCCCATCGCGACACAAGGCCGCTCCTACAGGTACAGCGTAGGGCTGAGGGGATCAGGCCTTGCCAGTAATCCGGCGGTACTTGGCCATCAGCTCTTCTTCGGTTTCCGGGTGCGCTTCATCCAGCGGGATGCAATCGACCGGGCAGACCTGCTGGCATTGTGGCTCGTCGTAATGGCCCACGCACTGGGTGCACAGGTTAGGGTCGATCACGTAGATCTCTTCGCCTTGGGAGATGGCCTCGTTCGGGCACTCGGGTTCGCAGACGTCGCAGTTGATGCAGTCGTCGGTGATGATCAGGGACATGGGGACTCCGGCCGGGGCTCCGCGCCCGGGCATGTTCAACGCAGTGGGCACAATTGTGCCGCATTCGCGCCCGCAGTGCACGCGGGCGCGATAATCAGCCGCTAAAGGTCATTTCTTGAAGCGTTCGGTCAGCGCCTCGGCCACCACTGGGTGGACGAATTTGCTGATATCACCGCCCAGGGCGGCAATTTCCCTGACCAGGGTCGAGGAAATGAACGAATAACGCTCCGAAGGCGTGAGGAACAGGCTCTCGACGTCGGGGGCCAGTTGCCGGTTCATGTTCGCCAGCTGAAACTCGTACTCGAAGTCGGACACCGCACGCAGGCCACGCAGGAAGACGTTGGCGCCCTGTTCCTTGGCGAAATGCGCCAGCAGGGAGGAGAAGCCGATGACTTCGACATTGGGCAGGTGCTTGGTGACCTCACGGGCGAGCTCCACCCGTTGTTCCAGCGGGAACAGCGGGTTTTTCTTCGGGCTGGCCGCCACCGCGATGATCACGTGGTCGAACAGCCGCGAGGCACGCTCGACCAGGTCGCCATGGCCTTTGGTAATGGGGTCGAAAGTACCCGGGTACAACACTCGGTTCATCGCGTCATCCTGGCTGGAGTGCGTTGGGGAGTCGGATGGTAGCGCAGCGACGGCGCCCCGGCCAAGTCATGCGGCCGGCTGACGGCACTATAGACAGGGGGCCTGTTCCTTGTCATGCACTGTGTGCCAGGCGGGCGACCAGTGCTTCGGTGAGCCTGGCACTGATGGCATACACCGACAGTTGCGGGTTGGCGCCGATGCTGGTGGGGAACAGTGAGCCATCGTGAACCGACAGGTTTTCCAGCTGGTGATGGCGGCCCAGGCTGTCGCATACTGCCTGGCGCGGATCGTCGCCAAGGGCGCAGCCACCCATCACGTGAGCGCTGCCCAGGCGCGTGCGGAACGGCTCCAGGCGCAACTTGTCGATCATGGCCAAGGCGTGTTCCAGGCGGGACGCGGCGTTGGCGTCGCTGTGCACGGGGGTGACCTGGGTGGCACCAGCGGCGAACTGGATCTGCGCCATGCTGCGATAGGCGCGGCGCAGGCCGTCGCGCAGGTAATCGGTGACCGGGTAATCGAGCACCGGTGAGCCATCGCCGCGCAGCTCCACGGTCCCGCCCTGGCTTTGCGGGTGGAAGCCGTCACGCAGCAGCGCCAGCATCACGTGGGTATGTGGCAGCTCGGCCATGCGCTGGGCATTCTCGTGGCCATGCCCGCCCAGCAGCGTGCTGGCCAGGGCCGGGTGCAGCGGTGGCACCTCCAGCTTGTAGCCAATCGGGCCATCGTTGCCGCCTTGCCATTGGAAGTGGTCGCTGTAGATGGACTGTGGGGCGCCGTAGTAGGGGTCGATACGGTCGTTGAAGCGTGCTGCGCTGAAGTTGACCAGGTGCAGGAAGGTGCGTTTGCCCAGGCGTCCATGCGGGTCGGGCGCGTCGGAACGCAGCAGCAAGGCCGGGCTGTTGATGCCGCCACCGGCAAGGATGTAGTGACGCGCGCGAACGCGGACCTGCCGGCCTGTGGCATGTATGCCGTGGCTATCCAGGGCCTGGCATGACAGGCCCTGGATGCGCTCGCCGTTGTGTTCGAAGCGCTCGGCCCGCGCCAGGTACAGCAGCTCGCCGCCCTGTTCGAGGGTGGCGGGAATACGCGTTACCAGCATCGACTGCTTGGCATTCACCGGGCAACCCATGCCGCAGTAGCCCAGGTTCCAGCAGCCGCGCACGTTGCGCGGGATCACCGCCCAGCGGTAGCCCAGCTGTTCGCAGCCACGGCGCAGCACATCGTTGTTGGCGTTCGGTGGCAGGGCCCAGGGGGTGATGCCCAGTTCCTGCTCGATGCGCTCGAACCAGGGGCGCATTTGCTCCTCGCCCATGCCGGTCACGTTGTGGGCTGCGGCCCAGTGCGCCAGGGTCTGTGGCGGCGTGCGAAAGCTGGAGGTCCAGTTGACCAGCGTGGTGCCGCCCACGGCGCGGCCCTGGAGGATGGTGATGGCGCCGTCCTTGCTCATGCGGCCCAGGCCTTCCTGGTACAGGCTGGCATAGGCTTCGTTTTCCAGCAGGTGGAAATCGCTGCTGGTCTTCAGCGGGCCTTCTTCGATCAGCAGCACCTTGAAGCCGGCAGTGCTGAGCATTTGCGCGCTGGTAGCGCCGCCGGCCCCGCTGCCGATCACGGCAACGTCGGCTTCCAGCGTGAGGTCGTGCTCCAGGCGCGACGCGTCGTGGGTGATCCAGCCGCTTTCCAGGCCTTGGCGAAACGTGTCGGGTACAGGCATTGGTGCTGCTCTTGTTGTTTTCAGATTTTCGGTGGACCGGGGTAGCCGCAGGCGGCCCAGGATTCGGGGCGTTCGTACCAGGCCATCTGCAGCAACTGCAACAGCGAGGCGTGGCCCATGCGCAGCAGGTTCAGCGAGCTGTCCTGCCAACGTTGCAGGAAGGCGGTGACCTGTGCCGCGCTGGCTTGTTCCCAGGCGCCCCAGACGCCGGTCAGGGGGCCGCGGGTGAGCGACAGGTTTAGCACGTCGAACAACTGCCGGGTGAGCTTGAGCATTTCCGGCGACAGCGCCGCCAGCTTGTGGTCGAGACTGTGCAGCACCAGAGTATCGGCAGCCTGCGTGCCGGCCAGTACTACCGGGATCAGCGCGCGCAACATCGGCAGATCGTCGTCCCGCAGTACCCGGTAACCCGTTGCGGCTGTCTGTGCGCTGCAGCCGACCAGGCTGGTACCGGCCAGAAAGACGCTGGCGCCAAGGCTGAAGCGCAACAGTTCGCGGCGGTGCATCTGCCGGCCCTCAGCGGATAAAAAGCTTGAAGACCAGGCGCTGCAAGGCTTTGCCATAAGGCGGGTAGACCAGCCGGGCAGCGTTGAAGCGTTGCTTGGTCAGCACCGCCTTGGCCTTGCTGAAGGTCAGGAAGCCGTCATGGCCATGGTAATGGCCCATGCCTGAAGGCCCGATGCCGCCGAACGGCAAGTCGTCCTGAGCCACGTGCAGCAGGGTGTCGTTCAGGCACACTCCGCCGGAGTGGGTGTGGCGCAGCACCTGCTCCTGTATGGCGCGGTCATAGCCGAAGTAGTACAGCGCCAGCGGGCGCGGGCGCTGGTTGATGTAGGCCAGTGCCTGCTCGAGGTTGTCGTAGGGAACCAGCGGTAGCAGCGGGCCGAAGATTTCGTCCTGCATCACCTGCATGTCATCGTTCACGCCCAGCAGCAGGTGTGGTGGCAGGCGCCGGCCCTGGCGGGTTTCACCCGGGTACAGGTCAAGTACCTGCGCTCCTTTGGCGTGAGCATCGTCCAGTAAATGCTGCAAGCGCTGCAGTTGGCGCGAGTTGATGATTGCGGTGTAGTCAGGGTTGTCGGCGATGCGCGGGTATAGCCGGCGTACTGCACGCTGGTAGGCGTCGCTGAAGGCCTCCAGGCGCTCGCGTGGCACCAGCACGTAGTCGGGGGCGACGCAGGTCTGGCCGGCGTTTAGGGTCTTGCCGAAGGCAATGCGTTCGGCGGCGCTGTCCAGCGGTACGTCGGCCGAGACTATGGCTGGCGACTTGCCACCCAGCTCCAGGGTGACGGGGGTCAGGTTGTGCGCCGCAGCCAGCATTACCTTGCGCCCCACGCTGGTGGCGCCGGTGAACAACAGGTGATCGAACGGCAGGCGGGCAAAGGCCTGGCCTATCTCGATCTCGCCGAGCACCACGCTGACCAGATCGGTGGGGAACACTTGCTCAAGTAGTTTTTTCAGCGCCAGGCCAGTGGCAGGCGTGGCCTCGCTGAGCTTGAGCATGACCCGATTACCGGCAGCCAGAGCGCAGGTCAGGGGGCCGATGGCAAGGAGCAGCGGGTAATTCCACGGCACGATGATGCCGACCACGCCCAGGGGTTGGTACCGCACATGCGCGCTGGCCGGCTGGAAGGCCAGGCCGACCCTGCGCCGGCTGGCGCGCATCCAGCGCCGCAGGTGTTTTTCGGCGTGGCGCAGGCCTTGCACCGAGGGCAGCAGCTCGGCCAGCAGGGTTTCGTCGGCGCTGCGCCCTTCAAAGTCCTGGCCGATTGCCTCGATCAGTTCGGCCTGGCTGGCCAGCAGGGCTTCCCGCAGGCTTTTCAGCCATTGACGCCGCTGCGCAGCTGGTGGCAGTGGGTTGCCGGCAAAGGCCTGGCGTTGGGTGGCGAACGTCGCCGCAAGGTCGAGGTCGAATTGCACAGGGGGCAAGGCACTGGGCGAGGTCATGGCGGCTCCGAGTCCGAGCAGGAAATCACTAGAGCCTATACTCTAATCTGTACCATGGTGCGAATTTTTCCGCTTTATCGAGCGGTGCACTCCACCGCCAATACGCCGTAAGATGCCCCTTTGTTGAAGGCCCGCAGACTGGGAGCTGAGCATGGCCCCGCGCATGAAGACCCGAGAGCGCATCGTGCAGAACAGCCTGGAGCTGTTCAACCAGCAGGGCGAACGCAGCGTCAGTACCAACCACATTGCCGCGCACATGGAAATTTCGCCCGGCAACCTGTATTACCACTTCCCCAACAAGCAGGCGATCATCGCTTTGCTGTTCAGTCAGTACGAAGAACTGGTGGACAGCTTCCTGCGCCCGCCGCAAGGCCGTTCGGCGACCGTGGAGGACAAGCGCTTCTACCTGAAGGCGCTGCTGGCGGCGATGTGGAACTACCGTTTTCTGCATCGTGACCTGGAGCATCTGCTGGACAGCGACCCGGAGCTGGCCGCACGTTATCGGCGCTTTTCCGAACGCTGCCTGCGTCAGGGCCAGGCGATCTACCGCGGTTTCGTCGAGGCGGGCATCCTGGCCATGACACCAGCCCAGATCGAATCGCTGACCATCAATGCCTGGATCGTATTGACGTCCTGGGTACGTTTTCTCAGCACCACGCGGGAACATTCCGCGCACCTGGGTGAAGAAGCCTTCAAGCGCGGCGTCTACCAGGTACTGGTGCTGGAGCTCGGCTTCGTCACCGACAACGCCCGCAATGCGGTGGACGCCCTTTGCCAGGAATTCCATGTACCGTTCAACCAGGCCCTGGAGCACTAACCCAGGGCCTCAGTGTTATCGATAGTGCCATCGATCAGGAGATTGTCATGCCCCTTGCGCAATTGATCACCCCGCAGCAGTTGGCCGAGCGTCTGGGTTCGCCCAAGTTGGTGATCCTCGACTGCCGCTTTGCCCTCGAGGATGTGGACTATGGCCAACGCAGCTATGCCCAGGGGCATATTGCCGGAGCGCATTTTGCCGACCTGGAGCGTGACCTCAGCGGGCCTGTGAGCAAGGGACGCACCGGGCGCCACCCATTGCCGGATGCGCGCCGGTTGGTCGAGCGCCTGCGTGAGTGGGGCCTGGACGATGACAGCGAGGTGGTGTTGTACGACGACGGCCCTGGCGCTTTTGCCGCCCGTGCCTGGTGGCTGCTGGCCTGGCTGGGCAAGCGCAGCGGTGTAGCGATCCTCGACGGTGGCCTGAAGGCCTGGCATGCGGCGCACCTGCCGCTCAGCCTGGACCCGCCGCTCAAGCGGGAAGGCACCTTCAACGGTGAGCCGGACGGCAAGCTGCTGATCGATGCCGAGCACCTGGCCAAGCGTCTGGGTAACCCAGACCTGACCTTGATCGATGCGCGTGCCTTGCCGCGCTTCCGTGGCGAAGTGGAACCGATCGACCCGGTTGCTGGACATATTCCGGGGGCGCAGTGCGCGGCGTTTACCGACAACCTTGGGGCTGATGGGCGTTTTCTGCCTTCGGACCAGCTAAAACAGCGCTTTGCTGAAAAGCTCGCCGGGCGTGCACCGGAGCAGTTGGTGGCGTATTGCGGGTCGGGGGTGACAGCGTGTCATAACCTTTTCGCCTTGGCGTTGGCGGGATATCCACTGGGCAAGCTGTATGCCGGGTCGTGGAGCGAGTGGATCAACGATCCGCAGCATGGCGTAGCCACTGGCGAGTAAGCAGGCCCGGCCTCATCGCCGGCAAGCCAGCTCCCACAGGTACATCACTACCCATCGGGCCTGTGGCACACCTGTGGGAGCAGGCTTGCCGGCGATTAGGTCGGTACTGCCAATGAAATCTGCAGCTCCTATTGGCCTTCCACCAACCACTGTGGAATCCGCCGCTCCAGGTAATACCCCGGGTTACGCAGGCTGCCATCGACAAAGCCCACATGGCCGCCGCGGCTGTGCAATTCGAAGCGGGTCTGCGGCGCCAGTTCGCGGGCTGTTGGCAGGCTGTGGCCGGAGACGAAAGGGTCATCGCTGGAATGGATGATCAGCGTCGGTGTGCGGTTCTGGCCGAGGAAGAAATGGCTCGATGAGCGGCGGTAGTAGTCGTGCGCATCGCGAAAACCGTTCAGCGGTGCGGTGACCTTGCCGTCGAATTCCCAGAACGTGCGCAGGTTGACCAGCGGCCCCAGCCGTTGCAGCGTCGCCAGCCGTTCATGCTGGCCCTTGTCGTGGAAGTGCCGCTGCTTGAGCTGAACATAAGCCAGCATCTCGCGCATGAAATGCGCCTGGTACACCTTTGAAAAGCCCTGGCCGATGCGGTCGGCGCAGTGGTCCAGGCGAAACGGCACCGACACTGCCACCGCAGCCTGCAGCTGGCTGGCGACACCGCTTTCGCCAAGGTATTTCAGCAGCACATTGCCCCCCAGCGAATAACCCACCGCATACAACGGCGCCAACGGGCGCTGGGCGCGCAGGTGGCTGACGATTTCGGCCAGGTCTTCGCTGGCACCGGAATGGTAGCTGCGTGGCAGCAGGTTGGGCTCGCCCGAGCAACCGCGCCAGTTCACCGCCACGCTGGCCCAGCCGCGGCCTTGCAGCGCTTGCTGCAAGCCTTTGACGTAGGGCGAGTGGGAGGAGCCGGTCAAGCCGTGCAGCACCAGCACCAACGGCGCGTGGGGCTGGTGCGGTCCGTGCCAGTCCAGGTCGATGAAGTCGCCATCGGCCAGCCATAGCCGCTCGCGGTTGCGCTGCAGCTCTGGCAGTTTTCGCCACAATGGCCCCCACAGAGTTTGCAGGTGGGGGTTGGACAGGCCGATGGCCGGGCGGAATGTGGCGCTGGGGCTGGGCATGCTGGACGACTCGTGATGTGCCTGCCTAGAGTGCCATGAAACAACGCCACTGTACCTGCGCTATTGGTCGGTGGCTGGCAGCGGTTGCTGGTCGACACGTGGGCCGACACTGACCAGCACCTTGCAGTTCAGGTCGAGCCGGCGCTGCATCACCGCACGGATATCTGCCGGGCTCAGCCTGCCGATGCGCTCGATGTAGCTGTTCAGGTGGTCTGCAGGCTGATGCTGCTGGGTGATCGCCGTGAGCAATGCTGCCAGGCTGTTGTTCTGCGCCACGCCACGCAGCAACTGCCCAGCCAGCTGTTTGCGCGCCAGCTGGAGCTCGGCCTGGGTTGGCCCTTGCTCCATGAAATCGCGCAGCAAGGCTGCTACAAGTTCCTGGGAGCCTTGCACGTACGGTGGCGCGATCTCCCACTCTATGGTGAACAGCCCGCCGGCACTCAACGGCGAAGCATGGCTGTAGATGCCGTAGGTCAACCCGCGACGTTGGCGCAGTTCCACCATCAGGCGCGATTCGAGGCCTGAACCCAACACTTCACTGGCCAGCACCAGGGCTGGGAATTCCGGGTCATTGGCGGGAACGTTCATGGGCAGAGCCAGCAGCACTGCACTGCTGGTGCCGGGCTGTTCGACGTTGATGGTTGCATGTGTCGCTACCGGGATGGCTGGCAGGTCAACGGCGGACCAGCCTTTCGGCAGGGCCTGGCTGATCTGTTGCGCGATGGCTTGCGCCTCGCTCAGGGCCAGGTCCCCGACAAGCACCATTTCCAGGTTGCTGGCGCTGTAGGCGCGTTGGTGGAATGCCCGCAAGTCTTCAGGGCTGACGGCGTCCACGCCTTGAATGGTGCTGCCCAGCGGGTTGCCATAGGGATGGCCCTGGAACAAATGGCGAAACGCCTCGCTGCGCGCCCTGAGCCTGGGGCGCCGTTCGCGTGATGCGTTGTGCTGCACGAGCTGGCGTTTGACCTTTTCCAGGGCAGGCGCGGGGAAAGCCGGGTTTGCCACGAGGTCGGTAAACAGGTCCAGGGCAGGTTCAAGTATCGTTTTCGTGCTCACGCTGCGCAGGCTCAGCGTTGCATGCTCCAGGCGTATCTGCTTTTCCATGATCGCGCCCAGGCGCTCCATGCCCTCAGCTTGCCGGGCGCTGGTGTAGCGCCTGCTGCCCTCGTCGAGCATGTACAGCGTCAAGGCTGCCAGGCCGGGTTGCAAGGTGTCCTGGGTCGTGCCGGCCTTGAACCGCAAGACCACATCGACGATAGGCAGCCCGCGGGCTTCTACGAACTTCACGCCTGTGCCTGCTTCGGTGGTCCACGCCTGCACCTGCGTCTGAAGGGTGTCGAGCTGGTCCAGATCAACCCCTTGGGCCGAGACCAGACCACTGTAACTTCCGTTGGCTACAGCCGGTTGCGGCATGCTCGCGATCTTGTCATTCATCGGTACTCTCCTTGTGGTGCATGAAGGTGATGGCCGCACGGGCATCAGTCAGGAACTCCAGCGCAACCAGGCCTACCTGCTCGGCTGTCACGGCTTCGATGGCTTGCCGCTCATCATCCAGGGCAACGGGGTCCAGACCGCAGGCGGCCTGTTTGCCGATGGCCTCTGCCTGTTTGCCGATGTCGTCCCTTTCGAACAGTTGCCTGGCCAGCAGGCGAGCCTTGGCGCGTTGAAGGTCTTCCTTGGAGGGGGCCGACTGGCGGAACGCTTCGATTTCCAGCATCAGCCTTTCGGCTGCGGCCTCCGGCGTAACCTGCGGGCTGCAGAACGCGTACAAGGTCAGCAGGCTGTCACCGCGCTGCCATGGCTCATAGGTCGCTCTCAAGCCCTGTAGCAGCGGAGTGTCCTGTACCAACAGGCGCAGCAGCGTGCTGGAGTGGCCTTCGGCAAGAATGTCCGGCAGCAGGCGCAGTGCGCAGGCGTGTGAGCCAGAGCGTGCGGTGCATTGGCTGGGAAGGTTGAAGCTGATGATCACGCCGGTGTACAGGCCATGCCAGCGAAGGGTCTGGCTGCGCCGAACTTGCCCAGAAGGCTTTATGGGTGTTTGCCGTGTTGGCAGGCGGTTGGCGGGGATCGCTGCAAAGTGCCGTGTCACCAGCTTTTGCAGCTGGGCCAGGGCAATGTCACCGGCCACGGCGAGCGTGGCGTTGTTGGGGTGGTACCAGGTCTGGTACCAGGTGCGCGCCGCCGCCGGGGTCATATGGCCGAGGTCGGTCTTGTGGCCGGTCACGGGGGTGCCATAGCCGCTGTTGCCATAGGCCAGCAACTGGTGATGTTCCACTGCCAGTGCCAAGGGGCTGTTGTCGATATCCTCGCGTCGCTCGGCCATGACTACTGCCAGTTCACGGGCAAAAGGTACTTCGCTGAGGGTGGCGCTGGCCATGACGTCGGCCATCGCCTCCAGGGCAATCTCCAGGCGGTTGCGTGGCAAAGTCAGCGGAAAGACCGTGGCATCGGCGTAGGTAAAGGCATTCGGGTCACCGCCCAGGCGGCTCATGAGGGCAGAATACTGGCCTGGAGCCAGTTTGCTGCTGCCTTCGAACAGCAGATGCTCCAGGGCATGGGACAGGCCGGTGTGGCCTTCAGGCTCGTAGCTGGAGCCTACATGGTACCACAGCTGCACGCTGACCAGCGGCGCGCGGTTGTCTTCACGCAGGTAGACGCGCAGGCCGTTGGCGAGGGTAAAGCTGTGCACCGAGCCTGCCGGCGCGGGTGGGGCGGGGTGGTGGGTCATGGTTGAAGTGCTCCTGCAGGAATCGGAGGAGCAGCTTCAGCCAAGAAGGCGGCGGGTTTGTGGTAACTAAATACGGCAACCCAGGGTTACCGGATCAACCCCGTTGCCAAAGTGCGTAGTGCACCTGGCCGGTCTTTTTCTCGCGGTGCAGGCGCCAGTTGCCCGGCAACTGCAAGGTCGACGGGGCGGCCTCGCTTTCGGTGTAGACCCACGCCTGTTCGCGCAACCACTGGTTCTGTTCCAGCAGGTTGCAGGTGTCGGCCAGCAGGTCCTGGTGGAACGGTGGGTCAAGGAACACCACATCGAACTGCTGCTTGGCTGGGCCTTGCAGATAACGTAGGGCGTCGGTCTGCAGGATTTGCCCGCGCGGGCAGCGCAGTATCTCGAGGTTGTTCTTCAGGTTGGCGATGGCCGCCGGGTTGCTGTCCAGCGCGACCGCGTCCTCGGCCCCGCGGGACAGGGCTTCGAGCACCAGGGCGCCGCTGCCGGTGAAGGCGTCCAGCACGCGGGCTCCCTCGATATAGGGTGCCAGCCAGTTGAACAGGGTTTCGCGCACGCGGTCGGGCGTTGGCCGCAGGCCTTCTCCATCCGGCACCGACAGGCGGCGGCTGCGCCATTCGCCGGCGATGATGCGCAGGTGGCCCTGGCCCTTGCTTTGGCCGGGTTGCGGGCGGGCGGGAGGGGTGGATCTTGGCATTAGTGCTCCGGTACCCCGAGCGGCTGCTCGGAGGGCTTGTCAGTGGGGGCAGGCAGCGGTTTCTGTGGCACTTTCGGGCCCACGGTAACCATCACCAGTTTATCCGCTGACAGGTGTTTGTTCATGGCTGCTTTGACCTGCTCGACGGTGAGTGCCTGGGACTGCTGCATGAAGTCCTCCAGCCAGGTCAGCGGCAGATTGTAGAAACCGATGGCGCCCAGTTGGCCGACGATACTCGCATTGCTTGCATTGGACAGTGGGAAACTCCCAGCCAACTCGCGCTTGGCGTCGTCCAGTTCCTGCTGGGTGGGGCCGGTCTTGAGGTAATCAGCGAGAATGCTCTGTACCAGCTTGAGCGTACCTTCGCTGAGCTCGGCACGGGTTTGCAGGTTGATCATGAACGGGCCACGCACCTGCATCGGGCTGAATACCGAGTACACGCCGTAGGTCAGGCCGCGCTTCTCGCGCACCTCGCTCATCAATCGGGTACCGAAGGAACCCCCACCGAGAATCTGGTTGCCCAGCGATAGCGCTGGCCAGTCCGGATCCTGGCGGTCGATACCCAGGGCGGCGAGCATAAGGTGTGTCTGCGTGGACGGAAAATCGATGTGGTTGAGGCTTGGGTAGGTTTCAGCAGGTTGGGCCGGTGCTGCCAGTGCCGGGCCCTTGGGCAGGCCGGCGGATACCTGGGTGGCGATGCTTTCGGCCTCGCTACGGCTGAGGTCGCCGACCAGGGCAATGACTGCGTTGCCGCCGGTGTAGGCCTTGGCATGGAAAGCGCGCAGCTGTGCCAGGCTGATGGCATTGATGCTCTCGGCGGTGCCGTCGCTTGGGTGAGCGTAGGGGTGGTCGCCGTAGAGATTGGCGAACAATGCCTTGCTGGCGACCTTGCCGGGGTTTTGCTTCTCGTATTCGAAGCCGGCGAGCATCTGGTTCTTGATGCGCTTGAGGGCGTCTTCAGGGAAGGTCGGCTTGCCAGTCACTTCGGTGAACAGCTTGAGCGCCGGTTCACGCTTGTCCTTGGCGCTGAGGCTGCGCAGCGAAGCCACGGCCATATCGCGGTAGGAGCCGTTGCCAAAGTCGGCGCCCAGGCCCTCGAAGCCTTCGGCGATGGCAGTCACATCCTTGCCGGCCACGCCTTCGTTGAGCATGGCGTTGGTCAGGGCGGCCAGGCCTGGCGTGCCGCCATCCTGGCTGCTGCCGGCGGCGAAGGTGATGCGCAGGTCGAACATCGGCAGTTCGCGGGCCTCGACGAACAGCACGCGGGCGCCTTCTGCAGTGTTCCAGTGCTGTATGTTCAACTGGCGCCGGCTGGGCGCCTTGCCATCCAGTTCGGCCAGTGACTGCAAGGTATTGGCCGGGCGTGCCGCGTTGCTGTCGGCTTTGGCGGCATTGTCAGCCATGGCCGGGGCGGCCAGCACCGCCGCCAGCGCCAGGGCGCGGATGCCCGTGGTCAGCAGGGTTGGGCGTGGTACGCGGCGATTACTCATGAGCGGACTCCTCGGGCAGTACATGGGCAACGCTCAGGCGTTCGCGGGTGAAGTAGGTACGCGCGGCGTTCTGGATATCCTGCGGAGTAACGCGCTTGAGCTCATCCAGCTCGCTGTCGATCAGCTTCCACGACAGGCCGACGGTTTCCAGCTGGCCGATGGTAGTGGCCTGGCTGCTGATGGAGTCGCGGTCGTAGACCAGGCCGGCAATGACCTGGGCGCGTACGCGCTCCAGCTCTTCGGCGCTGGGCGGGGTGGTCTTGAGCTCATCAAGCAGCTGCCAGATGCCTTTCTCGACATCGGCGAGGGTTTTTTGCTTCTGCACGTTCGGCGTGGCCGAGATCAGGAACAGGCTGTCGCCGCGGGTGAAGGCGTTGTAGCTGGACGAAGCGCCGGCCACCAGTTCCTGGCCGCGTTCCAGGCGTGCCGGCATGCGGGCGCTGTAGCCGCCGTCGAGCAATGCCGAGATCAGGCGCAGGGCATGCACCGTACGCGGATCCTTGGCGGTGGGCAGGCCAGGTACGTTGAAACCGTAGATCAGGCTCGGCAACTGGGTGCGCACGTGCAGCGTCAGCTGGCGCTGGCCTGGTTGGACCAGCTCGAGCGGCAACTTGGCCGGTGGCACGGCGCGTTTGGGGATGCTGCCGAAGTACTTCTGCGCCAGGCCCTTGACCTCATCGACGGTGACATCGCCGACCACCACCAGGGTGGCGTTGTTGGGGGCGTACCAGGATTCGTACCAGTGGCGCAGTTCCTCGACCTTCATGCGCTCCAGGTCGGCCATCCAGCCGATGGTCGGGGTATGGTAGCCGCTGGCCGGGTAGGCCATGGCGCGGAACAGCTCGAACGCCTTGGAGTTGGGCTGGTCGTCGGTGCGCAGGCGGCGTTCTTCCTTGATCACCTCGATTTCGCGGCTGAATTCGTCAGCGGGCAGGCGCAGGCTGGCCAGGCGGTCGGCCTCCAGCTCCAGGGCCACCGGCAGGCGGTCGCGGGCCAGCACCTGGTAATAGGCGGTGTAGTCGTCGCTGGTGAAGGCGTTTTCTTCGGCGCCAATGTCACGCAGGATGCGCGAGGCCTCGCCGGGGCCGACCTTGGCGCTGCCCTTGAACATCATGTGTTCCAGCGCGTGTGACAGGCCGGTCTGGCCAGGGGTTTCGTAGCTGGAGCCAACCTTGTACCAGATCTGCGAGACCACCACCGGGGCGCGATGGTCCTCGCGCACGACTACTTTCAGGCCGTTGTCGAGGATGAATTCATGGGTGGGTTGCACATCGGCGGCGAAGGCCGCGAGCGGCAGGCAGAGCGTGCCGAGCAACAGGCCAGCGGCGCGGCGGGCTAGAGCATTCATACGGTGTTTAACCTGTTCGGCGGCCCGCTGGTTTAGCGTCGGCGGGCCAGGAGGTGCTAGGATACTGATCCGGTTGCCTGGCGACCATGCCTGTCGCCGTTCTGGCCCGCAGGACACTAAGACAAAACGTTGCGCATGAACCAGCCGGCTTCAAGATAGTCTGTTCTGCGTAGAGAGAATTCCCGATGCGCCATAGCTGGCCCATCGCTACCCTGAGATAGCCGTCTTCCATGTTTGGTTCCAACGACGACAAAAAAGCGCCAGCCGAGGCTGGTGAGAAGAAAGGCCTGTTCAGCTGGTTTCGCAAGAAGCCGCAGCAACCTGTGGCAACGGGCGTGCCCGCGAATGAACCCCCAGCCGTCGAGCAGCCTGCAGCCGCTCCGGTCGAAGGGGCTACCGCCGAAGCGCCACAGGCCCCTGAACCCGTTCAGGCCCCTGCGGCCCCACAGCTGACAGAACCGCAGCAGGTCGCCGCACCCGTCCAATCCCCAGTGGTCGAGGCCCCTGTCCCCGAACCGGTTGCTTCCCAGCCGTTGCAGGCCCCTGAACCCGAGCCGGTCGCTTCCCAGCCGCTGGTGGCACCTGCACCGCAGCCGGTCGCGTCGATGCCCTTGCAGGCGGCCCCGATCGAGGCGGCCCCGGTCGTCGAACCGGCCGCGCCGGTCAGCAACCTGGTGCTGCCGGTTGCTGAAGAGCCCGTGGCCCTGGTGCCGGATCTGGAGCCGAAAGCGCCGCCCGCCATCCCGGAACGCCCTGCACCAGAGCCTGTTGCCCCTGTGGCTGCAGCCCCGGTCGCCGTGCAGGCCGAACAGGCCAAGCCCGGCTTCTTCGCCCGCCTCAAGCAGGGCCTGTCGAAGACCAGCGCCAGCATCGGCGAGGGCATGGCCAGCCTGTTCCTGGGCAAGAAAGTCATCGATGACGACCTGCTTGACGAAATCGAAACCCGACTGCTGACCGCCGACGTTGGCGTGGAAGCCACTTCCACCATCGTCCAGAACCTGACCCAGAAGGTTGCCCGCAAGCAGCTGGCCGACGCCGATGCTCTGTACAAGTCGCTGCAGGAAGAACTGGCTGCGCTGCTGCGCCCGGTCGAGCAGCCGCTGGTGGTGCAGGCGCAGAACAAGCCCTATGTGATCCTGGTGGTCGGTGTGAACGGCGCCGGCAAGACCACCACCATCGGCAAACTGGCCAAGAAGCTGCAGCTCGAAGGCAAGAAAGTGATGCTGGCTGCTGGCGACACCTTCCGTGCTGCTGCGGTCGAGCAACTGCAGGTGTGGGGCGAGCGTAACCAGATCCCGGTGATCGCCCAGCACACCGGCGCCGACTCCGCTTCGGTGATCTTCGATGCCGTACAGGCCGCCAAGGCCCGTGGCGTCGACGTGCTGATCGCCGACACCGCTGGCCGCCTGCACACCAAAGACAACCTGATGGAAGAGCTGAAGAAGGTCCGCCGGGTCATCGGAAAGCTCGACGCCGAGGCGCCGCACGAGGTGCTGCTGGTACTCGATGCGGGCACCGGCCAGAACGCCATCAGCCAGGCCAAGTACTTCAACCAGAGCGTCGAACTGACCGGCCTGGCCCTGACCAAGCTGGACGGCACTGCCAAGGGCGGGGTGATCTTCGCCCTGGCCAAGCAGTTCAAGCTGCCGATCCGCTTCATCGGTGTCGGTGAAGGCATCGACGACCTGCGTACCTTCGAAGCCGAGCCGTTCGTCAAGGCTCTGTTCGCCGAGCGAGACTGAACATGATCCGATTCGAACAGGTTGCCAAGCGCTATCCCAATGGTCATGTGGGTTTGCATGAGCTGAGTTTCCGGGCGCGCCGGGGCGAATTCCTGTTCGTCACCGGCCACTCGGGCGCGGGCAAGAGCACCTTGCTGCGCCTGCTGCTGGCCATGGAGCGCCCGACCAGCGGCAAGCTGATGCTGGCCGGGCAGGACCTGGGCCAGATCAGCAACTCGCAGATCCCGTTCCTGCGTCGGCAGATCGGCGTGGTGTTCCAGAACCACCAGCTGTTGTTCGACCGCACGGTGTTCAACAACATCGCCTTGCCGCTGCAGATTCTCGGCCTGTCCAAGGCCGAGGTCGCCAAGCGCGTGGACTCGGCGCTGGAGCGAGTGTCGCTGGCCGACAAGGGCGAGCTGTTCCCGGCCGACCTGTCCACCGGGCAGCAGCAACGGGTGGGCATCGCCCGCGCCATCGTTCACCAGCCGGCCCTGCTGCTGGCCGACGAACCCACCGGTAACCTCGACCCGCGCCTGGCCGCGGAGATCATGGGGGTGTTCGAGGACATCAACCGCCTGGGTACCACGGTATTGATCGCCAGCCACGACCTGGCACTGATTGCGCGCATGCGCCACCGCATGCTGACCTTGCAGCGCGGCCGCTTGATCGGCGATGGGGAGGCCGGGCAATGAGCACTACACGTACGCCGAAGGTTTCCGAGCGGGTTGCGCCGAAGCCGGCCGACCCGCAACCGGCGAAGAAAAAGCACGACGACGATGACGGCCCGGATTTCCGCACGCTGCTGCATGCCTGGCTGGAAAGCCACCGTGCCAGCATGGCCGACAGCCTGCGCCGGCTGGGCAAGCAGCCGATCGGCAGCTTCTTCACCTGCCTGGTGATGGCGGTGGCGCTGAGCATGCCCATGGGCCTGTCATTGCTGCTGAAGAACGTCGAGAAGCTTGGCGGCTCGTGGCAGCGCGCCGCACAGATCTCGCTATACCTCAAGCTCGATGCCGGTAGCCGCGAAGGCGAGGCGCTGCGCGACGAGATCAAGGGCATGCCCGGCGTGGCCGACGCTCAGTATGTCAGCCGCGAGCAGGCGCTGGAGGAGTTCCAGCAACAGTCTGGCCTGGGCGAAGCCCTGCGTGAACTGCCTGACAACCCGCTGCCCGGCGTAGTGGTGGTGACCCCGACCGAAGTCGACAAGCCGGCCCTGGAAGCCTTGCGTCAGCGCCTGTCGGAGCTGCCGCGGGTGGAGGTGGCGCAACTCGACCTGGTATGGGTCGAGCGCCTGGCGGCCATCCTCAAGCTGGGTGACCGCTTCGTCTTCGGCCTGGCCGTGATGCTGATTTCTGCCCTGCTGTTAGTAATCGGTAACACAATTCGTCTACATATTGAAAACCGCCGTACCGAGATCGAAGTGATCAAGCTGGTCGGTGGTACAGACGCCTACGTACGCCGGCCTTTCCTTTACATGGGCGCACTGTATGGCCTGGGTGCAGGGGTGATTGCTTGGGGTATTCTGGCGTTTGGCCTGAACTGGCTGAACGAGGCGGTGGTAGGGCTTTCCGGGCTGTACGGCAGCGACTTCGCCCTGGGTGGGGTGCCGGCGTCCGATGGTCTGTCGCTCTTGATCGGAGCGGTGCTGTTGGGGTATATCGGTGCATGGATCGCAGTGGCTCGTCATCTGAACGAGCTGGCGCCGCGATAGTTTTTACGTGCCAGCATTGACAAATTATTCACCATGGAACTTGTACCGTCGTTCCAGGTCAATGTTGGCAGCGCCCACAAGGCGCAAGTTCTGTAAGTCGGAGGTTCTTGAATGACCACATCGTTGCAACCTGCCTATGCCCTGGTACCTGGTGCAAACCTGGAAGCCTACGTGCACACGGTCAACAGCATCCCGCTGCTGACTGTCGAGCAGGAGCGTGATCTGGGCGAGCGTCTCTATTATGAGCAGGATGTCGAGGCCGCTCGTCAAATGGTGATGGCCCACCTGCGTTTCGTCGTACATATCGCCCGTAGCTATGCCGGCTACGGGCTGGCCCAGGCCGACCTGATCCAGGAAGGCAACGTCGGCCTGATGAAAGCCGTCAAGCGCTTCAACCCGGAAATGGGCGTGCGCCTGGTGTCGTTCGCCGTGCACTGGATCAAGGCAGAGATCCACGAGTTCATCCTGCGCAACTGGCGCATCGTCAAGGTGGCCACCACCAAGGCCCAGCGCAAGCTGTTCTTCAACCTGCGCAGCCAGAAGAAGCGTCTGGCCTGGCTGAACAATGACGAAGTGCACCGCGTGGCGGAAAGCCTGGGCGTGGAGCCGCGTGAAGTGCGCGAGATGGAAAGCCGCCTCAGCGGCCAGGACATGGCGTTCGACCCGGCAGCGGAAGCTGACGACGACAGTGCCTTCCAGTCGCCTGCGCATTACCTGGAAGACCACCGTTACGACCCGGCAGTGCAGCTGGAGGATGCCGACTGGAGCGACAACTCCACCAGCAACCTGCACGAAGCACTGCAAGGGCTGGACGAGCGTAGCCGCGACATTCTCTACCAGCGCTGGTTGGCGGAAGAGAAGGCCACGTTGCATGAGCTGGCGGACAAGTACAGCGTTTCGGCTGAGCGGATTCGCCAGCTGGAGAAGAATGCGATGAACAAGGTCAAGGCGCTGATCGCGGTCTGATCGAGTCCTGGCTGCAAGGAAAAGCCGCTGGCCCGCATAGGGTGAGCGGCTTTTTTTTGGTTCTTCGCGGAGTCTGGGGGAAGAGCGAGTTGACAGTCAGGGAAGCAGGTAAATTGGCAGTCGCCAAACACACCCTTCACCTGTCCCTGCTGTCGCCGTGCATCCTATTGATCTTGCCGCTTTCTGGCCAGGCTACGACGCCGTTACCTGTCGCCCATCTACCGATAACACCCTCCTCATTGAGCTTGAACCTCAAGCCGGCTCTCTTCCTAAGTGCGGGCGTTGTGGCCAGTTCAGCCCGTTGATTCACGATCGCCGGATTCGTCTGGTGCGTGATCGTGATCTGTTCGATCAGCGCGTCCTGCTTCAACTACCAGTGCGCCGAGTCGATTGCCTGAGTTGTGGGCGGGTGACCGAGCGGATCGACTGGTTGGAGCCAGCATCTCGGCTGACCCAGCGGTTACGGATATGGCTCGAAAGCTTGCTGCGGCTGCTGCCGATCAGCCACGTCAGCCAGCTCACCGGCCTGCATTGGCACACCCTCAAAACGCTCGATAAACGACGCCTTCAAGCCGAGGTAGGCAACTTCGATTCAACCGGTGTCCGCCGCCTGGTGATGGACGAGTTCGCCCTGCACAAAGGGCATCGCTATGCCACGGTCATCATGGATGCCGAGCGAACGCGGGTATTGTGGGTCGGCCACGGCAACAGCCGCGAGGCGGTCCGCCCGTTCTTTGAATTGCTCGGCAAGCACTGCCAGCAGATAGAGGCGGTGGCCATGGACATGAACACGGCTTTTGATTTGGAGGTGAAGAAGCATTGCCCGCAAGCCGAAGTGGTGTACGACCTGTTTCACGTCGTCGCGCGCTACGGTCGGGATGTGATCGACCGTATCCGGGTTGACCAGGCCAACCTCCTGCGCGAAGACAAGCCGGCACGAAAGGCGGTCAAGCAAAGCCGCTGGCTGCTGCTGCGCAATCGCAACAACCTGAAGGACGGACAAGCCGTGCAGCTTCAAGAACTACTCGCGGCCAACCAGCCGCTGGCTACGGTCTATGTCCTCAAGGATGCGCTGAAGGATGTCTGGTTCGCCCCCAGCGTACGAGAGGGCTGGCGCCGCTGGCGAACCTGGTTGCGGCACGCCCGGGACAGCGGCCTCGCGCCGCTACAGCGCTTCGCTCGCAACCTGCGCAAATACGCCCGAGGCATCCTCGCCAGTGCCAACTTCCATATGCATACCAGCGTCCTTGAGGGCGTCAACAACCGCATCAAGGTGATCAAGCGTATGGCCTATGGTTTTCGGGACTCGGAATACTTTTTCCTGAAAATCAAGGCTGCCTTCCCCGGGAAAGCGCGATGAACCTTTTTTTTGGCCGGGGGATTTTGGGGCCGCTTTGCGGCCCTTTCGCGACACAAGGCCGCTCCTACAAGAGACAGCGATCCCCTGTAGGAGCGGCCTTGTGTCGCGATGGGCTGCGCAGCAGCCCCAAAAGGCTCAAAGTTTGCGCGAAGTGTCGAGCTGCATCAGGTAGCTGGGCCCACCCAACTGGCTCATCTGCCGGCGAATCCAGCCGGCACGGCTGGCCACATAGGCGCTCGGCCGGCTGGCGCTCCACTTGATCGGGCTCGGCAGCACCGCCGCCAGCTGCGCCGCCTGCTGGCGGCTAAGCCGGCTGGCATCGACGCCAAAGTGGTAGCGCGCTGCCGCCTGGGCGCCAAACACACCTTTGCCCCATTCGGCACTGTTCAGGTAGACCTCGAGAATCCGCTCCTTCGACCAGAACAGCTCGATCAACGCGGTGAACCAGGCCTCCAGGCCTTTGCGGAACCAGCTGCGCCCGGACCACAGGAACAGGTTCTTGGCCACCTGCTGGGTCAGGGTGCTGGCACCGCGAATGCTGCCGCCGCGCTCGTTGTAGGCCAGCGCTGCCTGGATGGCCGGGATGTCGAAGCCCCAGTGGTTGGCGAACTTCTGGTCCTCGCCGGCAATGACCGCGACCTTGAGGTCGTCGGAGATGTTCTCCCACGGCTCCCAGTCGCGCTGCAGGTCGATCGGCTCGCCATTCACCCAGGACTGCACCTTGCGCTCCACCATCAGCGCCGTACCGGGTGGTGGGACCCAGCGGAACACCAGTACCAGCACAATGCTGCCGGCAGCGAACCAGAGCAGGGCGCGAGAGAGGCGGCGGAGAAGGGTTGGCAGCATGGCGATGGCTTGGCCGTACGGGTGGAAGGGGCCATTATACAGACCCGATCCAAGGAGTCGTCCCATGCTTCGCAGCTTCCTGATGCTTGCCGCCTTTTTCGGCTTCACCGGTGTCGCCCTGGGCGCTTTCGCCGCCCATGGCCTGAAAAGCCGGCTGACGGCCGACTATCTGGCGATCTTCCAGACTGGTGTGACATACCAGTTGGTGCATGCCTTGGCGATCTTCGCTGTCGCCGTGCTCTCGGTGCACCTGCCAGGGCGCCTGGTCGGCTGGGCTGGCGGCCTGTTTGCCGTGGGGATAGTGCTGTTCTCCGGTAGCCTGTACCTGCTGACCCTCAGCGGCCTGGGCAAGCTCGGCATCATCACCCCGATTGGTGGCCTGTGCTTCCTCGCCGGCTGGCTGTGCCTGGGCCTGGCAGCCTGGCGGCTCGGTTGACCGGGTGGTCCACAATCACGACTAATGGTGTGCAGCGCCCTTGGGTTGCAGGGCGGTTCAGCGCTAGAATGCGGGCCCCCAAAGAACAATGGTGGCCGTGCGCATGCGCATTCAACTGAACGGTGAACCTTACGAATTGCCCGCTGGCGAAAGTGTCGCGGCCCTGCTGGCCCGCCTGGAGCTGACCGGGCGCCGCGTCGCGGTGGAACTGAACCTGGATATCGTGCCGCGTAGCCAGCACGACAGCACGCTGTTGAACGACGGCGATCAGGTCGAGGTGGTCCACGCCATCGGTGGCGGCTGATTCTGGCCGGCGATTCACCTGCAAGCCCAGCAACCTTTTCCCGAGGAACAACCATGAGCAACGTTCGTAGCGACAAGCCCTTCACCCTAGCCGGGCGTACTTTCCAGTCGCGCCTGCTGGTCGGTACCGGCAAGTACCGTGACATGGAAGAAACCCGCCTGGCCATCGAAGCCTCGGGTGCCGAAATCGTCACCGTAGCCGTGCGCCGCACCAACATTGGCCAGAACCCGGGCGAGCCGAACCTGCTCGATGTGCTGCCTCCGGACCGCTATACCATCCTGCCGAACACCGCTGGCTGCTACGACGCGGTCGAAGCCGTGCGCACCTGCCGCCTGGCCCGCGAACTGCTGGATGGCCACAACCTGGTCAAGCTGGAAGTACTGGCCGACCAGAAAACCCTGTTCCCCAATGTGATCGAAACCCTCAAGGCCGCCGAAGTGTTGGTCAAAGACGGTTTCGATGTGATGGTCTACACCAGCGATGATCCGATCATCGCCCGCCAGTTGGCCGAAGTCGGCTGCATTGCGGTCATGCCGCTGGCTGGCCTGATCGGTACCGGCCTGGGTATCTGCAACCCCTACAACCTGCAGATCATCCTGGAAGAGTCCAAGGTGCCGGTGCTGGTGGATGCTGGTGTGGGTACTGCGTCCGACGCCACCATCGCCATGGAAATGGGCTGCGAAGCTGTGCTGATGAACTCGGCCATCGCCCACGCCCAGCAGCCGGTGCTGATGGCCGAGGCCATGAAGCACGCCATCGTCGCCGGTCGCATGGCCTACCTGGCCGGCCGTATGCCGAAGAAACTCTATGCCAGCGCCTCTTCGCCGCTGGATGGTCTGATCAAGTAAGAGCCCCTGATGACTGAATCGCACGATACGCCGATCACCCCCGACGGCGAAGCCCGCCCGCACCGCCGCATCAAGAGTTTCGTGATGCGCGCCGGGCGCATGACCGAAGGCCAGCAACGTGGCCTGGAGCAGGGCGGCCCGCTGTACATCCTGCCGCTGGCCGACAGCCCGGTGGACTACGACCAGGTGTTCGGCCGCTCGGCGCCGCGCACCCTGGAGATCGGCTTCGGCATGGGCCATTCCCTGCTGGAAATGGCTGCTGCCGCGCCTGAACAGGACTTCATTGGTGTGGAAGTACACCGCCCGGGTGTTGGTGCGCTGCTCAACGGCGTGCTGACCCAGGGCCTGAAAAACCTGCGGGTATATGACTGCGATGCCATCGAAGTGCTGAACCGCTGCGTGGCGGACAACAGCCTCGACCGCCTGATGCTGTTCTTCCCCGACCCATGGCACAAGGCGCGCCACCACAAGCGCCGCATCGTCCAGCTGGAGTTCGCTGAACTGGTACGGCGCAAGCTCAAGCCCGGTGGCGTGTTCCACATGGCCACCGACTGGGAACCGTATGCCGAGTACATGCTGGAAGTGATGAGCGCTGCCCCGGGCTATCGCAACCGTGCGGCCGACGGTACTTACGTGCCACGGCCGGAAGAACGCCCGATCACCAAGTTCGAGCGCCGCGGCGAGCGGCTGGGGCATGGGGTTTGGGATTTGAAGTTCGAGAAGGTGGATTGACCGGCTGATACGGCCTTTCGATTTGCCGATGCCTGCAGAAATGCAGGCGAAAAAAAACCGCCTTTGAAAGGGCGGTTTTTTATGTGAGCAACAGGACTGAGTATCCTTCGCTCTGAGGTTTCACAGAAAACCCTCACACAGTTGGCTGATCATAGGCAGCGTAGCGGGGGAACGTCAATGCTCAGAAATATCCGGCATCACGTGTGTCGGAGCGGTTAACAGTCTTGGGTGAGCATTCCAAGTATCATCGCGCTGCTCCTGTGTGGATGAAATCAGTGATGGGCCGGGTAGGAGAAGAATTCTGCTTTCCGGTCCCTTCGACACGGCCTGAGAACCGTGCCGGTGCACCTCTTCGAAGGGCCATTGACCTGGCCACTTCACAGAAGACTCTCACACAGTTTTCGAAGGCATCGAAGTGCCGGTTAGATGCTGGAAGATTGGCCCGCCAACACGGAGGCCAAGGCATATGAAGCGTTTGCTTGATGCGCTGAGCCGCGTTTGGACGTTCATCCGGATTTTGACTGTGCTCAAGACCGTTCGGGACTTCATGCGCGATCACTTCGATGATGCCCGGTAAGGGCTAGTCAGGTGGTAGGGCTGCCCTGATTCTCCGGGGCAGCTTTTACAACCCATCTCTGTACTCGCCAGATTACGCGGTCATTGTAGGAGCGACCTTGTGTCGCGATGGGCCGCGTAGCGGTCCCAGGATGTCAGCGGTGAGGCAGCAATTGCTGGGGCCGCTTTGCGGCCCTTTCGCGACACAAGCCGCTCCTGCAAGGTTCAGTGCAAGGCCGTGGTTCAGCCCCGTCGATCCGCCACCACCCCGATCAGCACCAGTACCACCAGCAACACCGGCGCCAGCGCGTAGTTGTTGAACTGGCTCAGCCCTTTCACCACCCAAGGCGTGGCATAGATCAGCGCCGCACCGCTGCCGATCATCACCAGCAAGGCCATGAACGGTACGCGCAGGGCGCCCGCCAGGCCGCCCAGGCGTTGTTCCACCCAGCCCTTGATATCGGTGCCGAACAGCACCAACAGGCAGCCTACCAAGGCCAGTGAAATCTCCGACAGGTTGCTGCGGCTCCAGCGAGAAACCGTCGCGAGCAGATCAAGTACCAGATCCATGGGTCATCCTTAGGTCAAGAAATACTGCAGCAGGTCATTGAGGAACAACTGGCCCCTCGGCGTGGCCACCAGTTGATCCGGTTCGACCTGCAAAAGGCCCTTTTGTTCGGCCGCGCGGCGTGCCTCGCGCAGTTGTGCCAGCGGCAAACCGGTGCGTTGGGTGAACAGTTCGGCTTCCACCCCATCGGTCAGGCGCAGGGCATTCATCAGGAACTCGAACGGCAGCTCGTCGACTGGCAGCAGCTTTTCGCCGGCCTTGAACGGCTTGGCCAGGTTCAGGTAGTCCTTGGGCAGGCGAGTTTTCCAGGTGCGCAGGATGCGCCCGTCGGCGAAGGTCAGCTTGCCGTGGGCACCAGCGCCGATGCCGATGAAGTCGCCAAAGCGCCAGTAGTTGAGGTTGTGCCGGGCAGCGCGCCCCGCTTGGGCATAGGCCGAGACTTCGTACTGGCGGAAGCCGTGTTCGGCCATCAGTGCCTGGCCGGCCTCCTGGATATCCCAGAGGATGTCGTCCTCGGGCAGCTCGGGCGGCTGGTTCCAGAACACCGTGTTCGGCTCCACGGTCAGCTGGTACCACGACAGGTGCGTCGGCCCCAGGTCGATGGCCTGGCGCAGGTCGCCCAGCGCGTCGTCGAGCGACTGGTCGGGCAGGCCGTGCATCAGGTCCATGTTGAAGTTGTCGAAGCCGGCGGCGCGCGCCATGCCGGCGGCGCGGACCGCTTCATCGCCATTGTGGATACGCCCCAGCGCCTGCAGTTTGGCTGGCTGGAAGCTCTGCACACCGATGGACAGACGATTGATACCGGTTTGCCGGTAGGCCTTGAACTTGTCCTGCTCGAACGTGCCCGGGTTGGCCTCCAGGGTGATTTCGATGTCCGGCGCAAACGGGATACGTTGTTCCACGCCACGCAGCAGCCGGCCAAGGGCGTCGGCACTGAACAGGCTGGGGGTACCGCCGCCGAAGAAGATCGAGCTGATCGGCCGGCCTTGCACGGCAGCCAGCTCCTGGTCGAGGTCGGTCAGCAGGGCGGCGACGTAGGCATCTTCCGGCAGTTCAGGCCCGGCAGCGTGGGAGTTGAAGTCGCAGTAAGGGCATTTGCGTACGCACCACGGGATGTGGATGTACAGCGCCAGCGGCGGCAGGCTGGTGAAACCCGCCGCGCCGGGGTTGGACAGCGTTTCGATCATGCCAGGCCCAGACGTTGGCGCAGCAGGGCCATGGCGCGGGCGCGGTGGCTGAGCTGGTTCTTGTCCACAGGGGCCAGGTCGGCGCTGGAGCAGCTGCGCTCCGGTACCCAGAACAGCGGGTCGTAGCCAAAGCCGTGCTCGCCACTGGCCTCGAACATGATGCGCCCGTGCCACAGGCCTTCGCACAGGATCGGCAGCGGGTCGTCAGCATGGCGCACCAGTGCCAGGACGCAGACGAACTGAGCACCGCGCTCGGCTTCAGGCACGTCTTTCAGTGCTTCGAGCAGCTTGGTATTGTTCGCCGCATCACCCTTGCCGTCGGCATAGCGCGCCGAGTAGATGCCCGGCGCGCCGCCGAGGAAGTCCACCGCCAGGCCAGAATCGTCGGCCAGGGCCGGCAGGCCGGAAATGCGTGCGGCGTTGCGCGCCTTGAGGATGGCATTCTCGACGAACGACAGGCCGGTTTCTTCCGGCTCGACCTGACTGAACTCGCCGATCGAGCGCAGTTGCACGGACGCGCCGAGCATGGCCTGGAGTTCCTTGAGTTTGCCGGCGTTGTGGCTGGCCAATACGAGTTGCTGGAAATTCATCATTCGCCTGGGAACACTTCCTGGTTGAAACTGAGGGAGTTGCTGATACCGCCGGTTTCGATATTCAGGTCGAAGGTGACGGTTTCTGGCTGGTCGATCTTGAACTGGGCGATGTAGTACACCGCGCCCTGTTCGGTGATCTGCTTGAACGACAGCGGGCTGCTGCGCCCGGTCAGGTCCTTGACCGTGCCGCTGACCACCGCCATGGCGGGTTTGTTGGCCTTGAGCACGGCGATGTTGAGTACGCCCTGGTTCTTGCTGCGTACCAGGCCGGTGGCTGCGGCCACCTCCGGTGTCAGCATGCTCGAGGTGAACGCGCTGTAGTGCACCGTCACGTCGCCAAACACTTCCTTGCGCTCGGGACGGGCAGCATCGGCAGCCAGTACCGGCAGGGCCAGGCACAGGCTGATCAGGAACAGGGCTAGGCGACGCATGGGGTGATTCCTCCGGTGGGCGTCAGACCGCGAGCTGATGTTCTTGCAGGCCCGGGCTGCTGACACGGTAGATGCCGATCTCACCTAGAAGATTAGGCCAAAGCCGGCCACCCCACCCGTTGCGGTGCAAGTGGTCGACCGCCAGGCGGTCTAGCACCTTGGCGCGGCGCTCGTGGCACAGCTCTTCGAAGTCGGCAAAGGTGCAGAAGTGGATGTTCGGCGTGTTGTACCAGGTGTACGGCATGAAGTCCGAAACCGGCATGCGGCCTTTGGTCGCCAGGTACCAGCGGCAACGCCAGTGGCCGAAGTTGGGGAAGGTGATGATGCACTGGCGGCCCACGCGCAGCATCTCGTCGAGGATGCGGTCGGGGTACTCCACGGCCTGCAGGGCCTGGGTCATGATCACCACGTCGAAACTGTTGCTGGCGAAGTTGCCCAGGCCCTTGTCCAGGTCCTGCTCGATGACGTTGACGCCCTTGGCCACACAGGCCGCGATGTTGTCGGCGTCGATCTCCAGGCCATAGCCGGTGACCTGCTTGCGGTCGCGCAGCGAGGCCAGCAGTTCGCCGCTGCCGCAACCCAGGTCGAGTACCCGGCTGCCGGCGGGGATCCAGTCGTGGATGATTTCCAGATCGGCTCTCATGCTGTCCTCAGATGGCAATGCGGTTCATGTAGTTCGAGAAACCCTGCATGTAGCGAGGCGTGGGGATCAGGAAGGCATCGTGCCCGTAAGGCGAGTCGATCTCCAGGTAGCAGACATTCTTGCGCGCGGCCATCAGGGCGTCGACGATCTCGCGCGAACGGGCCGGGGAGAAGCGCCAGTCGGTGGTGAACGACATGATGCAGTAATCCGCCTTGACGTGGGCCAGGGTGGCTGCCAGGTCGCCGCCCTGGGCGGCGGCGGGGTCGAAGTAGTCCAGCGCCTTGGTCATCAGCAGGTAGGTGTTGGCGTCGAAGCGCCCGGAAAATTCCTCGCCCTGGTAGCGCAGGTAGCTCTCGACCTGGAATTCGACGCTGTGGAAGTCGTAGTTGAGCTTGTCGCTCTTCAGCTCGCGGCCGAATTTTTCACCCATCGAGTCATCCGACAGGTAGGTGATGTGGCCGACCATGCGCGCCAGCATCAGGCCACGCTTGGGGATCACGCCCTGGTCCTGGAATGAACCGCCGTGGAATTCGGGGTCGGTGAGGATGGCCTGGCGTGCCACTTCATTGAAAGCGATGTTCTGTGCCGACAGCTTGGGAGCCGAGGCGATGTCGACGCAATGGCGCACACGCTCGGGGTAGCTGATGGTCCACTGCAGCGCCTGCATGCCACCCAGGCTGCCACCGACCACGGCGGCCCACTGCTGGATGCCCAGGCGCTCGGCCAGGCGCACCTGGCTGTGCACCCAGTCTTCCACGGTCAGCACCGGGAAGTCAGCGCCGTAGGGCTTGCCGGTGGCCGGGTTGATGCTGCTGGGGCCGGTGCTGCCGTTGCAGCCGCCCAGGTTGTTCAGGCTGACCACGAAGAAGCGGTTGGTGTCGATCGGCTTGCCAGGGCCGATACAGCTGTCCCACCAGCCCGGCTTGCGGTCGGTGGCGGCATGGTAGCCAGCGGCATGGTGGTGGCCGGAGAGGGCATGGCAGATCAGCACGGCGTTGCTCGCGCTGGCGTTCAGGGTGCCATAGGTCTCGTAGACCAGTTCGTAACTGGCCAGGGAGCGACCGCAGGCCAGGGCCAGCGGTTCATCGAACCGGGCGGTTTGCGGTACTACCAGACCGACGGAATCTTCGGGAAAGACAGTGGACATCGACCCTGCTCACGCTTGACGGAGGCGTAAGTCTAAAGAGCGCTACCCCCAGCGGCAAGCAGAGGCTTGTCGCTGGAAGCAACCAGAGTCAGCTGGGGCTCAGATCATCCGCCATAGCTCTTGTGGCATGCCGGCGTAGGCGGCCAGCGGCGGCATGACGAACGACTGGATTACCTGGATCGCGAGGAAGGCGAAGATCGGCGAGATGTCCATGCCGCCCAGGTTGGGCACGATGCGGCGGAACGGTGCCAGCACCGGTTCACTGATCTGGTAGGCCAGCTCAGCCGCCGGGTTGTGGCTGTTGGGAGCAACCCAGGACACGATCACCATGACGATCATCGCGACCCAGAAAATCTTCAGGAACAGCGAGGTGATACCGATGATGGCCCACATCAGCAGGTGCAGGATGTCACCGAAGGTCCCGTAGGTGACCATCAGCACGAAAGCCATCAGCAGCGCCTGGATGACCACCGACAACAGCAGCGACGAGGTATCCAGCCCACCAACGCTGGGGATGACTCGGCGAATCGGCTTGAGCAGCGGCTGTGTGGCGCGCACGGCGAACTGGCACAGCGGGTTGTAGAAGTTGGCCTTGACCAGCTGCAGGACAAAGCGCAGCAGGACGATCACCAGGTACAGGCTGACCAGGGTTTGCACCACGAAGATCGCGGCGCCGGACAGTGCATTCATCTGAAGCTCCTTATTTGCCCAGTTGTTCGGCCAGCTCGGCGGAACGTGTAGCCGCAGCCTGCAGCGCCTGTTCGACGATGGCTTCGAAGCCGCTGGCCTGGAACGACTTGATCGCCGCTTCGGTAGTGCCTGCAGGCGAGGTGACTCGGCGGCGCAGTTCGGCAGCATCGACATCGCTGGCAACCGCCATGCGTGCGGCGCCCAAGGCAGTCTGCAGGGTCAGCTGGGAGGCAGTTTCACGTGGCAGGCCAAGCTTTTCGCCTGCCGCGGTCATGGCTTCGATCAGCAGGAAGAAGTACGCCGGGCCGCTGCCGGAGACTGCCGTCACGGCGTCCAGTTGCTGCTCCTGCTCGAGCCACAGGGCGGTGCCCACGGCCGACAGCAGTTGCTCGGCCTGCTGGCGTTGTTCGCTGGATACTTCCGCGGTGGCGTACAGGCCGCTGACGCCCTGGCGCAGCAGTGCCGGGGTGTTGGGCATGCAGCGCACCACCGGGCGAGCGCCGACCCAGCTTTGCAGGCTGGCGCAGGTGATGCCGGCGGCAATGGAAACGATCAGCTGGCCTTCCTGCAGGTTCGGTTGCAGGGACTGGCATACGGCTTTCATGACCTGCGGCTTGACCGCCAGCACGATGACGTCGGCGCCATCGATGGCCTGGGCGTTGTTCTCGAAGGTTTCGATGCCGTGCTCGGCCTGGATGCGGCTGCGGGTCTCGGCGCCCGGGTCGCTGGCGCGGATCTGCGAGGCGTCCAGGCCCTGGGCACGCAGACCACCGATCAGGCTGGCGGCCATGTTGCCGGCGCCGATAAAGGCAATACGAGTCTTGCTCATGTCAGGTCCTTGTAGGAAAGAGTGAGTAAAGCATGGAATCAGGGCTGCCCGTAATCGCGGGCACCGAACAGGGCGGTACCGATACGCACCCAGGTCGCACCCTGTGCAATGGCCGCTTCCAGATCGTGGCTCATGCCCATGGACAGGGTGTCCAGACCAAGGCCGAGGCCTTCCTGCAACTGGCGCAGGGTGGCGAAGGCGGCTTCCTGGGCGGCGCGGTCATCAGTGGGTTCGGGAATGGCCATCAGCCCGCGCAGGCGAAGGTTGGGCAGTGCGGCTACCGCTTTGGCCAGGGCCGGCAGGTCGGCAGGGGTGCAGCCGGATTTGCTGTCTTCGCCGCTGACGTTCACCTGCAGGCAGATGTTCAGTGGTGGCAGACCGGCCGGGCGCTGCTCCGAGAGGCGTTGGGCGATTTTCAGGCGGTCCACGGAATGTACCCAGTCGAAATGCTCGGCGATGGCTTTGGTCTTGTTCGACTGGATGGGGCCGATGAAGTGCCAGATCAAGGGCAGGTCGCCGAGTGCCTGCTGCTTTGTCAGCGCTTCCTGTAGGTAGTTTTCCCCGAGATCGCATACGCCGGCGGCGTGGATTTCGCGGATGGCGCTGGCTGGCTTGGTCTTGCTCACGGCCAGCAACTGGACGCTGGCCGGATCACGCCCGGCAGCCTGGGCAGCGCTGGCGATACGGGCGGAAATAGCGGAAAGGTTGTCTGCTAGGGTGGACATGGACTGATGCCGGCGGCTGGAGGGTTTGCGGCATTCTACCTACTTGAAGGCCTTTGGGGAGTCTCATGGATGTGACCGACCTGTTGGCCCGGGCCGTGGATGCGGGGGCTTCCGACCTGCACCTGGCGGCGGGCCAGTTACCGATGTTGCGCCTGGATGGCGAGCTGCAGCGCATGGCCCTGCCGACCTTGGGCCCGGCGACCTTGACCAAGGGCATGGCACCCTTGCTGGATGAAGACCAGCGCCGACAGTGGGCCCAGGGTGATGAGCTGGACCTGGCGCTGGAATTGCCGGCGCTAGGGCGCTTTCGGCTGAATCTGTTTCGCCAGTTGCACGGCCCTGCGGCCACCTTTCGCCTGATCCCGGGGCATATAGCCACGCTCGATGAACTCGACCTGGTCGATGTGTTTCAAGCTGTTGCGCAGTGCCGAGATGGCTTGATCCTCGTCGGTGGGCCGACCGGCAGTGGCAAGTCCAGCACCTTGGCGGCACTGCTCGACCAACTGAACCGAGATCGTGCTCTGCATATCATCACCCTTGAGGACCCTGTCGAAGTTATCCACAGCAGCCAGCGCAGCCTGGTCAACCAGCGTGAGGTCGGCCGCCATTGCGGTGGGTTCGCCCAGGGGCTGCGCAGTGCCCTGCGCCAGGACCCGGATGTGATCATGATCGGTGAGCTGCGCGACCTGGAAACCATTCGCCTGGCCTTGCGTGCGGCTGAGACCGGGCACCTGGTACTGGCGACCGTGCATACCCGTTCGGCGGTGAGCAGTGTTGACCGGTTGGTGGAGGTGTTCGCTGCCGAAGAGAAACCGTTGGTGCGGGCGATGCTGGCCGAGTCGTTGCGCCTGGTGGTAGCGCAGGTGCTGGTCAGGCGCGCGGGCGGAGGGCGGGTTGCTGCGCGGGAAGTGCTGGTGGTGACGTCAGCGGTGCGTAACCTGGTTCGGGAAGGGCGAATGGCGCAGTTGTGTTCGGTGATGCAGGCGGGTGGTGCGGACGGGATGCGGACGATGGAAGGGGCGATGCGAGGGTTGAAGGAGAGGGGGCTGATCAGCGATCTATAGTGCCTGTGCTGGCCCTTTCGCGGGTAAACCCGCTCCCACATGGATAACACAGCCTTCGAATGCTGTGGTGTACCTGTGGGAGCGGGCGTGCCCGCGAAGAGGCCGATACAGGAGAGCGCCGATCAGATCAGCGCTTGGCCAGGCTCAGTTGCTGCTGTTCTTTCGGCAGCACTCGCTTGGCCACCACGTAATGCTTCTGCCAGTAAGGCTTGCTCAGGGTGTCGATGCTCACCCGCTTGCCACGGCGTGGAGCATGGATGAAGCGGTCGTTGCCCAGGTAGATGGCAACGTGGTTCACCCGACGGCTCTTGATGTTGAAGAAGATCAGGTCGCCTGGCTTCAGGTCACCCTTGGCCACCTTGATGCCGTGGCCCTGGGCCATGGCATTGGAGGTGCGCGGCAGGTCGACGTCGGCGACGTCGTTGAAGGCGTATTTGACCAGCCCGCTGCAGTCGAAGCCTTTCTTCGGGCTGCTGCCGCCCCAGACATAAGGGGTGCCGAGCACATTTACCGCGCGGCTGAGCACATCGCTGCTCTGCTTCGGCGACATGGCGGCGACTGGCGCACCGGGCACGCTGCGGCTGATGGCGGCATTGCTTGGGCGGGTGCGCAGCGCGGTCTGCTTGACTGGTGCGTGTCTTACCGAGGCATTGGTGGTGTAGCCGGTAAAACCATTGGGAAGACGTTGCTCACGATTGGTGGCGTGGGCGGCCAGGGGCAATAATAGGCAGAGGGTCAGCCATGTCTTGAGTAAAGGCGGCATAGATGAAGCTCTTATGAATAGTTATGTGTTGGGCGCGCAACTTTATAACAGCTTTTTGATCAATCTTTGATCCGTTGGTCGATTGTCCAGGTGCCGTACGTCGGCCTGCGACAAGAAAGTCACATTTTTTCTTAGAAAATTTTCGGATAACCCACGGGGGCTATGAATGAACAGTTATCAACAGGGGGCGCCGTTTCACGACACCCACAGCAAGACCATTGGCTACCTGCTATGGATTTTCGGCTTTACCGGGTCGCATCGTTTCTATTACGGCAAGCCCGTAACCGGCACCATCTGGTTCTTCACCCTGGGCCTGCTGGGCATCGGCTGGTTGATTGACCTGTTCCTGATCCCGTCCATGGACCGTGAAGCTGACCTCCGGTTCCAGTCCGGGCGCATTGACTACAACATCGCCTGGATCCTGCTGACCTTCCTAGGGGTGTTTGGTCTGCACCGGCTGTATCAGGGCAAGTGGATCACCGCAATCATCTACTTCTTTACCGGCGGGCTGTTCCTGGTGGGGGTTCTGTATGACTTCTGGACGCTGAACAGCCAGGTTTCCGAGCGGAATGCGGGGCGGGGTTGAGTTCACATGGGGGCTGCTTTGCAGCCCTATCGCGACACAAGGCCGCTCCTACAGGGGGCGCGTAAACCCGACTTTCAGGTTTACCCGCACATTGTAGGAGCGGCCTTGTGTCGCGATAGGGGCGCAAAGCGCCCCCCGAACGCAGGTTACTGACGGGTCTGCCGCTGTTGCAGCAGCAGGTTGCTGAAACCTGCCCCGGCCAACTGCTTCTGCGCCCCGGTCAGCTGCTCGCGGTTGCTGAACGGGCCCACTAGCACGCGGTACCAGGTTTCGTCCTTGACCGTGCCCGACTCTACCTTTACCGACTGCCCCAGCAGGATGATCTGCGCGCGCACCTTGTCAGCATCGGCCTGCTTGCGGAACGAGCCGGCCTGCAGGAAGAACTGGGTGGTCGCCGCCGGCTTGATGACTGGCGGTGCCGGTGGCGGTGTCTGGCCCATCAATGCTGCCTGGGCTCGCGCCGTGTCGATCTTTGCCGCTTCGGCTGGCGTCACCGGGGTCACCGGCTGGGCCGGGACGGGTGGTGTCTTCTCTGGTACGGCCTCCGGCGGCACGATCACCTCGGACTCCGGCAGCAGCGTGTAGAAGTCGTACTTCGGCTTCACAGGCTGCTGCGGAGTGGGCTGCGCCGACTTGCCGGCTTCGGCCACTTTGTCCGCTTTCTGCTGCTCCGGCTTGGTGCGCTTGATGTCTTCGCCACCAGGCTCGAGCTTCATCAGGAACACGATGAACGCGCCTACGGTCAGGCCGACCGCCAGCCATACCCAACCGGGAATCGGCTGCTTGGCCGGCGCCGTCTGGCGGCTGGCGCCGCGTTTGGGTGCAGGTTTTTTCTTGGCAGCCAACTTACATGCGCTCCAGGGTTTCCAGGCCGAGCAGTTCCAGACCTTGCTTGAGGGTGCGGCCGGTCAGGGCCGCCAGGCGCAGGCGGCTCTGCTGCTGCTGCGGGGTTTCGGCGGCAAGGATCGGGCAGTTCTCGTAGAAGCTGGAGAACAGGCCGGCCAGGTCGTACAGGTAGCTGCACAGCACGTGCGGCGTGCCCTTGTCGGCGACGTTGTTGAGGATTTCGCCAAACTGCGCCAGGCGCGCGGCCAGGTCCTGCTCGTGGGCAGCCTGCAGCACGATGTTGCCGTCGACTTCATCGAAGCCCTTGCCCAGTTTGCGGAATACGCCGGCCACGCGGGTGTAGGCGTACAGCAGGTAAGGCGCGGTGTTGCCTTCGAAGTTGAGCATCAGCTCGAAGTTGAAGCTGTAGTCGCTGGTGCGGTGCTTGGACAGGTCGGCGTACTTCACTGCGCCGATGCCAACCACTTCGCCGATGTGGCGCAGTTCTTCGTCGGCCAGGCTCGGGTTCTTTTCCTTGACCAGCGCGTAGGCGCGTTCCTTGGCCTCGGTGAGCAGGTCGATCAGCTTCACGGTACCGCCGTCACGGGTCTTGAACGGGCGGCCGTCGGCACCGTTCATGGTGCCGAAGCCCATGTGCTCCATCTGCATCGGGTGGCCCACGAAGCCTGCGCGGCGTGCAACTTCGAACACCTGGTTGAAGTGCAGGGCCTGGCGCTGGTCGACGAAGTACAGGGCGCGGTCTGCCTTGAGCACGTTGCTGCGGTAGCGCACGGCAGCCAGGTCGGTGGTGGCGTACAGGTAGCCGCCGTCGGCCTTCTGCACGATCACCGGCAGTGGCTCGCCTTCGCTGTTCTTGAACTCGTCGAGGAACACGCACTGGGCGCCCTGGTCTTCGACCAGCAGCCCCTTGGCCTTGAGGTCGGCGACCACGTTGGCCAGGTCGTCGTTGTAGGCGCTTTCACCCATCACGTCGGCCATGGTCAGCTTGACGTTGAGCAGCTCGTAGGTCTTCTGGCAGTGCGACAGCGAAATGTCCTTGAAACGCGTCCACAGGGCCATGCAGTCCGGGTCGCCGGCCTGCAGCTTGACCACCAGGCCGCGGGCGCGGGTGGCGAATTCTTCGGATTCGTCGAAGCGCTTCTTGGCGGCGCGATAGAAGTTTTCCAGGTCCGACAGCTCGTCGCTGGTGATCGGGTTTTCTTCCAGGTAGGCCAGCAGCATGCCGAACTGGGTGCCCCAGTCGCCCACGTGGTTCTGGCGGATCACGTCATCGCCGAGGAACTCCAGCACGCGCGCCACGCTGTCACCGATGATGGTCGAACGCAGGTGGCCGACGTGCATCTCCTTGGCCAGGTTGGGTGCCGACATGTCGATCACAACCTTTTGCGCAGGGCCGGCCTTGCGCGCGCCCAGGTGGGCGTCGGCCAGTGCGGCATCCAGGCGGTTGGCCAGGGCGTCGGTGTTCTGGAAGAAGTTGAGGAAGCCGGGGCCGGCGATCTCGACCTTGCTGATGTCGGCGCTGGCCGGCAGGGCATTGATCAGTTTCTCGGCCAGGTCGCGCGGCTTCATGCCGGCCGGCTTGGCCAGCATCATGGCGATGTTGCTGGCGAAGTCGCCGTGGGTCTTGTCCCGGGCGTTTTCCACCTGGATCGCCGGCGACAGCCCTTCAGGCAGCACACCGTCGGTGACGAGTTGGGTGAGGGCTTGCTGGATCAGCTGGCGAATGGTGTCTTTCATGGGGATCTCTTTTCGACCGCAAGCGCGGTGGAGCGCTTGGATGCGCAGGTGGAAAAACTGGGCATTATCCGTGGCTGGGGGCGGGTTGCCAACCTTTGGGGTGCAACCATCAAGGGTTCCATGTTGTGTTCGAGGGCCTCATCGCCGGCAAGCCAGCTCCCACAGAAGAGTGCGCGCAACCTGTGGGAGCTGGCTTGCCGGCGATGAGGCCGGTCGATTCAGTACAGGTCTACCGGGTCGACATCCAGCGACCACCGCACCTGGCGCCCGCTCGGCATCTGCTCCAACACTAGCAACCAGGCGCTGATCAGTCGATGCAAAGGCGCCCGGGTATTGGCCTGTATCAACAGTTGTGCGCGGAAGCGCCCGGCGCGGCGCTCCATCGGTGCTGGCACCGGCCCCAGCAGCTCGATGCCGGGCAGGCGCTGTTCGGCCACCAGGCGCTCGGCGGCGGCGCAGGCCTCGTCGAGGAAACCTTCGGCCTGTCCGGGCTTGTGCGCTTCGGCGCGCAGCAGCGCCAGGTGCGAGTAAGGCGGCAGCCCGGCGGCGCGGCGTTCGTCCAGGGCCTGCTCGGCGAAGGCGAAGTAGCCCTGCTCGGTAAGCTGCACCAGCAGTGGATGGTCGGCCAGGTGGGTCTGGATGATGACCTTGCCGGGCTCTTCGGCCCGCCCGGCCCGACCGGCAACCTGCACGATCAGCTGTGCCATGCGTTCGCTGGCGCGGAAATCGCCGGAGAACAGCCCGCCATCGGCATCGAGGATGGCCACCAGGGTCACCCGCGGGAAGTGATGGCCCTTGGCGAGCATCTGGGTGCCGACAAGGATGCTCGGCTGGCCGCGCTGGATGGTGCTGAACAGGTTGTGCATGGCGTCCTTGCGCGCGGTGCTGTCGCGGTCCACACGCAGGATCGGGTAATCCGGGAACAGCACTTTCAGGCGCTCCTCGGCGCGCTCGGTGCCGGCGCCGACCGGGCGCAGGTCAACGTGGTTGCACTGCGGGCACTGCTGCGGCAGGCGCTCGTCATAGCCACAATGGTGGCAACGCAGCACGCCGGAGCGCTGGTGCACGGTCATGCGCGCATCGCAGCGCGGGCATTCGGACAGCCAGCCACAATCGTGGCACAGCAAGGTCGGGGCGAAACCGCGGCGGTTGAGGAACACTAGTACTTGCTGGCCCGCTTCCAGGGTTTGGCGGATGGCTTGCTGCAGTGGGCCGCTGATGCCGCTGTCCAGCGGCAGGCTCTTCACATCCAGGCGCAGCATGCGTGGCGGGCGGGCACCGCCGGCACGCTGGTTCATGCGCAGCAGGCGGTAGCGACCGGTCAGGGCGTTGTGCAGGGTTTCCAGCGATGGCGTGGCAGAACCGAGCAGGATCGGGACGTTTTCCTGGTGGGCACGTACCAGCGCCAGGTCGCGGGCGTGATAGCGCAGGCCTTCCTGCTGTTTATAGGAGCCGTCGTGCTCCTCGTCGATGATGATCAGGCCGGGGTTCTTCATCGGCGTGAACAGTGCCGAGCGGGTGCCGATGATGATGTCGGCCTCGCCGTCCCGGGCTGCCAGCCAGGCATCCAGGCGTTCGCGGTCGTTCACCGCCGAATGCAGCAGGGCGATGCGGGCGTTGAAGCGTTGCTCGAAGCGGGCCAGGGTCTGCGGGCCGAGGTTGATCTCCGGGATCAGCACCAGGGCCTGCTTGCCGGCTTCCAGTGTTTCGCGGATCAGTTGCAGGTAGACCTCGGTCTTGCCGCTGCCGGTGACACCGGCCAGCAGAAAGGCGCCAAAGCCGCCAAAGCCTTCGCGCACGGCGTCGAATGCTTCGCGTTGCTCTTCGTTGAGCGGCAGTTCCGGCTGTGCCAGCCAGTGTTCGTGGCGAAGTGCCGGCAGATGGCGGCGGACCTCGATCTGCACCAGGTCCTTGGCCAGCAGCAGGTCGAGGCTGTCCTTGTTCAGATTGAGCTTGGCCAGCAGGCTGTGGGCCACGCCATGCGGGTGCTGGGCCAGGGTCTTGAGGGCATCGCGCTGGCGCGGAGCGCGGGCGATGCGCGGGTCTTCCAGGCGGGCGCCGGGGGCGACGTGCCAGAAGCGCTCCTGGCGCATCTCGGCAGGTTCGCCTTGGCGCAGCAGGGTCGGCAAGGCCCAGCTCAGCGTGTCACCCAGGCTGTGCTGGTAATACTGGGCGGTCCACAAGCACAACTTGAACAGCGACGGCGGGATCGGTGATACCGGGTCGAGCAGGGCGCTGGCCGGCTTGAGCTTGTCGGCGGGCACTTCGCTCTGCTCGCACACCTCCACCAGCACGCCGATCATTTCGCGGCGGCCGAATGGCACGCGAATGCGCATGCCCGGAGTCAAGGCCTGGCGTGCCATGCTTGCCGGCGCCTTGTAGTCGAACAGGCGACGCAGCGGGGAGGGCAGGGCAAGGCGCAGGATGACGTCGGACACGCGGAAAGTCTCGGAGGGCGTTTCAAAGACTGGCGAGCCTAGCAGACGACGGTCGGTGCAAGCGACAACTTGCGTTGGCGTGATGCTCTGGTATTATTCGCCGCCTAATTACGTGCGGTATTCAACAATTGGTGTTGGGTGGCGGCACGCAGCTCGAGGAAGTGACCATGAAAGCAGATATTCATCCGAACTACGAAGTAGTTGCAGTCACCTGCAGCTGCGGCAACAAGTTTGAAACCCGTTCGACCCTGGGCAGCACCCTGGCGATCGACGTTTGCAACCTGTGCCACCCGTTCTACACCGGTAAGCAGAAAGTCCTGGACACCGGTGGTCGCGTACAGAAGTTCGCCGATCGCTTCGGTATGTTCGGTACCAAGAAGTAATCATGCGCATGGCGAACCCCTCGGGTTTCGCATTGCTGCAAAAAAAGGCGCCCCTTGTGGGCGCCTTTTTTATGGGCGTCATCTGGCAATTCCCGGCCCTGGCGTTCTGCCCGCTACCAGGCAGCCCTCAGCAGGTGGCGGTGCGCCAGGTGGTCGATGGCGATACCTTGCGCCTGGTCGATGGCCGCAGCGTGCGATTGATCGGCATCAATGCCCCGGAAATCGGCCGTAACGGGCGCACTAGCGAACCCTATGCCGAGGCCGCCAGGCAGCGTTTGCAAGCTTTGGTCAAAGCCAGCGACGGGCGTGTAGGGCTGGAGCCGGGCGTCGAGTCCAAGGACAAATACGGCCGCACGCTGGCGCATATCTACGGGCGCAATGGCGACAATATCGAAGCACAGCTGCTCAGCGAGGGCTTGGGCTATCGCGTCGCGGTTGCCCCCAATGTGCGCCTCAGCGCTTGCCAGCAGCTTGCCGAGCAGGCTGCGCGCAAGGCTGGCTCCGGGCTGTGGCGTCGTTCGCCGGTGGTGCGTGCCGGGGATGTCCGGCAGTCGGGTTTCGCGGTCATTGCGGGCCGCATCGAAGGCGTGGAGCGCAACCGTGGCGGGGTCTGGCTGAACCTGGACGGTGCGGTGGTGCTGCAGGTTCCCGCTCGTCTGCAGCGCAACTTCCCCGCCAGCTTCTTCGATAACCTCAAGGGACGCCAAGTCGAGGCGCGTGGCTGGGTGCTGGATCGTTCCCGCAAGGGCGGCCTCAAGCCCGGGCAGCGACGTTGGCTGTTGCCGTTGACCGATCCGAGCATGTTGGAGCGCATTTCAGGCTAAAAGATGTAGACATTTCGCTATTGGATTGTACACACTGTTAGGCGTATGCCCCGTGGGTTATAGCGTAAAGTCGTAGGCTAAAGGCCTTGACACAAGTGACCGACCAGTCTTGTGGCTCCCCGGCTCTTTGCGTATCCTCGGCGGTCCGTCAGAACAGTAAATAGCGGAATGCCCACCATGTCAGACCTGAAAACCGCCGCTCTCGAATATCACGCTCAACCTCGTCCGGGGAAACTGAGCGTCGAACTCTCCAAGCCCACAGCCACCGCCCGTGACCTCGCCCTGGCCTACAGCCCAGGTGTTGCTGAGCCCGTGCGTGAAATCGGCCGTGATCCAGAGCTGGCTTACAAATACACCGGCAAAGGCAACCTGGTTGCGGTGATTTCCGATGGCACCGCCATCCTCGGTCTGGGTGACCTCGGCCCACTGGCTTCCAAGCCGGTCATGGAAGGCAAGGGTGTTCTGTTCAAGCGTTTCGCCGGTATCGACGTGTTCGACATCGAAGTGGAGTCGGAAAGCCCGCAGGCGTTCATCGACACCGTTCGCCGCATCTCGATCACCTTCGGTGGCATCAACCTCGAAGACATCAAGGCGCCTGAGTGCTTCGAAATCGAGCGCACCCTGATCGAACAGTGCGACATCCCGGTATTCCACGATGACCAGCACGGTACCGCCATCGTGACCGCTGCCGGCATGATCAACGCCCTGGAAATCGCCGGCAAGAAGCTGGAAAACGCCAAGATCGTCTGCCTGGGTGCCGGCGCTGCCGCCATCTCCTGCATGAAGCTGCTGGTAAGCATGGGTGCCAAGGTCGAAAACATTTACATGATCGACCGCAGCGGCGTGATCCACGCTGGCCGTGACGACCTGAACCAGTACAAGGCGCAGTTCGCCCACGCCACCGACAAGCGTACCCTGGCTGACGCCCTCGACGGTGCCGACGTGTTCGTAGGCCTGTCCGGCCCGAACCTGCTGAGCGCCGAAGGCCTGAAGTCGATGGCTGCCAACCCGATCGTGTTCGCCTGCTCGAACCCGGACCCGGAAATCTCGCCAGAGCTGGCGCATGCCACTCGCAGCGACGTGATCATGGCTACCGGTCGTTCCGACTACCCGAACCAGGTCAACAACGTACTGGGCTTCCCGTTCATCTTCCGTGGTGCCCTGGACGTTCGCGCCAAGCGCATCAACGAAGAAATGAAAATCGCCGCCGCCATCGCCCTGAAAGATCTGGCAAAGCTGCCAGTGCCGAAGGAAGTGTGCGACGCCTACGGCGTACAGGCTCTGGAATTTGGTCGTGAGTACATCATTCCGAAGCCGTTGGACGCACGCCTGATCACCGTCGTTTCCGACGCTGTGGCCAAGGCCGCCATCGAATCCGGCGTGGCAACCCTGCCGTATCCGAAGCACTACCCGCTGACCAGCGTGGATGACGTGTTCAAAGGCTGATTGCTGCCTGGCGACACAAAAAAGCCCCGGCTCGTATGAGCCGGGGCTTTTTGTTTGCCGTTGTGAAGGATGTGTCAGGGCTGCTGGTGTTTGCCATGGCAAATTTGTCGCCTATGAGATCGAGCGCCGCCCGCGCGGCGCTTCGCGGCACAAGGCCGCTCCCACATTTGTTGCAACGTGCCGAACCTGTCAGGCCATGGTTGCCCGCCTTAGTGCATGGTTTTAGCCAGACGGGGCGGCATCAATGCCCACCTTGAAATCCAGTCATGCCAACAAGGCTGACAACCATGGCCTCACAGACATGGCCACGTTGCAACAAATGTGGGAGCGGCCTTGTGCCGCGAAGCGCCGCGCGGGCGGCGCTCGATTTACGCGCCCACGCAAAAACCTGAGACAAGCACCTGCCGTCAGAACAGGTCCATCGGCGCCGCTTCATCCGCCGGCAGTGGGCTGCCCGGTGCTGCGCCAGTGCCCAGTTCATCCACCGACGGCGGCGAGTCCTCGGCCTTGAACAGCTCGAAGTAGGCATTCGGCGTGCTCGGCGAAGCGGCACGGCCGCTGACCGGGTCGACGCGCAGGCTGAGGATGCCTTCCGGTTCTGCCGGCGCATGCGCAGGCTTGTCCTTGAGTGCCGCGCCCATGAAGCTCATCCAGATCGGCAGTGCCGCCGTGCCGCCGTACTCGCGGCGTCCAAGGGTTTCGGGCTGATCGAAGCCGACCCACACGGTGGTCACGTAGTCGGCGTTGTAGCCAGAGAACCAGGCGTCCTTGGACTCGTTGGTGGTACCGGTCTTGCCTGCCAGGTCGGTGCGGCCCAGGGCCAGCGCCCGGCGGCCGGTGCCGCGCTTGATCACGTCCTGCAGCATGCTGGTGAGGATGTAGGTGGTGCGACCGTCGATGATCCGCTCGGCCACGGCCGGCGCCTGCGGTGCAGAAGCCACCTGGCTGAAGGCAGCGGGTGCCTCGCCAGGCATGGCGGTTGTGCTGATCGGCTGTTCGGGCGCGGCCACACCCGCCTGGTCCTCGGCACCTTGCGGTACCCGAGCCGGGTTGGCGGTGAACAGCGTCTCGCCGCTGCGGCTTTCGATGCGATCGATCAGGTACGGGGTGATCTTGTACCCGCCGTTGGCAAAAGTACTCCAGCCTGTGGCGATTTCCATAGGGGTCAGGGTGGCGGTGCCCAGTGCCAGCGACAGGTTGCGTGGCAGGTCCTGCTTGTTGAAGCCGAACTTGGCGATGTAGTCGATGGTGCGGTCCACGCCCATGGCCTGCAGCAGGCGGATCGACACCAGGTTGCGCGACTTGTACAGCGCTTCGCGCATGCGGATCGGACCAAGGAAGGTATTGGTGTCGTTCTTCGGTCGCCAGACTTTGTCCAGGTACTCGTCGACGAACACGATTGGTGCATCGTTGACCAGGCTGGATGCGGTGTAGCCACTGTCCAGTGCGGCGCTGTAGATGAACGGCTTGAAGCTCGAGCCCGGCTGACGCTTGGCCTGCATGGCGCGGTTGTAGTTGCTTTGCTCGAACGAGAAACCGCCGACCAGGGCGCGGATGGCGCCGTTGTAAGGGTCGAGGGTGACCAGCGCACTCTGCGCGCCAGGTACCTGGCTGAACTTGAACTTGCCATCCTCAAGGCGCTGCACGCGCACCAGGTCGCCAACCTGGGCCACATCTGCCGGTGACTGCGGCGCACGGCCCTGGGAGTTGCTGTTGATGAACGGGCGCGCCCATTTCATGGTGTCCCAGGCCACCTGCTCTTCCTGGCCGCTGCGGGTCAGCACCTTGAGGCCGGTTTTTTCGACCTGGGTGACGATGACCGGCTCCAGGCCGCCGAGGCTGCGCTGCTTGCCCAGTTCCTGCAGCCAGGCTGCCTGGGTGCGGCCCGGGAAGCGTGCTTCGGGCCCGCGGTAGCCGTGGCGCTCATCGTAGTCGGAGAGACCGTTGAGGATGGCCTTGTTGGCCATTTCCTGCATGTCGCTGGGCACCGTGGTAGTGACGCGGAAGCCTTCGGTGTAGGCGTCGCTGCCGTAGCGACCGACCATTTCGGCGCGGGCCATTTCGGCGATGTAAGGCGCATTCACTTCAGGCGTGGGCACGTGGTAGCTGGCGTTGAGCGGCTCGGCCAGGGCCGCCTGGTAACTGGCTTCGTCGATCTTGCCCAGCTTGTACATGCGGCCGAGGATCCAGTCGCGGCGCTCTTTGGCGCGTACGGGGTTGGCCAGCGGGTTGAAGCGCGAGGGTGCCTTGGGCAGGCCGGCGATCATCGCCATCTGCGCCAGGCTCACGTCGCGGATCGACTTGCCGTAGTACACCTGCGCGGCGGCATCGATACCGTAGGCGCGGTTGCCCAGGTAGATCTTGTTCACGTACAGCTCGAGGATCTCGTCCTTGGTCAGCTCACGCTCGATCTGCAGGGCCAGCAGGATTTCATTGGTCTTGCGCGAGAAGCTGCGCTCGCTGGTGAGGAAGAAGTTCTTCGCCACCTGCATGGTGATGGTACTGCCGCCGGTCTGGATATGGCCGGTTTTCACCAACTGGGTCGCGGCGCGCATCAGGCTGCTGGGGTCGACACCGTAGTGATTGAGGAAGTTGTCGTCCTCGGCCGACAGAAGCGCCTGGATGAATTGTGGGGGAATTTCCTCGAAGCGGATCGGTGAGCGACGCATTTCGCCGAACTCGGCAATCAGCTTGCCGTCGCTGCTGTACACCCTGAGGGGGATCTGCAACTGGATGCTTCTGAGCGACTCGACCGAGGGCAGGTTGGGGCTAAGATACAGAAACGCACCGCTCACACCGAGTACGAGCGCGCAGATGACTGCGACGGAAGACCACCAGAAGAACTTCAGCAGACGTATCAAGGCTTTTCGGTGTCCAGGTTGGGAGTGGATTGCACGCAGGTCCGGCGGACCAAAAAACGCTGGGCATTATAAGCATTTTTTCGCCTCTCCGGGTTACCGGCCAGGCTGCCCGTCGCCTCGATGGGCAGGCGCGGCCTAGTGCTGACGCGGGGTTGGGGCAGGTAGCCGCGAAAGATGGCGGCGACAGACAACAAGGATGCCACGATGCTAGGACGCTTCGGCAAGGATGCCGGTTCACTCGTGGGGGTGGAAATTGCCCCTGACTCCGTTCGGATTGTGCAACTGCAGCGGCGTAACCGGCGCTGCCGGGTGCTTGCCTCGGTACAAGAGCCGTTCGAATCATTGGCTGGCAGTGATTGGGCGGCAGAGCCTGGCGCCGTGGCGGCTGCCTTGAGGCGCGCCTACAGGCGCAGCGGCCTCAGACAGCGCCGGGTCGCGCTGGCACTGCCGGGTAACCAGGTGATCTGCAAGCTATGCCACCTGCCAGTGGAACAGGGCGGTGCAGAAGTGGAGGCGCAGCTGCTGGCTGACGCCGAACGGCTGTTTCCATTTCCGCTGGAAGACCTGGCCCTGGATTTTCAGGTCCTGGGCGGTTCTCGCGTCCAGCCAGGCTGCGCCGAGGTGATGGTGGCGGCATGTCGGCAGAGCGCACTGGCGCCACTTGAAGGCATCGTCGAGGAGGCAGGGCTGCAACTGGAGGCCGTGGAGGTCGACAGCATTGCCTTGGGGCGCATGCTGTCGCAGGGCCGGCACCAAAGCTCGGCGTTGCTGCGTATCGAGGCGCACAGCACCATTCTTTATGGCTGGCATTCGGGGCAGCCTCAGCAACGGCGTGAGCTGAGCCTGGGGCTGTCGACGATAACCGGGGCGCTGCCAGAGCGCCTGCTGGCCTTGCTCGCCGGTGAGCCTTTGCCGGAATGCCTGTTGATTGCCAGCTGTTCTCCGGTCGAAGCGGGCCAGTTGCAAAGCCTCGGCTCCCAGCTGAACCTTCCGTGCCGCCTAGTGCCTGACCTGGCGCGTCTGGAACACGTCGATGGTGCGATGATTCTGGCTTGCGCCCTGGCTCTCGGAGGATTGCGTCGATGATGCGGCTGAACCTTCTGCCCTGGCGCGAACGGCAGCGGCAAGCCGCGTTGCGGTCTTTCCGCAGGCAACTGGTCGCCGGCGCTCTACTGGCCCTGTGTGGCGTGATGTTGGTCGACCAGCTGGCCCGCTGGCGCGGGGAGCAGCAGGCGCTGGCCAATACCCGGCACCAGGCAGCCCTTGAGGCGTTGGGCGAGCAGTTGCAGCCGCTGGCCGATGTGCATGCGCAGCATGAGGCGCTGCTGGCACGCGTGGTGGCGCTGGAAGCACTGCGCGCCCATCAGGATGTGCTGGTCGGGGTCTTCGCTGACCTCGAGCGGGCGTTGCCGGTGGGTGTGCAACTGCTCGACCTCAGCCTGGAGGATGGCAATCTGCAGATGACCGGGCTGGCCAAGTCAGGTGCCGTGGTCGCACAGTTCATGCGTGACCTGAGTCGCTCGAGTGCGCTGGTCGGTCTGGAACTCAAACGCGTCAGGAGCCTGCCAGGCGGCGATGAATTCCTGCTGGGGGCGCGCGTTTCGGCGTTCTGGTCGTGAATGCTGCGCAGGTGCTCGGCTGGCTGGCCATGGCCGAGAGCTCCAGCCGCTTCAGGCAGCTGGCGCCAGTGCTGGTGGCCTTGGCGTTGTTCGGCCTGGGCTGCGCCATACGTCTGCCTGCAGCGCTGCAACAGCAGGCGCAGGAGGAGGCTCGGCACGCCGAGTTGAACGAACAGCATTCAGCCGGCGCGGTGCAACTGGCCGAGTTGGAGCAACTCCACGCGTCGGTAACCATCGCCGAGCAACGCTTGCGCGAGGCGCACTGGCACCTGGCGGCCGGTGAGGGCATGAGTGACCTTCTCGAGCGTCTGGCGGCTTCGGGGCACGCGCATGGCTTGCTGATCGAGCGCTTCGACGTTCATGAAGACGAACAGCAGGCCGGTTTCCGCCAGGTGCCGCTGGAGTTACAGGTGGTGGGGCGATACGCGGCATTGCGCCAGTGGCTGGGTGACTGGTTGGGCCAGGCGCGTGTTTTGCGTAGTGGTGACCTGCAACTGGCTCCAGCAGATGGCAAGCCTGGGCTGCTGCGCCTGCAGTTGCGGGTTGATGCCTATCAGGCGCTGGCGCCAGTGCCGCAGCCTGCGATGCTAGCGCGCATGCCAGCCAGGGGCGGGACGGCAGCGCCCGCAGTCGACCCGTTTGCGCCTGGAGCGACGCGATTGTCGGCCAGCGGGTTGGCCGGCGTGCCTTTGGCGCAACTGGAGATGGTCGGCAGCCTGTCACGTGGAGCGGAACACGAAGCACTGCTGATGGCGGCGGGCAGGCTCTATCGCGTACGCCCTGGGGACCGGGTCGGGCGTGACCAGGGGGTGGTGGCGAGAGTTGATCAATCCCAGGTCGAAGTACGCGAACGGCTGTTCATGGCAGGGGGGTGGCATGAACGCACGGCGTTCATCACGCTGGCAAAGCACCTGGGCAAGGAGGCCCCGGACGACGATGAAAAGATTGATGAAATGGATGCTGGCAGCCCTGCTGCCGTTCCCGCTGGCGTCGGCAATGCCTTATCAGGGTGAACCACTGTCGCTGAACTTCCAGGATGTGGAAGTGCGCTCGGTGCTGCAGGTGCTGGCTGACTATGCCGGTGTCAACCTGGTTGCCAGCGATGCCGTGCAGGGTAGCGTCACCTTGCGCCTTGAGGATGTTCCATGGGACCAGGCGCTGGATCTGGTGCTGCGCAGCAAGGGCTTGGCCCGGCGACAGGAGGGCAATGTGCTGTTGGTGGCGCCCGCGGCGGAGTTTGCCGCGCAGTCTGTCGATGCCCATGTGGGCCAGGCGCTGGATGCACAGTTGCAGCCGTTGCGTCGGGAGCTGTTGCCCATTCATCACGCCAAGGCCGCCGAGCTGGCAGAGCTGCTGCTGGCGAGCCTGGCGGATGACGGCATCCTCAACGGTCGGGGCAGCCTGAGTGTCGATGAGCGCACCAATACGCTGGTGGTGTACCAGCCGGCAGACCGCCTTGCCGAACTGAGGCAGCTGGTGGCGCAGCTGGATGTGCCGGTGCGTCAGGTGGCGATCGAGGCACGTATCGTCGAGGCCAACGTCGATTACGAGAAAAGCCTGGGGGTGCGCTGGGGTGGGCCGCTGTATGTCGAGAACCCGCGCCCGGGCAAGGATCTGTTCGTCGATCTCGGGGTGGAGCGGGTGGGCGGTAGCATCGGTCTGGGCTTGTTGCGTGGCGATGTGCTGCTCGACCTGGAACTCAGTGCCATGGAAAAGAGCGGCAACGGCGAAATCATCTCGCAGCCCAAGGTGGTCACGGCCGACAAGGAAACGGCCAGGATCCTCAAAGGCACCGAGGTGCCGTACCAGGAAACCAGCAAGAGCGGCGCCACCTCGGTAGCGTTCCGCGAAGCCTCGTTGTCGCTGGAAGTGACCCCGCAGATCACTCCGGACAACAAGGTGATCATGACCGTCAGGGTGACCAAGGACGAGCCGGATTACGTCAATGCCTTGAACAACGTACCGCCGATCCGCAAGAACGAGGTCAATGCGAAGGTTCGCGTGACGGACGGAGAAACGATCGTGATCGGTGGCGTGTACTCGACTTCGCAAAACAATGTGGTCGACAAGGTGCCATTTTTCGGCGATCTGCCGTATGTTGGGCGGCTGTTTCGACGCGATGCATTACAAGAGAAAAAATCCGAGCTGCTGGTCTTCCTGACTCCGCGTATCATGAGTGACCAGGCGATTGCTGTGAGTCGTTGATTCTGTGCGAAATTTGATACTTGTGGGGCCCATGGGTGCTGGTAAAAGCACCATCGGACGCCTATTGGCCAAAGAGCTGCGCCTGCTGTTCAAGGATTCCGACAAGGAAATCGAACTGCGATGCGGCGCCAACATCCCGTGGATTTTCGACAAGGAAGGCGAGCCGGGTTTCCGTGACCGCGAGCAGGCGATGATCGCCGAGCTGTGCGCACTCGATGGCGTGGTCTTGGCGACCGGCGGTGGTGCGGTAATGCGCGAAGCCAACCGCAAGGCCCTGCACCAGGGTGGCCGGGTGATCTATCTGCATGCTTCGGTCGAACAGCAGGTTGGTCGCACCGCGCGTGATCGCAATCGCCCCCTGTTGCGCACCGCCAACCCCGAGGCGACCTTGCGCGCCCTGCTGGAAGCCCGCGACCCGCTCTACCGCGAGATCGCCGACCTGGTGGTAGAAACCGACGAGCGGCCGCCACGCATGGTGGTGATCGATATTCTCGAGCGCTTGCAGCAGTTGCCGCCCCGTTAGCCCGGGACTATTCTCGGCCACCAGCGCCGAGGCGAGGTTCAACGTAACCGCGTAGGTGCCCGAGCGGCGCCGCGCACAAGTACATTGTGGGGATACATGCAGACACTAAAGGTCGACCTGGGCGAGCGTAGCTACCCGATCTACATTGGCGAAGGCCTGCTGGACCAGCCTGAGCTGCTGGCGCCGCACATTGCCGGGCGGCAGGTTGCCATTGTTTCCAACGAGACCGTCGCGCCCCTGTATCTCGAACGCCTGAGCAAGACCCTGGGGGCCTATTCGGTGCTGCCGGTGGTATTGCCCGATGGCGAAGCCCACAAGAACTGGGAAACCCTGCAGCTGATCTTCGATGGCCTGCTGACTGCACGGCACGACCGCCGCACCACCGTGGTTGCCCTGGGCGGCGGCGTGATCGGTGACATGGCCGGCTTCGCTGCCGCCTGCTACCAGCGCGGCGTCGACTTCATCCAGGTGCCGACCACTTTGCTGTCCCAGGTCGACTCCTCGGTCGGCGGCAAGACCGGTATCAACCACCCGCTTGGCAAGAACATGGTCGGTGCCTTCTACCAGCCCAATGCGGTGCTGATAGACACCACCAGCCTCAAGACCCTGCCGGCACGCGAGCTGTCAGCAGGCCTGGCCGAAGTGATCAAGTACGGCCTGATCTGCGACAAACCGTTCCTCGCCTGGCTCGAGGACAATATGCAGGCACTGCGTGCCCTCGACCCGGTGGCGCTGACCGAAGCCATCCGCCGCTCCTGCGCGGCCAAGGCCGCGGTGGTGGGTGCCGACGAGCGCGAGTCTGGCGTGCGCGCCACGCTGAACCTGGGGCATACCTTCGGGCATGCCATCGAGACCCACATGGGTTACGGCGTGTGGCTGCACGGCGAAGCCGTGGCGGCGGGCACGGTGATGGCCCTGGAGATGTCCATGCGCCTTGGCTGGATCGACCAGGCCGAGCGCGATCGCGGAATCCGCCTGTTGCAGGACGCAGGTTTGCCGGTGGTGCCACCACAGGAAATGACCCCGGCGCATTTCATGGAGCACATGGCGGTCGACAAGAAAGTGCTCGACGGCCGCCTGCGTCTGGTGCTGCTGCGCCAGATGGGCGAGGCCGTGGTGACCGACGACTATCCGAAAGAGATTCTACAGGCCACGTTGTCGGCGGATTACCGCGCGATCGTGGCCCAGCTTTGAGGTTGTGACAGCGCAATGACCAGTTTGCATGCCGATGAGGCCTTTCTCGACCATTACCAGTTGAGCCATGATCCGTTCGCGCCCCGCGTGCCCGGCTTCAAGTTCTTCCCGGCCCAGCGCAAGCCCGTGCTCGGCCAGCTGCATCACCTGGCGCGCTACAGCCAGCTGATGCTGGTTGTCACCGGCCCGCTGGGCAGTGGCAAGACCCTGCTGCGCCAGGCCCTGGTGGCCAGTACCAACAAGCAGGCGGTGCAGAGCGTGGTGGTGTCCGCCCGTGGCGCCAGCGATGCCGCCAGCGTACTCGGCCAGGTTGCACAGAACCTGGATGTGGCCGAGGCCGAAATGCAGGCGATCCTGGCCAAGGTGGTGCAACTGGCACTGACCGGCCAGGAAGTGTATTTGCTGGTGGACGATGCGGAACAACTCGACGAGTCGGCACTCCAAGCGTTGCTGGAATTGGCGGCGGGTGTACCGGAAGGGCGCCCGCACGTGTTCCTGTTCGGTGAGCCGTCGCTGATTGCCGGGCTGGACGAGATCAATATCGAGGAAGAACGCTTCCACATCATCGAACTCGCCCCCTACAGTGAAGAAGAAACCCGCGAGTACCTGGAGCAGCGCCTGGAAGGTGCTGGCCGGGGCATCGAGGTGTTCAGCCGTGAACAGATCGTCGATATCCATGAAAACTCCGACGGCTGGCCTGGCAACATCAACCAGGTCGCCCGTGACACTTTGATCGAAGCCATGATCGCCAGCCGCTCGACGGCCAAGCGACCATCCATGGGGTTCAAGATGCCTAAAAAACATGTGCTCGCGCTGTCCGCTGTGGTTGTGGTCGCCGTTGCGGCCGCGGTGTTGATGCCGAAGAAAGGTGACAAGGCACCTGCCGAAGCGCCGGCCGCCCAGGCCCAGCTGCCGCTTGGCGAGGGCCAGGCCAATGGTGGCAATCCCGCCATCGAGTTCTCGGGTTCGTCCCAGCCGATGCCGCTGCCGCTGGTTGGCCAGTCGCAGCCGGTGATGCGCGAGCCACTGGCCCAGGCCGCGGGCATGGGCGAGGGTGAAGAGGGCAGCCCGGCCGGTGATACCGCCCTGCAGCCAGGCAACCCGCCGCCAACCGTGACCACCATCGCGCCGCCGCAAGGTGTGCCAGCGGGCCCTGCACCGGTACCTGCCCAGCCAGTAGCCGCGGCGCCAGCCCAGCCAGTACAGACGCCACCGCAGCCGGTTGCGCCTGCGCCAAAACCTGTCGCAACCCAACCTGCCAAGCCGGTTGCGCCTGCCAAGCCTGCACCAGCACCAACCCAGGTCCCCGTGGCCAAGCCGGCCGCCAAGCCTGTCGAGAAGCCGGCAGCCGGTGGCAGCGGCAACAGCGGTTGGTACGCCGGGCAGAAACCGGGCAATTATGTGGTGCAGATCCTGGGTACCAGCTCCGAGGCTTCGGCTCAGGCGTTCGTGAAGGCTCAAGGTGGCGACTATCGCTACTTCAAGAAAAACCTGCAGGGCAAGCCGCTGTACGTAGTCACTTACGGCAACTTCGCCAACCGCGACGCAGCGGTTGCGGCAATCAAGAACTTGCCAGCGAAGGTCCAGGCTGGTAAACCTTGGCCACGTACCGTCGCCAGCGTCCAACAAGAGCTGGCCTCGGCCCGCTGATACCTTCCGGGCGGCACCACCCCGCCGCCCAGTTGCTGAGCGATTACTGACTTTCGACTAGCCTGCTGCGTTGTCACGCGGCAGGCTTTTCTGTCCCAGGCTGCCGGCCACAAGCCTTACTTGCAGTCATGGCTGAAACGCTTCAGACTCGAGCCAAGCCGCTATCACGGCGCATGGCGCAAAAACATTCAAAATTGCGACATAAATTTTCAATGGTGAGACATGAAAATTTGTGGGCATCGCTGTCGCTGTGCAACAATGGTTTTCCATGGCCACCGCAAAAAAGCTGGCGTTTGATCGGCGTGGATGGTAAGTGGTTGTTAAAAAAGAGATTTACCTCCGTTGAGAGGTGAACCTGGTGAGAATGTGTCTATGAAAACAGGTCTGTACCATCCCGAAGAATTCAAGGACAACTGTGGTTTTGGCCTGATCGCCCATATGACGGGCGAACCGAGCCACCACCTTCTGCAAACCGCCATGCAGGCACTGACCTGCATGACCCACCGCGGCGGTATCAACGCCGACGGCAAGACCGGTGACGGTTGCGGTCTGCTCATGCAGAAGCCCGATCAATTCCTGCGTGCCGTGGCCCAGGAGCACTTCGCCGTCGAGCTGCCCAAGCAGTACGCCGTCGGCATGGTGTTCTTCAACCAGGACCCGGTCAAAGCGGAAGCCGCCCGCGCCAACATGGACCGCGAAATCCTCGCTGCTGGCCTGAAACTGGTCGGCTGGCGCAAGGTGCCGATCGATACCAGCGTGCTCGGCCGCCTGGCCCTTGAGCGCCTGCCACAGATCGAGCAGGTGTTCATCGGCGGTGAAGGCCTGAGCGACCAGGAATTCGCCATCAAGCTGTTCAGTGCCCGTCGCCGTTCGTCCGTGGCCAACGCCCACGACGCCGACCACTACATCTGCAGCTTCTCGCACAAGACCATCATCTACAAAGGCCTGATGATGCCGCGCGATCTCGCGGCCTTCTACCCGGACCTGGGTGACGAGCGCCTGCAAACCGCGATCTGCGTGTTCCACCAGCGCTTCTCCACCAACACCCTGCCGAAATGGCCGCTGGCGCAGCCGTTCCGCTTCCTCGCCCACAACGGCGAGATCAACACCATCACCGGCAACCGCAACTGGGCCATGGCCCGTCGCACCAAATTCGCCAACGACCTGATCCCCGACCTCGAAGAGCTCGGCCCGCTGGTCAACCGCGTCGGCTCCGACTCCTCTAGCATGGACAACATGCTGGAGCTGATGGTCACTGGCGGCATCGACCTGTTCCGTGGCGTGCGCATGCTGGTACCGCCAGCTTGGCAAAACGTCGAGACCATGGACGCCGACCTGCGTGCCTTCTACGAATACAACTCCATGCATATGGAACCGTGGGATGGCCCGGCCGGTATCGTCATGACCGAAGGCCGCCATGCGGTGTGCCTGCTCGACCGTAACGGCCTGCGCCCGGCGCGCTGGGTGACCACCAAGAACGGCTACATCACCCTGGCGTCGGAAATCGGTGTCTGGGACTACAAGCCCGAGGACGTCATCGCCAAGGGCCGCGTTGGCCCGGGCCAGATCTTCGCCGTGGACACCGAAACCGGCCAGATCCTCGACACTGACGCCATCGACAACCGCCTGAAGTCGCGCCACCCGTACAAGCGCTGGCTGCGTCAGCACGCCACGCGCATCCAGGCGACGCTGACCGATGACCAGGGCGTGGCCAGCTACGACGCCGACCAGCTCAAGCAGTACATGAAGATGTTCCAGGTCACCTTCGAAGAGCGTGACCAGGTACTGCGCCCGCTCGGCGAGCAGGGCCAGGAAGCGGTCGGCTCGATGGGTGACGATACGCCGATGGCCGTTCTGTCGCAGCGCGTGCGTTCGCCGTACGACTTCTTCCGCCAGCAGTTTGCCCAGGTGACCAACCCGCCGATCGACCCGCTGCGCGAAGCGATCGTCATGTCCCTGGAAATCTGCCTGGGCGCCGAACGCAACATCTTCCAGGAATCCCCCGAGCACGCTTCGCGGGTAATCCTCAGCTCGCCGGTCATCTCGCCCGCCAAGTGGCGTTCGCTGATGAACCTGGAGCGCGAAGGTTTCGACCGCCAGCTGATCGACCTCAACTATGAAGAGAGCGTCGGCCTGGAAGCGGCCATCCGCAACATCGCCGACCAGGCTGAAGAAGCCGTGCGCGCTGGCAAGACCCAGCTGGTGCTGAGCGACCGCTACATTGCCCCTGGCAAACTGCCGGTGCACGCCTCGCTGGCCGTTGGTGCGGTACACCACCGCCTGACCGAACAGGGCCTGCGTTGCGACAGCAACATCCTGGTGGAAACCGCCACCGCCCGCGACCCGCACCACTTCGCCGTGCTGCTGGGCTTCGGTGCCTCGGCCGTTTACCCGTACCTGGCCTATGAAGTGCTGGCTGACCTGATTCGTACCGGCGAAGTGCTGGGCGACCTGGACGAAGTCTTCAAGTACTACCGCAAGGGCATCTCCAAGGGCCTGCTGAAGATCCTGTCGAAGATGGGTATCTCCACCATTGCCTCGTACCGTGGTGCGCAGTTGTTCGAAGCCATCGGCCTGTCCGAGGAAGTGGTCGGCCTGAGCTTCAAGGGCGTTTCCAGCCGCATCAAGGGTGCGCGTTTCGCAGACCTGGAAAGCGACCAGAAGCTGCTGGCAGCCGAAGCCTGGAGCGCGCGCAAGCCGATCCAGCAAGGCGGCCTGTTGAAGTTCGTTCACGGTGGCGAGTACCACGCCTACAACCCGGATGTGGTCAACACCCTGCAGGCTGCCGTGCAGCAGGGCGACTATGCCAAGTTCAAGGAATACACCACGCTGGTCGACCAGCGCCCGGTGTCGATGATCCGCGACCTGCTGAAGGTGAAAGTGGCTGACCAGCCGCTGCCGCTGGAGCAGATCGAGCCGCTGGAGGCGATCCTCAAACGCTTCGACTCCGCCGGTATTTCGCTGGGTGCACTGTCGCCGGAGGCTCACGAAGCGCTGGCCGAGGCGATGAACCGCCTGGGCGCGCGTTCCAACTCTGGCGAGGGCGGTGAAGACCCTGCGCGCTACGGCACCATCAAGAGCTCGAAGATCAAACAGGTGGCCACCGGCCGCTTTGGCGTGACCCCGGAGTACCTGGTCAACGCCGAAGTGCTGCAGATCAAGGTTGCCCAGGGCGCCAAGCCCGGTGAAGGCGGCCAGCTGCCAGGCGGTAAGGTCAACGGCCTGATCGCCAAGCTGCGTTACGCGGTACCGGGCGTAACCCTGATCTCGCCACCGCCGCACCACGACATCTACTCGATCGAAGACCTGGCCCAGCTGATCTACGACCTCAAGCAGGTCAACCCGCAGGCCCTGGTTTCGGTCAAGCTGGTGGCAGAAGCCGGCGTCGGCACCATCGCCGCCGGTGTGGCCAAGGCCTATGCCGACCTGATCACCATCTCCGGCTACGACGGTGGTACCGGTGCTTCGCCGCTGACCTCGATCAAGTACGCCGGCGCCCCATGGGAGCTGGGCCTGGCCGAGACCCACCAGACCCTGCGCGGCAACGACCTGCGCGGCAAGGTACGGGTACAGACCGACGGCGGCCTGAAGACTGGCCTGGACGTGATCAAGGCAGCCATCCTCGGCGCCGAAAGCTTCGGCTTCGGTACCGCGCCGATGATCGCCCTGGGCTGCAAGTACCTGCGCATCTGCCACCTGAACAACTGCGCTACCGGCGTGGCCACCCAGAACGACAAGCTGCGCAAGGACCATTACATCGGCACCGTCGACATGGTGATCAACTTCTTCACCTTCGTCGCCGAAGAAACCCGTGAGTGGCTGGCCAAGCTGGGCGTACGCAGCCTCGGCGAGCTGATCGGCCGTACCGACCTGCTCGACGTGCTGCCAGGCGACACCGAGCGCCAGCAGTACCTGGACCTGACGCCGCTGCTGGGCAGCTCGCACATCCCGGCTGACAAGCCGCAGTTCTGCGAAGTCGACAAGAACCCACCATTCGACCAGGGCGAGCTGGCCGAGAAGATGGTGGAAATGGCCATGCCGGCCATCCGCGACCAGGCCGGTGGCGAGTTCAGCCTCGACATCTGCAACTGCGACCGCTCGATCGGTGCGCGGGTCTCGGGTGAAATCGCCCGCCTGCACGGCAACCAGGGCATGGCCGCGGCACCGATCACCTTCCGCTTCAAGGGCACTGCGGGCCAGAGCTTCGGCGTGTGGAACGCTGGTGGCCTGAACCTGCACCTGGAAGGCGATGCCAACGACTACGTCGGCAAGGGCATGACCGGTGGCAAGGTCACCATCGTGCCGCCAGCCGGCAGCCCGTTCGAAACCCAGCACAGCGCCATCGTCGGCAACACCTGCCTGTATGGCGCCACTGGCGGCAAACTGTTCGCCGCCGGTACTGCTGGCGAGCGCTTCGCTGTACGTAACTCCGGCGCCCACGCTGTTGTCGAGGGCACTGGCGATCACTGCTGTGAGTACATGACCGGCGGCTTTGTCTGTGTGCTGGGCAAGACCGGTTACAACTTCGGTTCTGGCATGACTGGCGGCTTCGCCTACGTGCTCGACATGGACAATACCTTCGTTGACAAGCTCAACCATGAGCTGGTGGAAATCCAGCGTATCAGTGGTGAAGCGATGGAGGCCTACCGCAGCCACCTGGCGCGGGTCCTTGCCGAGTACGTGGAAGAGACCGGCAGCGAGTGGGGGCGTGAGCTCTCGGAGAACCTGGACGACTACGTGCGGCGCTTCTGGCTGGTCAAGCCGAAGGCAGCCAACCTGAAGCAACTGCTGTCCAGCACCCGTGCCAACCCGCAGTAACAACAGCTGCAAGTGACGGCCCCGTGCGCGGGGCCCGTCGTGCTCAAGTGATCGTCTTGCAGCTTGCAGCCTGAGGCTGGCAACTGCGGTAAAGAGGTTTTGAAAAATGGCTGAACGTCTGAACAACGACTTCCAGTTCATCGAAGTGGGCCGCAAGGACCCGAAGAAAAAGCTGCTGCGCCAGCGCAAGAAGGAGTTCGTGGAAATCTACGAGCCGTTCAAGCCGCAGCAGTCCGTGGAGCAGGCGCACCGCTGCCTGGGCTGCGGTAACCCGTATTGCGAATGGAAGTGCCCGGTACACAACTTCATCCCCAACTGGCTGAAGCTGGTTTCCGAAGGCAACATCCTGGCTGCGGCGGAGCTGTCGCACCAGACCAATACCCTGCCGGAAGTGTGCGGCCGCGTATGCCCGCAGGACCGTCTGTGCGAGGGTGCCTGCACCCTGAACGACGGCTTCGGTGCGGTGACCATCGGCTCGGTGGAGAAGTACATCACCGACACCGCCTTCGCCATGGGCTGGCGCCCGGACATGTCCAAGGTCAAGCCAACCGGCAAGCGCGTCGCCATCATCGGTGCAGGCCCGGCCGGCCTGGGCTGTGCCGACGTGCTGGTACGTGCCGGCGTGACCCCGGTGGTGTTCGACCGCAACCCGGAAATCGGCGGCCTGCTGACCTTCGGTATTCCCGAGTTCAAGCTGGAAAAGACCGTGCTCAGCAACCGCCGTGAAGTGTTCACCGGCATGGGCATCGAGTTCCGCCTGAACACCGAGGTGGGCAAGGACGTGACCATGGAGCAACTGCTCGCCGAGTACGACGCGGTGTTCATGGGCATGGGTACCTACACCTACATGAAGGGCGGCTTCCCGGGCGAGGACTTGCCGGGCGTGCATGATGCGCTGGACTTCCTGATCGCCAACGTCAACCGCAACCTGGGCTTCGAGAAGTCGCCGGAAGACTTCGTCGACATGCAGGGCAAGAAGGTGGTGGTATTGGGCGGTGGTGACACCGCGATGGACTGCAACCGCACCTCGATCCGCCATGGCGCCAAGTCGGTGACCTGCGCCTATCGCCGTGACGAGGCCAACATGCCGGGTTCGCGTCGTGAGGTGAAGAACGCCAAGGAAGAGGGCGTGAAGTTCCTCTACAACCGCCAGCCTATCGCCATTGTCGGCGAGGACAAGGTCGAAGGCGTGAAGGTGGTCGAGACCCGTCTCGGCGAGCCGGATGCCCGTGGCCGCCGCAGCCCGGAGCCGATCCCGGGGTCTGAAGAGATTCTGCCGGCCGATGCCGTGGTCATCGCCTTCGGCTTCCGCCCAAGCCCGGCGCCTTGGTTTGAGCAGCATGGCATCCAACTGGACAGCCAGGGCCGCGTGGTTGCGCCGGAGAAAGGCAAGTTCAAGCACCAGACCAGCAACCCGAAAGTGTTTGCCGGCGGCGACATGGTGCGTGGGTCGGACCTGGTGGTGACGGCTATCTTCGAAGGGCGTACTGCTGCTGAAGGCATTCTGGACTACCTGGAAGTCTGATTGATTGTCGGGGCCGCTTCGCGGCCCATCGCGACACAAGGCCGCTCCTACAGGGGATCGCGTACTTCCTGTAGGAGCGGCCTTGTGTCGCGACGGGCTGCAAAGCAGCCCCAAAGGCATTTTTGTATACAAAAATCCTTGATCCATGGCATCCAATAGACAAAACGCATGGCCTTGACCGTGCCTTTTGCGCTGGCGTCTGAGAAAATGCCCGCACTATTTTTCCGGATGCCGACATGACTGCCCTGAAGAACGATCGTTTCCTGCGTGCACTGCTCAAGCAACCCGTAGACGTCACCCCGGTGTGGATGATGCGCCAGGCCGGCCGCTACCTGCCGGAGTACCGCGCCAGCCGCGCCAAGGCCGGTGACTTCATGAGCCTGTGCATGAACCCGCAGTTCGCCTGCGAGGTCACCCTGCAGCCGCTGGACCGCTACCCGCTGGACGCGGCGATCCTGTTCTCGGACATCCTGACCATCCCCGATGCCATGGGCCTGGGCTTGTACTTCGAAAGCGGCGAAGGCCCTCGCTTCAAGAAGGTCATCAGCACCCCGGCCGACATCGAGGCGCTGCCAATCCCCGACCCGCAGAAAGACCTCGGCTATGTGATGGACGCGGTCAGCACCATCCGCCGTGAGCTCAACGGCCGCGTGCCGCTGATCGGCTTCTCCGGCAGCCCGTGGACCCTGGCCACCTACATGGTCGAAGGCGGCTCGTCGAAGGACTTCCGCAAGACCAAGGCCATGGCCTACGACAACCCGCAGGCCCTGCACCTGCTGCTGGAAAAGCTGGCCCAGTCGGTCACCAGCTACCTCAACGGCCAGATCCTCGCTGGTGCCCAGGCCGTGCAGATTTTCGACACCTGGGGCGGCAACCTGTCGGCGGCGGCCTACCAGGAGTTCTCCCTGGCCTACATGCGCAAGATCGTCAGCGGCCTGATCCGCGAGCACGAGGGGCGCAAGGTGCCGGTGATCCTGTTCACCAAGAACGGCGGCCTGTGGCTGGAAAGCATCGCCGAAGCCGGTGCCGACGCGCTGGGCCTGGACTGGACCTGCGAGATCGGCGATGCTCGCCGCCGCGTGGGTGACAAGGTGGCGCTGCAGGGCAACATGGACCCGACCGTGCTGTACGCCAAGCCCGAGGCCATCCGCAAGGAAGTGGCGCGTATCCTGGCCAGCTATGGCCACGGCACGGGCCATGTGTTCAACCTGGGCCACGGCATCACACCGGAAGTCGACCCGGAGCACGCTGGCGTGTTCATCAACGCCGTGCATGAGCTGTCGGCGCAATACCATCAGTGAGTCGATCGCTGAACACGAAGCCCGGCCATGTGTCGGGCTTTTTGTTCATTAAGTTTTAATTCAGCGATCATCGTTAATCTGGTCCCATCGAAACCGAAACAGGACCTGATCCTCATGAAAGCACGTTACCTTGCGATGATTCTTGCCCCCTTGTTCAGCACTGCCGCCCTGGCTGCCGGCTACACCGGTCCGGGCGCCCAGTCGGTGACCACCGTAGCTGCGGCCAACGATGCAGCCGACGACACCCCAGTGGTGCTGCAAGGCTTCGTGACCAAGAAGATCAACAACGACGACAAGTACGAGTTCAAGGACAACACCGGCACCATCACCGTGGAAATCGATGATGAAGACCTGCCGCCGACGCCGTTCAACGACAAGACAAAGGTCAAGCTGACCGGTGAGGTGGAGAAGCACCTGATGAGCCGGGAGGTGGATGTGGATATGGTCGAGATCATCAACTGATCCGAGATTTTGGGGCTGCTTTGCAGCCCATCGCGACACAAGGCCGCTCCTACAGGGAATCGCGTTCCGCTGTAGTAGCGGCCTTTTGTCGTGATGGGGTTCAGCCCGATTTCGGTGGCAACTTGCTCAGGTGCAGCGCCACCAGCAACGCCACCGCCAGCAGGCTGCCAATGAACAGCCCGATGCCATTCCAGCCCCACTGGTGCCAGAACACCCCGCCCGCCGTACCGGCCACGCTCGACCCGGCGTAATAGCTGAACAGGTACAACGACGACGCCTGTCCCTTGGCCTTCAAAGCCCTGCGGCCGATCCAGCTGCTGGCCACCGAGTGCGCGCCAAAAAAGCCGAAGGTGAACACCAGCATACCGACGATCACCATCACCAGCGGGCTGGCCAGGGTCATCAGCAAGCCGCCCGCCATCACCACGATACTGGCCCAGAACACTTTGCGCCGGCCCAGTTTATCCGCCAGTGCACCGACCTGCGCCGAGCTGTAGATGCCCGACAGGTAAACCACCGACAGCAAGCCGACCAGCGCCTGGTTCATGTGATACGGCTCGGCCAGCAGGCGGTAGCCGATGTAGTTGAACAGGGTGACGAAGGCTCCCATCAGCAGGAAGGCTTCGAGGAACAACCAGGGCAGGCCGGCATCCCTGAAGTGCATGACGAACCCATCCAGCAGGCTGCGTGGGTTCATCGACTGCGGGCGGAAATTGCGCGATTCGGGCAGCACCTTCCAGAACACCAGCGCCGCCACCAGGGCCAGGCCGCCGATGGTCAGCATCGCCGTGTGCCAGCTGACGAAGTCGATCAGCACGCCGGTGATCAGGCGCCCGCTCATGCCGCCAATGGCGTTGCCGCCGATGTACAGGCCCATGGCCAGGCCGATGTGCTGCGGGTGGATCTCTTCGCTCAGGTAGGTCATCGCCACCGCCGCGAGGCCGCTCAGCGACAGGCCGACCAGAGCGCGGGTGGCCAGTACCAGCTCCCAGCTCGGCATCGCCGCGCTGGCCAGGGTGGAAAGGGCGGCGCAGGCCAGGGCAAACACCATCACCGGCTTGCGCCCGATGCGGTCGGAGATAGGGCCGGTGATCAGCAGGCCGAACGCCAGCATGGCTGTGGAGACCGACAGCACCAGGCTGCTCTGCGCCGCATTGATGGCAAATTCCTTCGACAGCAACGGCATCATCGGCTGCACGCAGTACAGCAGGGCGAAGGTGGCGAAGCCGCCGCTGAATAGCGCCAGCACGGTCTTCATGAAGGCGGGGGTGCCTTTTTCGATCCACATTTCGTTCAGCGGGGCAGGTTCTGGCTCGGCGGGAAGGGGAGCTACAGCAGTTTTCACGGGCGGGTACCTCTGGCGCAATGAAAAAAGCATATAGCTGGCTAATGATTAGATCCAATATATTGTTCGACCTATTTGAGACGTTATACGACCTGTTTGGAGCTGATCATGGAACTGCGCCATCTGCGTTACTTCATCGCCGTGGCCGAAGAGCTGCATTTTGGCCGCGCTGCCCAGCAGCTGGGCATTTCGCAGCCACCCTTGAGTCAGCAGATCCAGGCGCTGGAGCAGGAGCTGGGGGCCCGGCTGTTCGAGCGTACCAACCGTCGGGTCGAGCTGAGCGAGGCGGGGCGGTTGTTCCTCGAGGAAGCCCGCCAGGTGCTGGCGCAGGTGGAAAAGGCCGCCGATGTCGCCCGGCGTGCGCAGTTGGGGGAGCTGGGGGAGATGAAGATCGGCTTTACCTCCTCGGCACCGTTTACTTCGAAGATACCCAAGGCCATCCACGCCTTCCGCAAGCGTTTCCCGGCGGTACACCTGAACCTCAAGGAAATGAGCAGTCGCGACGTCGCAGAAGGGGTGTTCGACGAGTCCATCGAGGTCGGGCTGATGCGGCCGATGCCGCTGCCGGAAGGGCTGGTGGCCACCGAGTTGTTTCGCGAGCCGCTGGTGGCAGTGATCAATGCCTCGCATCCATTGGCCGAAGGCACGGAACATGGCCTGCACATGGCCGCGCTGGCCCATGAGCCGTTCGTGTTCTTCCCGCGCAGCTATGGCAGCGGGTTGCACGCACAGTTGCTGAGCCTGGCGCGCCAGGCGGGTTTCAGCCCGCATTTTGCCCAGGAGGCGGGGGAGGCGATGACCATCATCGGGCTGGTATCGGCAGGGCTTGGGGTATCGGTGCTGCCGGCGTCGTTCCAGCGGATGCGCATCGAGGGGGTGGTTTATCGCACGCTGCTGGATGAAGGGGCGATGTCGGCGGTGTGGCTGGTGCAGCGCGAGCATGGTGGGTCGGCGATGGCACGGGCATTTGCCGAGTTGCTCACGGGGCAGGTGGTTGGCGGGGGCAGTGTAGTTGCCTGATCGGGCCCCATCGCCGGCAAGCCAGCTCCCACAAGGGACGCACATGGCTTGAGGCTTATGCGGTCGGTGTGGGAGCCGGCTTGCCGGCGATAGGGCCAGGGCAGGCAGCACAAGGCTGTTGTTCCGGGCAAATGGCACTGGTCATTGCCGCAGCGGCGCCACATACTCGGGCATTCGTTGATACACGGAGGTCAATCATGCGGCGCGTGGTGTTCAATCAGAAAGGTGGTGTGGGCAAGTCGAGCATCGCTTGCAACCTGGCGGCTGTGAGCGCCAGCGAAGGTTATCGGACCCTGCTGATCGACCTGGATGCCCAGGCCAACTCGACCCAGTACCTGACTGGCCTGACCGGCGACGATATCCCCATGGGTATCGCCGACTTCTTCAAGCAAAGCCTGTCCAGCGGGCCGTTCAGCAAGAAGAACCAGGTCGATATCTACGAAACCCCGTTCGACAACTTGCACGTGGTCACCGCCACGGCCGAGCTGGCCGATCTGCAGCCGAAGCTTGAGGCGAAGCACAAGATCAACAAGCTGCGTAAGTTGCTCGACGAACTGGACGAGGACTACGAGCGCATTTACATCGATACACCGCCAGCGCTGAACTTCTATGCGGTTTCCGCACTGATCGCCGCCGATCGCGTGCTGATTCCTTTCGACTGCGACAGCTTCTCGCGCCAGGCACTGTATGGCCTGCTGGCTGAGATCGAAGAGCTCAAGGACGACCACAACGAAGACCTGGTGGTCGAAGGCATCGTGGTCAACCAGTTCCAGTCCCGTGCCAGCCTGCCACAGCAGATGCTCGACGAGCTGCTGGCCGAAGGGCTCCCGGTGCTACCGGTGTACCTGGGCAGCTCGGTGAAGATGCGTGAGTCGCACCATGCCAGCCTTCCGCTGATTCACCTGGAGCCCAGGCACAAGCTGACCCAGCAGTTTGTCGAGTTGCATTCGCTACTAGAAGAGAACGCTTAAACCCCCTGGCTACGCAACCACTCCAGCAACGACTGGAGTGGAAACGCCCCGGCCTGACGGCTGACTTCACGGCCATTCTTGAACAGCAGCAGGCTGGGGATAGAGCGGATGCCCAGTTGCCCGGCCAGGTTGCGGTTGGCTTCGCTGTCGAGCTTGGCCAGGCGGCAGCGGCCGGCCAGTTGGCGGGCGGCCTGTTCGAAGGTGGGGGCGAAGGATTTGCACGGGCCGCACCAGTCGGCCCAGATGTCGACCAGCAGTGGCAGGTCGCCTTTGATCTGGTTGGCGTAGCTGGCTTCGGTGAGTTCGAAGGGAGTGCTCAGCAGCACGTCCTGTTTGCAGCGGCCGCATTTCGGCGCGTCGCCCAGGCGCTCGGCGGGCAGGCGGTTGAGGCCGTTGCAGTGGGGGCAGGGGATTACCAGTGGTTCGGACATGTCGTTTCCTTGAGGTTTTTGGGGCTGCTTTGCAGCCCATCGCGACACAAGGCCGCTCCTACAGGAGTCCGCGTACCCTTGTAGGAGCGGCCTTGTGTCGCGATGGGCCGCGCAGCGGTCCCAGGATTCATGATGAGCAGCTGATTTCCAGGTGCTTGCCCCATTCCGGCGGGCGTTCGGCATAGCCCTGCATCCCGGCCTGCTCCTCGAACGGTTTGCTCAACACCTGATGCAGCCGTCGCACTTCACTGTAATCCCCCGCTTCGGCCGCTTCGATGGCTTTCTGTGCCAGGTAGTTGCGCAGCACATACAGCGGGTTCACCGCATGCATGCGCTCACGCCGTCCTTCGACATTATCCGCTTCGCGCTCGCAGCGGGCCAGGTAGTCCGCCCCCCAGGCATCGAAACCGGCCAGGTCGATGAAATCGTCACGCACCATCTTCAGCGCCTCGGCCACGGGCTGATCGCCCAACTTGCGGAAGAACAGGCTGTAGTCCACACCACCGCTCTGCATGCGCTGCAGCAGGCGCTCGACCAACGCCATGTCGTCTTCTTCAGCGGTGGTCAGGCCCAGGCGGCGGCGCATCAGGTCCAGGTAGTGTGCCTGGTACAGCGGCAGGAACAGGCCCAGCGCCTCCTTGAGCGGTTCGACTTCGATCACCGTGGTCAGCGCCTGGGCCAGCGCACTGAGGTTCCAGTGAGCGATCGGTACCTGGTTGGCGTAGCTGTAGCGGCCACGGTCGTCGGAGTGGTTGCAGATGAAGTTGGCGTCGAAGTCGTCGAGGAAGGCGTACGGGCCGAAGTCGAAGGTGATGCCGAGGATCGACATGTTGTCGGTGTTCATCACCCCGTGGCAGAAACCATAGGCCTGCCAACGGGCGATCAGCTCGGCATTGCGCTCGACGATGGTGCGGAACATGGCCAGGTAGGGCTGTTCGGCGTCGCGGCATTCCGGATAGTGCTGCTCCAGCACATGGTCGATCAGCACCCGCTGCTGTTCTGGTTGCCTGGTGTAGTAGAAGTATTCGAAATGCCCGAAGCGCACATGGCTTTGCGCCAGGCGGGTGAGCATGGCCGCACTTTCGCGGGTTTCGCGCCAAACCGGGGTGCTCGAGCCGATCACGCACAGTGCCCGGCTGCTGGGAATGCCCAGGGCGTGCAGAGCCTCGGAGGCGAGGAACTCGCGGATCGAGGAACGCAGCACGGCGCGGCCGTCGCCCATGCGCGAGTAGGGCGTCTGGCCGGCGCCCTTGAGGTGCAGGTCCCAGTGCTCGCCCTGGTCATTCAGCACTTCGGCCAGCAGCAGGCCGCGGCCATCACCCAGGCGTGGGTTGTAGGAGCCGAACTGATGGCCGGAATAGACCATCGCCCGCGGGTCGGCCTCTTCCCATAGCTTGTGGCCGCTGAACAGCTCGGCGAAAACCGGCAGCTCTGCCTGGGCTGGGTCGAGGTCGAGCAGCGCCATGGCCGACTCGCTCGCTACCACCAGGCGTGGGTCTGCGATGGGTTCGGGCAGGACCTGGGTGGAGAACGCGTCGCCCAGGCGGGCGAAGCGATTGTCGAAGGTGAGTTGGTCGAGGGCTTTCACGGGCTGCTCCTGGAAGTCGGTACCTAGGGGGCCGCTTTGCGGCCCATCGCCGGCAAGCCAGCTCCCACAGGGGATGTGCAGGGCTTGGGTGCGGCACGGTCACTGTGGGAGCTGGCTTGCCGGCGATCGAGGGCGAAGCCCTCGCAGGCATTCTGGGCGTTCATGCTCTATGGAGTCCACTCACACAGGGTGAGTGCCATCCGGTTTCGGCTGCTCCACCGGAATCAGCTGCTGTTTGCCGCCCTTCGGATCCATCAGAAACACCTCGACCTGGCGCACCGAGATCTTGATGTTGTGCGCCTTGAACTCGCGGTTGATGTAGCGGTTGATCTCGTCCAGCGTCGGGTTGCGGTCGCCCAGGTCGCGTACGTGCATGCGCAGCTCGTGGTCCAGTGAGCTCTCGCCGAAGTTGAGGAAGTACACGATCGGCTCCGGGTCCTTGAGCACGCGTGGGTTTTCGTGAGCACCCTTGAGCAGCAGGTCGCGCACCAGGTCCAGGTCGGAGCCATAGTCGATGCCCAGCTTCAGCGTTACCCGGGTGACCGTGTCGGTCAGCGACCAGTTGATCAGCTGGCCGGTGATGAAGGTCTTGTTGGGGACGATGATGTCCTTGCGGTCGAAGTCGGTGATGGTGGTGGCGCGGATGCGGATCTTGCTCACCGTGCCCGACAGGTTGCCGATGGTGATGGTGTCGCCAATCCGTACCGGGCGCTCGAACAGGATCATGATGCCGGAGATGAAGTTGGCGAAGATCTCCTGCATACCGAAGCCCAGGCCCACCGACAGCGCGGCCACCAGCCATTGCAGCTTGTCCCAGCTGACACCCAGGGTCGACAGGGTGCTGACGATACCGATACCGACGATGGTGTACGACAACAGCGTGGTGGTGGCGTAGGCACTGCCCTGGGCCAGGTTCAGGCGTGACAGCACCAGCACTTCCAGCAGGCCCGGCAAGTTGCCGGCCAGGGCAAAGGTGATGCCGACGATTACCAGTGCGCCCAGCAGGTCGCCGAGGCTGATCGGCACCATGCTGGCGGCGGCGCCGGTGCCGCTGGTGTATTCGTAGAGGACGAAGTTGTTGAGGTAGGCGAACACCGAGATCAGGTCCGACCACACCCAGTACAGGCCCGCGATGAAGCCGCCAAGCAGGGCCAGGCGGATCAGGCGCAGTGACTGCTGGTTGACCTGTTCGATGTCCAGCGCTGGTTCTTCGGTGATGACTTCGCCATCCAGCCCTTCCTTGGCCGCCGCCCGCTTGCTCAGCGCGCGCTGGTAGGCCAGGCGCCGTGCCGCCACCGACAGGCCACGTACGAACGCGGCTTCGATCACCAGCCAGAACAGCAGCAGGTACAAGGTATAGATCAGCCGGTCGGTAAGTTTCAGCGCGGTGTAGTAGTAGCCGAAGCACACGGCCACGAACAGGGCGATGGGCAGGGCGGTGAAGGCCACACCCACGGCCTTGCGGAACAGCGAGGTATCGCGGTGCGCCGGGCTGCTGAGCAGCAGGCGGCTGAGCAGCCAGGCCATCAGTGCGTAGCAGGTCAGTACCACGCCGATACCCAACACATCATCGGCCAGCGCCGAAGGCTGATGCTCGGCCACCGCCACCACACCGACCAGTGCCAGCACCACGGTGCCCAGGCGGCGCACCCAGCCGCGCAGGAACTCGACCTGCGGCTTGTGCCAGCGGAAGTGGATTTCCGCCACTCCGCCCGGGGCGAGGATGCGGTAGGCGGTGTAGAACACCAGCCAGGCCTGGGCCAGTTGCCAGAGGGCTGCACCAAGGTTGGCGTTCTGCCCGCGGGCGTCGATCTGCAGGGCGTAGCTGCACAGGGCCAGGCCCAGGCTGACGGGCATTGCCAGCAGGATGTTGATGAGGATCGCCTGGGGCGTGTGCCACTGGCTGTCACGGCGGAAGTGGCCGATGTCCTGGTGCACCTTGCCCAGCCGTTGGTACAGGTATTTGCGCCGCCACAGCAGGGCGCCGATCACCAGCAGCAGCGGCAGGAACAGCAACGGGCGCTGGCTCAGGCCGTCGCCCAGCTCCTTCAGGCCCGAGCCCCACGGCAAGTTGGCCACCTGGTCGGCCAGGCGTTCCGGCACATAGCGCAGCCAGTCCCAGTCCAGCGGCTTGTTGCTGGGGATCCAGAACATTTGCTCGTCGAGGGTGGTGCGCAGGCTCTGGGCGGTGCCCAGCAGCTGCTTCTGGTTGAGCTGCAGGGTGATCGATTCGTTGAGCAGTGCCGACAACTCGCGGTTCAGCCGCTCCAGCAGGTCGCTGCGGGTAATCGCCACTTCCAGCAGGGCCTTGCGCAGCTGTGGTGTCACATCTTCCTGTGGTTGGGCAGCCAGCAGCTTGTCGACGTAGGTGACCGGGCTGCTCATCTGCTCGCGTTGCTGGTTGACCTCGAACTGGTACAGGCGGGTGTCAGCGATCTGGTCGGCCAGGTCGCGATCGACCTTCAGGTGCGGCAGGGTCTGCTTCTGCTTGTAGAGGATCTTCGACAGCAGCAGGCTGCCCTTGAGCACGTTGATCTGCTCGTCCAGCGCCTGGTCGGCTTGGGTCAGGCTGTCCAGTTGCTGCTTGGTGCGCAGGTTCTGCTGGGTCAGTTCGTTGAGGCGGTCGGTACTTTTCAGCAGGTAGTCGGAAAGCTTGAGGTTGACCGCACTTTCGGTGGCCAGCAGGCTGCTGCCGCCGGCTTTCTGGGCCTCGATCGATTGCTGGGTGACCGCTTCCTGGGACTGGGCCAGGCGCTTGTCGTTGATCAGGGTCTGCAGGTCCTGAATTTCCTGCTCCAGGCGCGCGGCCCGTTCGATCAGCAGGTCGTGGCGGGCGTTGCCCAGATCTTGCAGTAGGCTGTTGCCGGCCAGCTCCTGGCGGCGCAGCAGGGTCAGCGCGTTGAGCGAGGCCAGTTCGGCATTCAACTGGTTGCGCTGGTCGGTGTTGATCGGTTTGCCGGCGTCCTTGCCGGTCTTGAGGATGCTGTTGATCTGCTGGGTGCGCGCCTGGCTGTTGCTGATTTCGGCCTGGGCGCGTTCCGGGCGGGTCTGCGAGTTGATGATCAGGCTGTTGGCTTCGGACAACGCCTTCTGCAGCTCGCCCTGCAGGGTGCTGCGCTCGCTGAGCATCTGCTCCAGTTGCGGCACGGAAAGGGCGGCATAACGCTGGGCTACCGGCTGTGGCTTGGTTTCCTTGAGCCTGGCCAGTTCGCGCTGGCTGTCGCTGGTTTCTTTCGGCGCGCCGGTCAGCTCCTGCTTCAGCGCGGCGAGTTTCTTCTCATTGTCTTCCTTGCTGGCGAGCAGGCTGAGGGTTTGCTCCAGCACCTGCTGCAGGGCTTTCTGCTCGGCCTCGGGCAGTTTGCGCTCGGCGATCTTGTCGAGGCTGTTCTGGATGCTGGCGGTGGTCGGGGCTTCTGCTGCCGTGGCTGCAAAAGAGAGAGACAGGCACAGCCCGAACAGGGCTGTGCGGAGGTACACGCGCAGGGACATAGGCAGACTACTTGTGGATCCGGCAGAAACGAAGTTTAGAGGAACAATCCTGGTCCGGGTCGCGTTCCTTCGGGGAATCTGACGCCTACTTTCTGAATCTTGTTCCCGTCCATGGTGGCCACGGTCCAGATCGTGCCATGCCATTCGACCTGGTCACCTACTACTGGAGCGCCTCCGACCTTCTGTCGGATGAACTGGGCCAGTGGCATTTTCGCGTCCAGGCCGTCGAGTTTCAGACCGTACAACGCTGCCACCGCACCCAGTTCGGCATCGCCTTCGAGCACGAAGTCGCCGAAGAAACGCAGGTCGAGGCCACGTTGTGGCGCCTGGCTGAACAGCTTGCCCAGGGCCGGCAGGTTGTGCTCGTGGCCGATCACACAGAGCATGTCGCCTACTTCCAGTACCGTACTGCCGGACGGGTGCAGCAGTTGCTCGCCCCGGAACAGCGCGGCGATTCGCGTGCCTTCGGGCATCTTCAGCTCGCGCAGGGCGGCGCCGATGCACCATTTTTCGGCACCCAGGCGGTAGACGAACATTTCCCACTCGCTGGTGATGTGCACTTCCAGCGCCGAACGGGAGATCGGCGCCGGGTCTGGCGGTACCGTCACTTTCAGCAGCTTGGCCATCCACGGCAGGCTGGTGCCTTGCACCAGCAGCGACACCAGCACGATGAAGAAGGCCAGGTTGAAGAACAGCTGGGCGTCCGGCAGGCCGGCCATCAGCGGGAACACCGCGAGGATGATCGGTACCGCACCGCGCAGGCCGACCCAGGAAATGAAGGCCTTTTCACGGCCGTGGAAGGCCTTGAACGGCAACAGGCTGGCGACCACCGACAGCGGGCGCGCTACCAGGATCATCCACAGCGCCAGGCCCAGCGCCGGCAGGGCGATGGGCAGCAGGTCATGGGGCGTGACCAGCAGCCCCAGCACCAGGAACATGCCGATCTGCGCCAGCCACGCCATGCCGTCGAGCATGTGCAGGATGCCGTGGCGGCTGCGGATGGGCTTGTTGCCCAGCACCAGGCCGCACAGGTACACGGCAAGGAATCCGCTGCCATGCAGGGCGTTGGTCAGCGAGAACACCACCAGGCCGCCAGCGATCACCAGGATGGGGTACAGGCCGCCAGCCAGCTTGATGCGGTTGACCAGTTGCAGCATCAGCCAGCCGCCGCCCAGGCCCACCAGCCCGCCGATGCCGAATTCGCGCAGCAGGTGGGTGAGCAGGCTCCAGTGCAGGCCGGTCTGGCCGCTGGCGATCATGTCGATCAGGGTGACGGTGAGGAAAACTGCCATCGGGTCGTTGCTACCCGACTCGATCTCCAGGGTGGCCGTGACCCGCTCGTTCAGGCCTTTGCCGCCGAGCAGCGAGAACACCGCCGCAGCGTCGGTGGAACCGACGATGGCGCCGATGAGCAGGCCCTGGATCAGGCTCAGGTCGAACAGCCAGGCGGCGACCAGGCCCGTGAGGGCGGTGGTGATCATTACGCCGATGGTGGCCAGCGACAGCGCCGGCCACAGCGCCACGCGGAAGCTCGCCACCCGTGTGCGCAGGCCACCGTCGAGCAGGATCACGGCCAGAGCCAGGTTGCCCACCAGGTAGGCGGTCGGATAGTTGTTGAAGATGATGCCGCCACCATCGACGCCGGCGATCATGCCGACCGCAAGGATGATGACCAGGATAGGGATGCCCAGGCGCGACGACAGCGAACTGACCAGGATACTTGCGCCCACCAGCAATGCGCCGATCAGGAACAGGCTGTTGATGGTGCTTGCATCCAAAGGCAGGTACTCCGGGGACCGCGGGGGAGGGGACTTGATAGCATGACGCTAGCAGGTCGCGTGCCAAATGATTCTAACCTGATGAATTGGCAGGCTGTAAAGCGTTTCTGCAGATGAAAAAAAGGCACCGCGGTGGGTGCCTTTTCGGGTGTTGCCTGGGTGGGCCTCTTCGCGGGCGCGCCCGCTCCCACAGGTGAATCACAAATCTCAAGTTCTGTGAGAGTCCTGTGGGAGCGGGCATGCCCGCGAAAGGGCCGGTGCAGTTTACGCCTGCTTGATTTCACGCATCGGCTTGCCCTTCACCGGTGCATCGCCCGCCACGTAGTACTTGGCAGTGCTGCGCGGCAGCGGCTTGCGGCCACGGATCTTGTCCGAGATTTTCTCGGCGATCATGATCGTGGTGGCGTTGAGGTTACCGGTGATGATCAGCGGCATGATCGACGCATCGACCACACGCAGGCCCTTCATGCCATGCACGCGGCCTTCGCCGTCGACCACCGCCATGTCGTCGGTGCCCATCTTGCACGAGCAGGACGGGTGGAAGGCGGTTTCGGCGTGCTCGCGGATGAACTTGTCCAGCTCTTCATCGGTCTGCACGTGCGCGCCGGGGCTGATCTCACGGCCACGGTACGGGTCCAGTGCCGGCTGGGCCATGATTTCACGGGTCAGGCGGATGCCGTCACGGAATTCCTGCCAGTCCTGCTCGGTGGACATGTAGTTGAACAGAATGCTCGGGTGTTGGCGCGGGTCCTTCGACTTGGCCTGGATGCGGCCGCGGGCAGGCGAGCGCATGGAACCCATGTGTGCCTGGAAGCCGTGTTCCTTCACGCCATTGGAGCCGTTGTAGTTAATGGCCACTGGCAGGAAGTGGTATTGAATGTTCGGCCATTTGAATTCAGGGCGGGTACGAATGAAACCACCGGCCTCGAACTGGTTGCTGGCGCCGATGCCGGTGCCGTTGAACATCCACTCGGCACCGATGGCCGGCTGGTTCCACCACAGCAACGACGGGTACAGCGACACCGGCTGGGTGCAGGCGTACTGCAGGTACAGCTCCAGGTGGTCCTGCAGGTTTTCGCCAACGCCTGGCAGATCGTGCACCACCGGGATGTCGAGGCTTTCCAGCAGGGCGCGCGGACCAACGCCGGAGCGCTGCAACAGCTGCGGCGAAGCGATGGCGCCGGAGCTGACGATGACTTCCTTGCGGGCACGGGCTTCAACGCGCTCTTCGCTGTCACCGACCAGGTAGGTCACGCCGATGGCGCGCTTGCCGTCGAACAGCACGCGGTCAGTCAGGGCGTGGGTGACGATGGTCAGGTTCGGGCGCTTCTTGGCCTGGTCCAGATAGCCACGGGCGGTGCTGGAGCGGCGGCCGTTCTTGGTCACCGTACGGTCCATCGGGCCGAAGCCTTCCTGCTGGTAGCCATTCAGGTCTTCGGTGCGCGGGTAACCGGCCTGCACGCCGGCTTCGACCATGGCGTGGAACAGCGGGTTGTTGCCGGCTTTCGGCGTGGTCACGCTGACCGGGCCTTCGCCACCGTGGTAGTCGTTCGGGCCGATGTCGCGGGTTTCGGCCTTGCGGAAGTACGGCAGGCAGTCCAGATAGGTCCAGTCTTCCAGGCCTGGCAGTTCTGCCCAGCCATCGAAGTCCAGGGCATTACCGCGGATGTAGCACATGCCGTTGATCAGCGACGAGCCACCCAGGCCTTTGCCGCGACCGCATTCCATGCGGCGGCCGTCCATGTACGGCTCCGGATCGGTCTCGTAGGCCCAGTTGTAGCGGCGGCCCTGCAGTGGGAAGGCCAGGGCTGCTGGCATCTGGGTGCGGAAGTCGAAGCGGTAGTCGGGGCCACCGGCTTCCAGCAGCAATACGGTGACGCCTGCGTCTTCGGTCAGGCGGGTCGCCAGGGTGTTACCGGCCGAACCGGCACCGACGATGATGTAATCGAATTCTTGGGACATGAAAGTACCCTCGTGTTGGCGGTGTTCAGGGAGCAGGAACGCCCGTGCGCTGAGGCACGGGCGTGGCTGGACAGGGCCTTAGAAGACCGAGTTGTAGCCGCCCAGCTCGACCTGGACCGACTTGATGCGGGTGTATTGAGCCAGCGAGCTGACGCCGTTCTCACGGCCGACGCCCGACTGCTTGTAGCCACCGACCGGCATTTCGGCCGGCGATTCGCCCCAGGCGTTGATCCAGCAGATACCGGCTTCCAGCTTGTGGATGATGCGGTGAGCGCGGGTGATGTCGTTGGTGCAGACACCGGCGGCCAGGCCGTACTCGGTGTCGTTGGCGCGACGGATGACTTCTTCTTCGGTTTCGTAGGTGAGGATGCTCATCACCGGGCCGAAGATCTCTTCCTTGACGATGGTCATGTCGTCGGTGCAGTCGGTGAACACGGTCGGGGCCACGAATGCACCCTTGGCGAAATCACCGGCGGTCAGACGCTCGCCACCGCACAGCACGCGTGCGCCTTCTTCCTTGCCCTTGGCGATGTAGCCAAGCACGCTTTCCATGTGCTGGAAGCTGACCAGCGGGCCGAAGTTGGTGTTTTCGTCTTCCGGGTTGCCAGCGCGGATGCGGGCAACGCGCTCGACGATCTTGGCCTCGAAGGCAGCTTTCATATCAGCCGGGATGAACACGCGGGTGCCGTTGGTGCAAACCTGGCCCGAGCTGTAGAAGTTGGCCATCATGGCGATGTCGGCGGCCTTGTCCAGGTCGGCGTCGGCGCAGATGATCAGTGGCGACTTGCCGCCCAGCTCCATGGTGACTTCCTTGAGCGACGAGCTCGAGGCGCTGGCCATAACCTTCTTGCCGGTGGTGGTGCCGCCGGTGAAGGAGACTTTTTCGATGCGTGGGTGTTCGGTCAGCCAGGTGCCGACTTCACGGCCGCTGCCGGTCAGGACGTTGAACACGCCGTTCGGCAAGCCGGCTTCGGTGTAGATCTCGGCCAGCTTCAGGGTGGTCAGCGAGGTGACTTCCGACGGCTTGAAGATCATCGCGTTGCCGGCGGCCAGGGCCGGGGCGGATTTCCACAGGGCGATCTGGATCGGGTAGTTCCAGGCACCGATACCGGCGGTCACGCCCAGCGGCTCGCGGCGGGTGTAGACGAAGGACGATTCACGCAGCGGGATCTGCTCGCCTTCGATGGCCGGAACCAGGCCAGCGTAATACTCCAGCACGTCGGCGCCGGTGACGATGTCGACGTAGCGGGTTTCCGAGTACGACTTGCCGGTGTCCAGAGTTTCCAGCATGGCCAGCTCGTCGTTGCGCTCGCGCAGGATCTCGACGGCGCGGCGCAGGATGCGCGAACGCTGCATGGCGGTCATCGCGGCCCAGACCTTCTGGCCTCGCTCGGCGCTTTCGACGGCCTTCTCGACGTCAGCCTCGGTGGCACGTTGCACGTGGGCGAGGACTTCGCCGGTAGCCGGGTTGATGGCTTCGAAGGTGGCATCGCTGCCAGCGTCGACGTAAGCGCCATCAATGTAGAGTTTTTGCGTTCCGAAACGGGCCATAGTGTCCTCGCAAGTGCAGTGTGTGGTTTGGCTTGCGCGTCACGCTCCTGCTGGGTTGGCAAGGGCCGTGCGCGGTTGTTCAGCGGCCTGGTCGTTTGTACCCAGGGTGTGCTGTTTAGCCAGTTGTAGATCCATGTATTCGTAAGCAATCCGTATCGCCTGGTCGGTGTCGAATGCATCACCCGACAGGGCGCCACGCAGCCACAAGCCGTCGATCAAAGCTGCCAGGCCGCGGGCTGCCTTGCGCGCATGGTAGAGCGGCAGCGCGCGGCGGAACTGGCAGCACAGGTTGGAATACAAGCGGTGGTCGTTGATCCGCTGCAACCTGTGCAAATCGGGCTGGTGCATGCTGGAAGCCCAGAAGGCCAACCAGGTTTTCATCGCCGGGCCGTTTACCTGGCTGGCATCGAAGTTGCCCTCGATGATCACTTTCAGGTGGGCGCGCGGGCTGTCGTCCGTCAGGGCCTGGCGACGTGCTCTAACACCTTCGTTGAGCATGTTCATGATGTAACCCATCGTCGCTGCTATCAGGCCGTTCTTGTCCCGAAAGTAGTGACTGATGATGCCGTTCGACACACCGGCCAAACGGGCAATCAGCGCAATGCTGGCGTCACCCAGTCCGACCTGATCGACCGCCTGCAACGTGGCTTCGATCAACTGCTGGCGGCGGATGGGTTGCATACCGACCTTGGGCATCTTGCGTTCTCCTCAGGCCTGCGAGCAGACGACGGGCGGCTGACTCGGCGAAGGCCAGTCTATTTTGTTTTGATTGAACGTTCAATCAATAAAGAATAAGCTCTGCGACAATTTGTGCCATTGACAGTTTTTAAGGCGGTCGAGAAGGCACGGATTGACACCCCAGGAAATCGCGTAACCCCCTGAATACAAGGCGTTGACGGGCATGAGCGATGCGAAATGCAGATTCTGCCGTGCGGTCATGGACCCTGCGGCGGGCCCTTGGAGCGGGCGGGGTGATCTGTGACCAATGCGCGCACCTCAGCTGAGGCGTGGCATTTGCAGCAGGCCACCTGTCTGTTTTTTGCAACGTATCGATTCGGGATCACGGTTTCCAAGGGTGCTTTTATAACACCTGATGCAGTGGGGATATTCCACCAATTGCTCGGGAAAGACTGATTAGCCTCCACAGCCGCACTGCCCGGAGCATTCGTGCAATGAGTTCTGCCTCACTTACCAACCCTCCGGCCGAGAGGGTACGGGTCAACCGCGTGGTGTTCTTCACCTCCGCGCTGATGATTCTCGTTTTGACTGCCTTGCTTATCGCTGTACCCGAAACCGCCGGCCAAGTGCTGGGCGTGGCCCAGAAATGGCTGACGCGCACCTTCGGCTGGTATTACATGCTGGTGATCGGCGGTTACCTGCTGTTCGTCATCTACCTGGCCTTCTCCGACTACGGCAAGCTCAAGCTTGGCGGCAAGGATGACCAGCCCGACTTCAGCTATGGCGCCTGGGCCGGCATGCTGTTCTCCTCCGGTATCGGCATTTCGCTGTTGTACTTCGGCGCCTCCGAGCCGCTGGACCACTACTTCAACCCACCGGAAGGCACTTCTGCCAGCCTCGACGCAGCGCGTCAGGGCCTGCAGCTGACCTTCCTGCACTGGGGTTTGCACGGCTGGGCGATCTACGCCCTGGTCGGCTTGGCCGTGGGTTACTTCGCCTACCGCCACAATCAGCCACTGGCCCTGCGCTCGGCGCTGTACCCGCTGGTCGGTGAGCGTTGGGTCAAGGGTGCTGCGGGCAATGCCGTGGACATCTTCGGCATGTTCGTAACCCTGCTGGGCCTGGTGACCAACCTGGGCATCGGCTCGATGCAGGTGGCCTCCGGGCTGGAATACCTGTTCGGCATGGATCACAGCAAGACCAACCTGCTGGTGGTGATCCTGGTCATGGCCGGCGTCGCCACCGTGGCGGCGGTCTCGGGTGTGGAAAACGGCATTCGCCGCCTGTCCAACCTCAACATCGTGCTGTTCAGCGGCTTGCTGATCTTCGTCCTGCTGGGCGGCGAAACCCTGCACTTGCTTAACGGCTTCGTGCAGAACATCGGTGACTACCTCAACGGCATCGTGCTGAAAACCTTCGACCTCTACGTATATGAAGGCGAAGCTGGCAAGTCCGAACGCTGGCTGGGCCTGTGGACCGTGTTCTACTGGGCCTGGTGGATTTCCTGGGGCCCGTTCGTCGGCATGTTCATTGCCCGTATCTCCAAGGGTCGCACCGTGCGCCAGCTGGTCAGCGGCGTGTTGCTGATCCCGCTGGGCTTCACCCTGGCCTGGCTGTCGATCTTCGGCAACACCGCGCTGGACCTGGTGATCAACCAAGGCGCCGTGGAACTGGGCAAGACCGCCCTTGAACAGCCGTCGATGTCGATCTACCAGCTGCTGGAATACTTCCCGGCGGCCAAGATCGTGATCGGTGTAGCGGTGTTCGTCGGCTTCGTGCTGTTCCTCACCCCGGCCGACTCCGGCGCGGTGATGATGGCCAACCTGTCGTGCAAAGGTGGCAAGGTCGACGAAGACGCCCCGCACTGGATGGTGGTGTTCTGGTCGGTGGTCATCACCCTGGTCACCATCGGCCTACTTTTCGCCGGTAACTTCGAAGCCATGCAGACCATGGTGGTGCTGGCGGGTCTGCCGTTCTCGGTGGTGCTGGTGCTGTTCATGTTCGGCCTGTACAAGGCCATGAAGCAGGACGTGGCGGTGGAGCAGGAGCGTGCCGAGCTGGCCGCACGTGGCCGTCGTGGCTTCAGCGAGCGCCTGACCCAGCTGGAGCTGCAGCCGACCCAGGCCGTTGTACAGCGCTTCATGGACAAGCAGGTCAGCCCGGCGCTGAAAGAAGCTGCCGCGCAGTTGCAGACCCTGGGCTTCGAGGTGGAAACCCGGGTTGGCCAGTCGCGCAACATGATGGGCCTGCGGGTGATGATGGAAGAGGGCAACCCGTTCGTCTATGAAGTGAGCCTGGATGGCTACCTGGCCGCGCCGAGCGAAGCGCCGGTGGAAGGTGAGCCGGAGGTGCGCCAGCGCTTCTACCGCGCCGAGGTATACCTGCACGATGGCAGCCAGGAGTACGACCTGATGGGCTTTGCGCCGGAGCAGATCGTGCGTGATGTGCTGGACCAGTTCGAAAGCCACCGCCAGTTGCTGGGGCGTGTGTACAGCTGATTCTTGAGCGGTGAGGAGGCCCTGCAGGACGCAGGGCCTTTTTCATGGGCAAGCAATAATTAGCCCGGGTAACGGACAAGTTTGCTTCAGCCTGCCGGTTTTCTTCCGGAGGCATGCTTTATGAAACGTTCCGTTATTCCCACATTCGATTTTCAGTACGCTGCAGCCAGTCAGTTCAGTGGTCGGCCAACATTGCGGCAGGTGACCAGCGAGCAGCTGTGGACCGTGCTGCAGGAGAAGCTGTCCTGGCTTGCCTTTGTGAAGCCGGCGCTGTCCAACGCCGACCCTCTCATGCTGGATAGTCCCGACCCCAGCACGCCTTACTGGACCACGCAACCGCTGGTCGACCGTGTGCTCCAGGCATTGCTCGAAGCACAGCCGCTGGACATCGAGCCTGTCGGTGAGCGGCATCACAATCTTGCATTGACCTCCTCATACCGTTTTCCTGGCTCGGACAGCGCGTTCGACACCCGTCAACTGAGCGGCCTGTCCGATGCACTCGACGAACTGGTGCAACGGTTGCCACGGCTGTTCTGCGAGGCACAGCTCAAGTACTGGAGTGACAAGGGCAGTGCGGGAGTGAGCCGTGACCAGTGGCTGCAATTACTGCTCAAGACTACGCTTTTGCGCGGCCTGCCACTGCAAGGGCTGGATGTTCAGGAGCAGGCCTGCATCCGCGGGTTGATCCGCGGTGGCGCTGCCCAGCCCTCGGTCTATTTCGTCAAAGCCAGCCTGACTTGTGGGTCGATTCAATACGACCAGATGCTCAGTCACCTGCTGGTCACTGCCGATTACGATGAGCGGCAAGTGGTGCTCTGGTGCGCCCCGTCCGGTATCACGCGCAGCTTCGCCTCGTTGATCGATTTCGGTAACGCGCTGCGCAACGAACTGGCGCGGCACTACAGCTTCCAAAGCCTGTCGTGGACGCGTCAGCCGGTCGAGGGCAACGTCTTTGCCCAACAGGTTTCGCTGTTGCTTGAGTCCATGTTCCTGGCTTTCGACCAGATGCGCTTCAGTGGCTTGGCGGATGTGGCTTCGCTGGAGCAACGTTTTGCCGAGCTGAGCGACCCGGCGGCCTGGTTCGTGCGCTACGAAGACGACACGCCAGCCACCGTAGCCCCGCCGGGGCTCAGGGCCAGCGCCCCGCAGGACAGCTTTGCCTGTCGCGCCGCGTTGTTGCAACTCTCCCTCGACCAACTGGATGCCGGAGGTGTTTCGGTGCTGGACGGCATCCAGTCATTGACGGCGTATACCGCGCAGCAACTGACCGAGCAGATAAAAAGCGAGCACGGGGACGAAATTTCTCCAGATCAGGTGCTTCTTGACCTGTACATCGCCCGGGGTGTGCCTGGTGGCGCTGCGACTGGAGCCGGCGGTGGCGAGCCACTGGCGTTCGTGGGCACCAAGTCGCTTACCGAATTCGCCATTGGTAACCTTGCTTCGCTCAAGGGCGCGTACATCAAGCAGGTCCGCCATCAGAAGAGCATCAAGCTTCCGAAGTGGCTGAATGCCGATGCAGCGAAGCGATTGGTCACCCAGGTAGACATTGGTGGCCGCTACCCGGCCTATGTTGCCGGACAGTTGGATGATCAGGCCATGCGTGCCGAGCGCGTCGAGCTTTTGGGCAGGGAGTGGCGAAGCGCGTTTCTTTCCAGCGCCATTTCGGCCAGGCTCGACGCTAAAGTCTCCGAGGTGGGTTTACAGTGCGTGGTCGATTTTTGCGCAGGTCATCAGGACCCCTTGGTTCCGCGCATGTCACTGATCCCCTTGGCTTTCAGGCGCAGCCGCCATTCGCGCAAGAAAGACACTGTGCGCGGCATGTACTTGCTGTTCTGCGCCGAGCCGGCAAAGGTTCTGGTGTACCGCCCGCTATATCGACAGGACACGGTTCGCGAGTACGCAAGCCTTGAGGCCTTGCTTGCACATATTCGTGAGTCGGCTCTCTTCCAAGAGAGCATTCTTGACTGGATCGACCCGACCGCGCGCGACGTATATGCAGAGGGTGGTTTCAGCGAGCCGCACATTGTGAGTATTGGTATCGACCCTTATACGCTCCCGGCCAAGCCGGAGCCGGCGATGCTCGACCTGAAGCTGTGGCGCAACAAGGTTGACGAGAAAATCTACCAGGCCAATCGAGATCTGCTGGTCGAGCTGGCAGGGCTGGAATCGGTATCTGACGCCGAGAGCCGCTGGCAGCTCCTGTGCGAAGGCGCCTGGCTGTTGTTCGATGTGGTGACTCAGGCGATACGCGGTCCGGTCGCGTCTGTGGCCTGGTTGGTACAGTTTCTGGCTTCGCTGCAAAACGACTTGACCGCGTTGGAGCAGGGTGGTGAGTTCGATCGGTCTGCTGCAGTGGCCGACTTGTTGCTCAACCTCGGGATGACGCTGCTGCATGCCCATCAACCGAAGCAGGAGACAGTGCCCACAAGGCGGCTGCCTGATGTTTCACTGTTCGAAGGACCTGACCGGCAAAACGGCGCGTTTGCCGAACTAGCTATCGAGGCGCGTGAAGAACCGGAAGGCACGCTGGGCGAACTGGGCAGCCAGGTGCTGGACTTTTCCTGGCGCGGCCAGCATGGGTTCAACTGGCTGCCCGCGCAACAGCGGCAAAGGTTGCAAGCCATGCGCTCCAGCGTCTCTGTCAATGGGTTGAAGCCTTTGACAGCGGGCGATGGTGAAGGCCTGTACCAGATCGATAAGAACTACTACGCGGCCATGGCTGGTGACCTCTATAGCGTGGAGTTGCTGGCTGAGGGAGTTCGGGTAGTCGATGCGACTGGCGGTTACGGGCCCTGGTTGGCATTTGTCGACGGGGCTTGGCGGGTGGATACGAAATTGCGCCTTGCAGGAGGGGCTCCCAGCCCCAGAACTTCGGTATCGGTCCGATTCAAGAAACTTTACGACCGCGTCGTCCAGTTGGATGCGGAAATCCCGAAGTTGAAGTCGACGGTTCAGGCAGCGAGTCAGCAGATGATGGCTTTGCACCAGAGCCTCGTCAAAATGGACGCGTTGAAGGCAAAGGCGCAGGAGGATGTGAATTCGGCCCCGGCAGGTACCGATACGACAGCTCTCCGGTCACTGACCGCGCAGTATGAACAACGAGCGATGGATGCGCGGGAAAGTATCGCCCAGCAGCGTGAGCAAATCGTTTCGCTGCTTGAAGAGGCCATTGGCAAGGAAGACGAACAGCTAAAGCTGTTGATCACGATGGCGGAACCCAAATATGCCGGGCAACGCCAAAAAGATGGGTTGGATAAGCCTGTTGCCAAGCATGAAGAGAATGCTCGCACAGAGCTGATTCGCGATTGTGTCTTCGTTTACAACGAGCTCTGGAGCCTTACGGACTATCCGCAACTTGCCGCGCTGCAACGGGCTATTGATGGTAAGCCATTGGCTGAAGTCGGCGAACAATATGCTGCGTTTCGTATCAAGCTGGAGCATGTGGCTGAGTATCAGGACCGCATGCTTGCCATACGAGTGCACCTGGACAATTTGCTGGCCGAGTCGCCGGTTGAGCTTGTCATACCTTCCAACCCCCCTGGTGACCATCGCACAGTGGGGCATCTGATCGACGAAAGACCGTTTTCGACCGTGCAGATGCGCTTCCATCAGGTGCAGAACCTGGCAGACCTGGCCTTGCACCTCAATGCTCCCGGCGGCCTCCAGACAGTCGCCCGCTACCGTGACGAACTGGTCAGCACGGCCTTGCGCAATGCCGCAGAGACTCATGGGGAGCTTGACTTCGCCAATCTGACGGCAGACGACCGCATCGTGATCCTGCAAGAGGCATGGGATGAGTACTCTGCCGCATTACTCAACAGTGCCCGCATTCTCCGTGAAGGTGGCGAACTGATCGAACCCGTGATGCACGAGCGGTATCGCAACCATGTAAAGCAACTGAAGGAAGATGCAGGACAGCGGCTGGTTGCCGCGATCTCGGAGCAGGAGGGTGGAACGGTCGCGCAAAAGCGCAGGCCCTACAAGGTGTCTACCGAAGAGCAGCGAGTGGTGCGCAACCTTGCTGGGCAGTTGATGATCGGGGTGGAAAGGACGATAGACGAAAGCCAGATCGTTGAAGTGCGGGAGACGTTCAGTGAAGAAGTACTGGCAACCTTCGACCTGGTGGATGGGGAATGGCGACAGCGTGAAAGCAAGCGCCCTTCATTGTCGGACGAAGCCGCTCCAACTGACCTGCCCATGTGGGTACAGGCGCTTCTGGACGAGAGCGATGCAGTCAGGGAGCAGGCCAAGGACTATGTCAAGCACGACATCAAAGGGGCGTTGCTCAAGCAGTTGTTCGATCAGCATCTGGAAAAGCTGAATCAGGCACTCAGTGTGGTGCGTGATGCCGGAGGAAACGACAAGCTGATCAGGACGCTGGAAGTGGATCTGGACAAGTTGGAGGCGGATAAAACATTTCAGATGACCACGCTCTATACCGACACCAAGTATCCGTCGGCCGAAGGTTTGCAGTATCTCCACGGAAAGCGCCTGATACAGGTCGAATATGTGGAACGGCGCACCATGCAGGGTGGCAGCGCTTTTGACGAATACCGGATCGTTCGTCTACCGAGCAAGCGGAACCTCTGGGCTGCGCACTTTCATTTCAGCTCGCCAGATGCGTTTGCAGAGGATTTCACGGTGGGTCACCTCAAGACCTGGAGCCAGCGTCGTTTGAGTAGCAAGGCCGCTGCAGACTCGAAACAGCGATTGCACAGGGGAGCCCTTACTCTGGCACAGGCCCGAGGAATCATTCCTTTCCATTGAGTCGGCCAACGGGGGCGGTGGGATGGTGCTTGGCATGCGCGGGCATCGTCTGATTGCCCCGCTCGGCAATCATCTGTTCCAGGCCGATCAGCTCTACGCCCTGGCGCTTCAGTCGGGGCAGTTCGCGTTCGAGCACTTCGAGGGTTTGCGGATAAGGGTGGCCGATCAGCACGGCTGAGCCTTGTTTGCGAGCCAGTTCGACCCCGAGCTGCAATTCGCTGCCGATGGCCTCGACCGTACGTACGTTGTCCAGAAAGACATCGCGGGATACCTGTGCCAGGCCCTGGGCCTGAGCCTGGAATGCAGCCACCGTGGCAGCGCTGGTGCGGCTGTCGACAAAAAACAGGTGTCGGCGTTGCAGGTCGGCCATCAGCATGGCCATCGCTTCGGGTTGGGCGGTCATGCGGCTGCCCATGTGGTTGTTGATACCGACTGCGTAAGGCACCTGCGCCAGGGCGGTGTCCAGGCGGTGGGCAAGCTCCGGCAGGGGCGTGCCCGGGTGCCAGGCGTAAGGGCCGGTGGCCGGGTCCATGGGCATGTGCAGGATAACTGTCTTGCCGGCCTTGTGCGCCTGCCGGGCAAACGTGGTGGCATGCGGAGTGTCCGGCATGATCGCCAGGGTTACCGGGCCGGGCAGGGCCAAGGTGCGGCTGTCGCGCTCGCTGCTCTGGCCGAGGTCGTCGATGATGATGCTCATGTAGGCCTTGCCGGCCGGCGCCGCTTGCGCGACCCCTGCCATCAGGCAGAACAGCAGACACAGCAGATAACGCATGGAGTGGATCAGTCGCCCTTGGTGATGTTCAGGCCTTTGAGCAGGCTCAGAGCCTGGCTCAGCTGGAAGTCGTCATCCTGCGGGCGCTCCTTGCGCTTGCCGCTGCCGGTCGGGCGGTCGGCACCGCCGTTGCCGTTGCCCAGGTGGCCCTGCAGGTCGGCTTCCTTGAAGTTGTCGGTGTCGGCTTCGGCGGTGAGCTTGGCCGGGCGCACTTCGATGTCGGGGACGATGCCCTGGGCCTGGATCGAGCGGCCGTTGGGGGTGAAGTACAGCGCGGTGGTGAGCTTCAGGGCACGGTCGTTGGCCAGTGGCAGCACGGTCTGCACCGAGCCTTTGCCGAAGCTGTCGGTGCCCATCAGCACGGCGCGTTTCTGGTCTTGCAGGGCGCCGGCGACAATTTCCGAGGCCGAGGCACTGCCGCCGTTGATCAGCACCACCAGTGGCACGCCGTCGCTGGCGTCGGCCGGGTCGGCCGAGAAGCGCAGCTCGGAGTTGGCGATGCGGCCCTTGGTGTAGACGATCAGGCCCTTGGTCAGGAAGTGGTCGGCCACTTCCACCGCCGACTGCAGCACGCCGCCCGGGTTGTTGCGCAGGTCCAGCACCACGCCGCGCAGCTTCTTGCCGTTGTCCTTGCGCAGTTTGGCCAGGGCCTTGCCTACTTCGTCGCCGGTCTTGACCTGGAACTGGGTAATGCGGATGTAGCCGTAGTCGTTCTCCAGCAGCTGGCTCTTCACGCTCTTGACCTGGATGACCGCGCGGGCCAGGGTCACGTCGAAGGGGGTGCCGCCGTCACGCACCAAGGTCAGGGTGATTTTCTCGCCCACCTTGCCACGCATCTTGTCGACCGCTTCGGTCATGGTCTGGCCACGGGTCGGGGCGCCGTTGATCTTGACGATCAGGTCGCCGGCCTGCACGCCGGCACGCGATGCCGGGGTGTCGTCGATCGGCGAGACCACCTTGATGAAGCCGTCTTCCTGGCCTACTTCGATGCCCAGCCCGCCGAACTCGCCGCTGGTGCTTTCCTGCAGCTCCTGGAAGTCCTCTGGGCCGAGGTAGGCCGAGTGCGGGTCGAGGTTGCTGAGCATGCCCTTGATGGCATTTTCCAGCAGGGTCTTGTCATCCACCGGCTCCACATAGGCCGCCTTGATGCGGTCCATGACCTCGGCGAAGGTGCGCAGCTCTTCAAGCGGCAGTGGCGCCTTGGCGGTCACCTCGGTGGCCGGTACTGCGGCCGGCTTGGCCGGCTCCGCGGCAGTGGCCAGGGGCGCGCCGACCGCCAGGGCGATGGACAGGGCCAGCTGGGTGAGACGAGGCGAGTGCAGCATGTCGAACGAACTCCTGATCCTGTAAGCGCTCCCTGGGGAGCATCGGCGCAGCCCGTGGGCTACCCCGTAGAAATTTGACTAGCCCCGGCACCACTGCGAAGGGTCGGTAGGCCGGCCCTGCTGGCGGATGGCGAAGTACAAGCCGGCAGCGTCCTGGCCGCCGCTGTCGCCAACGGTGGAAATGGCCTCGCCGGCCTTGACGATATCACCGGCGCTCTTGAGCAGGCTCTGGTTATGGCCGTACAGGCTCAGGTAACCGTTGCCATGGTCGAGAATGACCAGAAGCCCGGCACCGCGCAACCAGTCGGCGAACACCACGCGCCCGCCGTGCACGGCACGTACCTGAGTGCCCGGGTTGGCGCTGATCATCACCCCGTCCCACTTGGCACGGGCATCGCTGCCGCGGGCATCACCGAAACGTGCCAGCAATCGACCATTGACTGGCCAGGGAAGTTTTCCCCGTGCGGCAGAAAATGCGCCGCCGTAGTTCGCGCCGTCGCTGGAAACCAGCGGGCCCAGGGTGGTGCGGGCCTTTTTCGGTGGCTCCACCGGTTCGCGGGCCTGTTCGCGAGCGGCAGCGGCAGCGAGGGCTTCCTGCTGGCGGCGCTTTTCCGCTTCCTGCTGGGCCAGCAAGGCCTTCTTGCGCGCTTCTTCGGCCTCGCGGGCCTGGCGGGCGAGGGTTTCCTCGATGGTCTTGAGTACCTTGGACAGGTCGGCCTGATCCTGCTCGCGCGATTGCAGCTTCTGGTCGCGGTCCTTCATGTCGCTGTTGAGCTTGGCCAGCACCTGCTGGCGCTTGCCACGCTCGGTTTCCAGGGCCTGGCGGCGGCTGTCGAGGTCGGCGCGCTGGGCCAGCAGCTGTTGCTGCTGGGTAGCGATTTCCTGTTCGACGTTGGCCAGCTGGCGCAGGGTCTCGTTGAAGGTGCGCAGTTGCTCCAGGCGCGCCTTGCTCAGGTAGTCGTAGTAGGTGAGGGTGCGGGCAAACTTCTCGGGGTTCTGCTGGTTGAGCAGCAGCTTGAGGTATTCCTCGCGGCCGTTCTGGTAGGCCGAACGGGCCTGGATGGCGATCAGTCGCTGTTGTTCAACGCGGGCGCTCTGGAGTTTTTTTTTCTCGGTATCAAGGCGCTCCAGCTCGCCCTCGGTCTTTTTTAGTTCTTGCTGCAGGGCCTCCACCTGCTTTTCGAGGTTGCCGATATCGGTCTCGGTGGCTTTGAGGTCCTTTTGCACACCGGCCTTTTCTTCCTGGAGCTTGCCCAGCGTCTTCTTGAGCTCGGCAATGTCCTGGCGGGTGGCGTCCAGTTGCTGCTGGGTCTGCGCACGCTCATCGGCAAAGGCCGGGCTGAGCAGGCAAGACAGGGCTAGGAGGATCAGGGCGCGAAGCATGGGGTTTGGCGTACCAAGGATGGAGACTGGCCTAGTATGCCCGCGCGGGCGGGCAAAAAAAACGCCTCGCTGCGGGTGCAGAGGGGCGTTTGTCTGGAATTCATGTGTTATTGGGGCTGCTGTGCAGCCCATTCGCAGCACAAGGCTGCTCCTACAGGCATTGCATGAGCCCTTTGTAGGAGCAGCCTTGTGCTGCGAATGGGCCGCAAAGCGGCTCCCTTTGGCACCGAATCAGGCATCGACCAGAATCGAGGTACCAGTCATTTCCACCGGCTTTTCCAGCTCCAGCAGCTTCAGCATGGTCGGCGCCACATCGGCCAGCACGCCGCCGTCACGCACCTTGACGTTGCGCTTGCCCACATAGATGAACGGTACCGGCTCGGTGGTATGCGCGGTGTGCGCCTGGCCGGTGCACTCGTCTTCCATTTGCTCGACGTTGCCATGGTCGGCGGTGATCAGCGCTTCGCCGCCGACCTTGTCCAGTGCTTCGACGATACGCCCGACGCAGCCATCCAAGGCCTCGACGGCCTTCACCGCAGCCTCGAACACGCCGGTATGGCCGACCATGTCGCCGTTGGCGTAGTTGACCACGATCACGTCATAACGCTGTTGCTCGATAGCCTCGACGATGCGGTCGGTAACTTCCGGTGCGCTCATTTCCGGCTGCAGGTCGTAGGTGGCGACCTTCGGCGACGGGATCAGAATGCGCTCTTCGCCTTCGAAAGGCTCTTCACGGCCGCCGGAGAAGAAGAAGGTGACATGGGCATACTTCTCGGTCTCGGCGATGCGCAGCTGGGTCTTGCCGTTTTTCGCCAGGTACTCGCCCAGCACGTTGTTCAGGCTGGCCGGGGCGAAGGCGGCGGGGGCCGGGATTTTTGCCGAGTACTGGGTCAGGCCGATGTAGGCGGCCAGTTTTGGCAGGCGGGCACGCGGAAATTCGTTGAAGTCGGCTTCGACGAACACGCGCGACAGTTCGCGGGCGCGGTCGGCGCGGAAGTTCATGAAGATCACCGCGTCGCCGTCTTCGACCTTGACTGCTTCACCAATGCGCGTGGCCTTGACGAACTCGTCGCTCTCGTCGCGGGCGTAGGCCGCTTCCAGGCCGGCCAAGGCGGTGTCGGCGGTGTATTCGGCAGCGCTGTCGACGATCAGGTTGTAGGCGGCGCTGACACGGTCCCAGCGGTTGTCACGGTCCATGGCGTAGTAGCGGCCGATCAGGCTGGCGATGCGGCCCTTGCCCAGCTTGGCGAAGGTGGCGTCGAGCAGTTCGATGGACGACTGCGCGCTGCGTGGTGGCGTGTCGCGGCCATCGAGGAAGGCGTGCAGGTAGATCTTCTGCGCGCCGCGCTGCGCGGCCAGTTCGGCCATGGCTACCAGGTGGTCCTGGTGGCTGTGTACGCCGCCATCGGACAGCAGGCCGAGAATGTGCACAGCCTTGCCGGCACTGGCTGCCTTGTCCACGGCGCCGGTCAGTACCGGGTTCTCGAAGAACTCGCCGTCGCGGATGGCTTTGGTCACCCGGGTGAAATCCTGATACACCACGCGGCCGGCACCGAGGTTCATGTGACCGACTTCGGAGTTGCCCATCTGCCCGTCCGGCAGGCCGACATCCATGCCTGAGCCGGAAATGAGGCCATGCGGCTGGCTGGCGCGCAGGCGGTCATAGACCGGTGTGTTGGCGGCATAGATGGCGTTGTATTCGGGGCTTTCGCTGTGGCCGAAGCCATCCAGGATGATCAGGACCAGGGGTTTGGGCGTACTCGTCATCAATCAAACTCACGGTTGTTCAAAGATGATAAAGACACGCATTTTAGGGCAAATGCGCCACCGGCGGCGAATATTCGTCCTGTTCCCTGACCAGCGTGGCCAATGTGGCAACATGAAGGTACCTTTCCGGCCGGCCCGTCGGGCTTTGGTGGCAATAAGGGCCTGTGTATACTGGCCGGCATTTTCAATCGCGTGGAACACCCCAGATGGTTGCTAACCTGATTCAATTTGCGACAAACCACTACATCCTGGTGGCGATCTTCGTTGTTTTGCTGGTCGCGCTGCTGGTCAACGAAATCCGTCGCGGCGGCCAGAGCCTGAGCAACGGCCAGCTGACTGCCCTGGTCAATGCCGAGAAAGCCCTGGTCATCGACATTCGCCCGACCAAGGAATACTCCGCCGGTCACATCGTCGGTGCGGTGAACATCCCGCAGGACAAGCTGGTCAACCGCATGAGCGAGCTGGACAAGCACAAAGAGAAGACCCTGATCGTCGTCGACTCGATGGGCCAGCAGTCCGGCACCATCTGCCGCGAGCTGCTCAAGGCTGGTTACAACGCCGCCAAACTGAGCGGTGGCGTTTCCAGCTGGAAAGCCGATAACCTGCCCCTGGTGAAGTGATATGAAGCCCGTCATCGTCTATTCCAGCGACTACTGCCCCTACTGCATGCGCGCCAAGTACCTGCTCGAGAGCAAGGGCGTGGCCTTCGAGGAAATCAAGGTCGACGGCAAGCCACAGGTTCGTGCCGAGATGAGCCAGAAGGCCGGCCGTACATCTGTGCCGCAGATCTGGATCGGCAGCACCCACGTCGGTGGATGCGATGACCTTTATGCCCTGGAGCGCGCCGGCAAGCTCGACGCGCTGCTGGCGGCCTGATTTGCACTGCATTCAAAAACATTAGGATAAGGATCTGCCATGACTGACCAACAGACCAACGGCGCTGCTGCAGAAGACAACAGCCCTCAGTTCTCCATGCAGCGCATCTATGTGCGCGACCTGTCGTTCGAAGCCCCGAAAAGCCCGCAGATCTTCCGCCAGACCTGGGAGCCGAGCGTTGCCCTGGACCTGAACACCAAGCAGAAAGCCCTGGAAGGCGACTTCCACGAGGTGGTGCTGACCCTGTCGGTTACCGTCAAGAACGGTGACGAAGTGGCCTTCATCGCTGAAGTGCAGCAGGCCGGTATCTTCCTGATCAAGAACCTGGACGCGGCTTCGATGAGCCACACTCTGGGTGCGTTCTGCCCGAACATCCTGTTCCCGTACGCCCGCGAGACCCTGGACAGCCTGGTGACCCGCGGTTCGTTCCCGGCCCTGATGCTGTCGCCGGTCAACTTCGACGCCCTGTACGCGCAAGAAATGCAGCGCATGCAGGAAGCCGGCGAAGCGCCGACTGTGCAGTAATAGCTGCGTTTGAAAAAGGGCGACTTCGGTCGCCTTTTTTGTTGGCCTGTTCCGGCCCTATCGCCGGCAAGCCAGCTCCCACAGGTACTGCACAGGTTTCAAGGGCGGTGCGGTCCCTGCGGGAGCTGCCTTGCCGGCGATAGAGTCAGTGCAGGCAGCGCATCAACTGCCGGCAAACCCATTCTGCCGCCACGCCTCATACACCGTCACAGCCACGGTATTGGACAGATTCAGGCTGCGGCACCCGGGCCGCATGGGCAGGCGCAGGCGTTGTTCGGCCGGCAGGCTGTCCAGTACTTCGGCCGGCAGGCCGCGGCTTTCTGGCCCGAACAGGAAGGCATCACCCGGCTGGTAAGCCACTTCGTGGAACGGGTGCGAGCCCTTGGTGGTGAAGGCGAACAGCCGTGGGTTGCCCAGGCTTTCCAGGCATCCGGCCAGGCTTTCGTGGCGCTTGAGCGTGGCATACTCGTGGTAATCCAGCCCCGCGCGCCGCAGGCGCTTGTCGTCCAGCTCGAAGCTGATGGGCTCGATCAGGTGCAGGTCGCAGCCGCTGTTGGCGCAGAGGCGAATGATGTTGCCGGTATTCGGCGGAATTTCTGGTTGAAAAAGGATGACGTGAAACATGCACGGCTCCAAGCGTGAAGATGACGGGCATTCTACCCCCGAACCGGACGTGCGTTCGAAGGCGTTCCCGCGGGTGATGCTGTCGCTGGCGATCGTCGGCTTGATGGTAGGGCTGATGATCGGCCGCCTGACTACACCCGACGAGCGCGAGTTGCAGCAGGTGGAGGTGGTGCAGGATGGCCTGGAGCTGTGGTTCAACGAAGAGCCTCAGCTGCATGGCGAGAATGTGGACGGTACGGTAGCACTGTTGTTCCAGGCCCAAGGCAAGGCCCGGCAAGGGCAACTGAGCCTGCAGGGCAAGCCTGTGAGTTGGCGGGTGCAGAATAGCAAGGAAGGGCTGTTGCTGACGGTGGTGGCTGCGCGCCCCCTGCACGGCGAGTGGGCCGGTGCAGAGGACGCTGGGCGCTGGCGGTTGCAGGTGAAACTGCACGAATAAAAGAGGGGATATCCCGGCCTGCCTGTACCAGGGTCCCCGAAAGGGGTACTGCGTATAAAGGGGGGATGGCCCGGCCTGCCTGTACCGAGGTCCCCAAAACTGGCGATGTTGCGAATAAAAGAGGGGTTCACCCGGCCTGCCTGTACCAGGGCCCCCGAAACTGGATATGTATTGTTTATTGCAGGGGGCGTGCCAGTTTTGAAAAGCCCGTGAATCTGGGCTTTCAGGGTGAATTGGCCGTTTTTTGAGGGGATTTGTGCCTTAGTGAGGTGCATCGGGCACAGGATCGGTGCATCGAAGGGCTGAAATGTTTGGGGCCGCTTTGCGGCCCATCGCGACACAAGGCCGCTCCTACAGGGGATCGCATTCTCCTGTAGGAGCGGCCTTGTGTCGCGATGGGCTGCGCAGCAGCCCCAGAGAACTATGGGTTTACCTGGAACTCAGTGCTCGTCACCTTCCTCATCATCGCCCCCCGCCACATTCATCCCCAGTTCCTTGATCTTGCGCGTCAGGGTGTTGCGTCCCCAACCCAGCAACAGTGCCGCATCGCGCCGACGGCCAGCCGTGTGCTTGAGGGCTGTCTCGATCATGATCCGCTCGAAGCTCGGCACTGCGCTGTCCAGCAGGCTGGTCTGCCCACGCGCCAACGCCTGGTCGGCCCACTGGCGCAGGGCCTGCTCCCAGTTGGTTACCGGTGCGGCGTCCTGTGGCAGGTTCAGCAGCTCCGGCGGCAGGTCGCCGATCAGCACTTCGCGGCTGGAGGCCATCACGGTGATCCAGCGGCAGGTGTTCTCCATCTGCCGTACGTTGCCCGGCCACGGCAGATTGCGAATGAATTCCTCGGTTTCCGGCTTGAGGATCTTCGGCTCGACCGCCAGTTCCTGGGCGGCGCGGGCGAGGAAGTGGCGGGCGAGGGCAGGGATATCTTCGCGGCGGTCGGCCAGCCGCGGAATGTGGATGCGGATCACGTTCAGGCGGTGGAACAAGTCCTCGCGGAACTTGCCGGCCTGCACCAGCGACTCCAGGTTCTGGTGAGTGGCGGCGATGATGCGCACATCGACCTTGACCGGTACGTGGCCGCCCACGCGATAGAACTCGCCATCGGCCAGCACTCGCAGCAGGCGGGTCTGTGTGTCGGCGGGCATGTCGCCGATCTCGTCGAGGAACAGGGTGCCGCCGTCGGCCTGCTCGAAGCGCCCTCGGCGCAGGTTGGCGGCGCCGGTGAAGGCGCCCTTTTCATGGCCGAACAGCTCGGACTCCATCAGGTCCTTGGGGATGGCTGCCATGTTCAGGGCGATGAACGGTGAGGCCGCACGCGGGCTGTGGCGGTGCAGGGCGTGGGCCACCAGCTCCTTGCCGGTACCGGACTCACCGTTGATCAGCACGGTGATGTTGGAGTGGCTGAGGCGGCCGATGGCGCGGAACACCTCCTGCATTGCCGGTGCTTCACCGATGATTTCCGGGGTGCGCGCCAGACTCTGCGGCACATCCAGCCCTTGTTGCTCCTGGGCGTGCTGGTTGGCGCGCTTGACCAGCGAGACCGCCTCGTCCACATCGAATGGCTTGGGCAGGTACTCGAATGCACCGCCCTGGTACGACGCAACGGCGCTGTCCAGGTCGGAGTGGGCGGTCATGATGATGACCGGCAGGCGCGGGTGCTGCTCACGGATCTGTGCCAGCAGGTCGAGGCCGCTGGTGCCCGGCATGCGGATGTCGGAAATGATCACGTCCGGTTGCTGGCGTGCCAGGCGGCCCATGACGCCATCGGCGCTATCGAAGCTCTGGGTGGTCATGCCTTCCTGTTGCAGGGCTTTTTCCAGGACCCAGCGGATGGAGCGATCATCGTCGACGATCCATACGGTTTCACTTCGGCTCATGAGGCGGTGGCTCCTTGTTCCAGGGGCAGGTAGATCGAGAATGCGGTGTGGCCTGCATGGCTTTCACACTCGATCAGGCCCTGGTGCTGGCTGATGATGTTCTGGGTAATGGCCAGGCCCAGCCCGGTACCGTCCGGGCGACCGCTGACCATGGGATAGAAAAGGGTGTCCTGCAGTTCCGGCGGGATGCCCGGGCCGTTGTCGATGATCTCCACCCTCGCCACAAGGCGATGGCGCACATGGCCGATGGTGAACTGGCGCAGGGCACGGCTGCGCAGGGTGATGCGGCCCAGGCGCAGTTCGTTCTGCGAACTGATCGCCTGCATGGCATTGCGCACGATGTTGAGCACGGCCTGGATCATCTGCTCGCGGTCGACCAATACGTCAGGCAGGCTGGGGTCATAATCGCGCACCAAAGTGATGCAACCCTGGCTTTCGGCCTCGACCAGGCTGCAGACCCGCTCAAGCACTTCGTGGATGTTGGTCATGGCCAGCGACGGCAGCTTGTTCGAGCCGAGCATGCGGTCGACCAGGTTACGCAGGCGATCGGCTTCCTCGATGATCACGTTGGTGTAGTCGCGCAGGCCTTCTTCAGGCAGCTCGCGAGCCAGCAGCTGAGCTGCGCCGCGAATGCCGCCGAGGGGGTTCTTGATTTCATGGGCCAGGCCGCGTACCAGCATCTTTGTGGTTTCCTGCTTGCTCAGCTGGGCCTCTTCCTTGGTGATGCGCAGCAGCCGGTCGCGCGGGTGCACCTCGAGCAGCAGCAGGGTCTGGCCCTGGTGCAGGATCGGCGTAACCGCGTAGTCGACGGTGATGGTCTGCCCGGTCAGCGAGGTGAGCTGCGCTTCGCGCTTGGTGAACGGATGCGCCTGCTCGACCGCCTGGCGCAGCGAGCTGAGCGCTTCGGTCGACTCGGTGAACAGCTCGCTGATGAACTGCCCATGGCTGCGCTGGCCACTCACTGCCAGAAGCATTTCCGCGGCCGGGTTCATGTACTCCAGGCGCAGCTCGGCGTTGAGCAGCAGCGTGGCGGTGGTCAGGTTGTCCAGAAGTAGACGGTGCTGGGCATCGCTGATGGTCATAGGGCGTCGTCGACCTCTTTTGGCGCGTGTCGGGCATGGGCGCGGCCATGGTCGGGCGCGCGGTGGATCCGCTGATTCCAGTCTTTGGGCAAAAAATGCAAGAACCAAACCAAGGCTCCGAAAAGAAGCGGAATTTGCCGATAAAGCCCTGGAAACGGGAAAATTCGCACCAGAATGAACTGATTAAACGGTTCATGTGATCGCTTTTGGGGTGCATTCGGGGGCGTTAGTCCACAGCGCGCACCAATATGGAGCATAGGTGGTTTCAGGGTTTATCGCACAGTTGGCGGGCATTCGGCTTCTGGCGTTGAAAACGCAAGGTCTTCATTGCTTGCGTGGAACACCATGACAGTGGCGGGCTGCCCAGTGGTGTGCCCGCGGTGCACTTCCCCTTGAAGTTCGGCCAGCGTCTGGCCTGCAACCAGGCTTGTCCGCTTGCCGTCGCGGGTTTCCACCTCGAGTCGTCCCTCGGTCAGATAGCCTAGATTGAGCGCCTGGTGACAGTGCCAGCCAAGGGTGGTGTGGGCGGGAATGCTGACTTTCACAAGCGACAGCACTGGTCGTCCTTCGGGGTAATCGAGATAGGGAGTACCGTCCCAACTGCCGGTGGCGCGGTGAAGCACCTGTGACGTTGCCTGGCCTGGCGCGGTGCCATTGCTGGCGCAGCCGGTGAGGAGGGCGGATACGGTAATCATTGCAGGTAGAAGTTTGCGCATGGCGTGATGTCCTTTGACTGAAGGGACGCCTACCCTGCGTGCTGAGGGGGGCGGCGAAATGTCAGCGGCATCTGCCGGTTCTGTATGAAATCGAGGACGCAGCCACGGAAACGAAAACGGCCTCCCGAAGGAGGCCGTTCGTGATCATGTCATCGGCGCGAGGCGCCGATCAGATCAGCAGCTGTAGTACAGCTCGTATTCCAGCGGGTGAACGAAGGTGCGGACCTTGATTTCTTCTTCGCTCTTCAGCTCGATGAAGGCATCGATGAAGTCGTCGGAGAACACGCCGCCCTTGGTCAGGAACGCACGGCCCTTGTCCAGCTCTTCCAGAGCTTCCTTCAGGCTGCCGCAAACCTGCGGAATGTCCTTGGCCTCTTCAGGCGGCAGGTCGTACAGGTTCTTGTCGGCAGCATCGCCTGGGTGGATCTTGTTCTGGATACCGTCCAGGCCGGCCATCAGCAGGGCCGCGAAGGCCAGGTATGGGTTGGCCGATGGGTCCGGGAAGCGAGCTTCGATACGGCGGGCTTTCGGGCTGCCGACGTAAGGAATACGGATCGAGGCGGAACGGTTGCGAGCCGAGTAGGCCAGCATTACCGGGGCTTCGAAGCCTGGGACCAGACGCTTGTAGGAGTTGGTCGACGGGTTGGTGAAGCCGTTCAGGGCCTTACCGTGCTTGATGATACCGCCGATGAAGTACAGGGCGGTGTCGGACAGGCCGGCATAGCCTTCACCCGAGAAGGTGTTCTTGCCGTCTTTCCAGATCGACATGTGCACGTGCATGCCCGAGCCGTTGTCGCCGTACAGTGGCTTCGGCATGAAGGTAGCGGTGCGGCCGTAGGCGTCGGCAACGTTGTGCACGACGTACTTCAGCGCCTGTACTTCGTCAGCCTTCTTCACCAGGGTGTTGAACTTGACGCCGATTTCGTTCTGGCCGGCAGTCGCCACTTCGTGGTGGTGAACTTCGACGGTCTGGCCCATTTCTTCCAGTGCGTTGCACATGGCAGTACGGATTTCGTGGTCGTGGTCGAACGGCGGAACCGGGAAGTAGCCGCCCTTCACGCCTGGACGGTGGCCTTTGTTGCCGCCTTCCACGTCAGCGCCGGTCATCCACGAGCCTTGCTCGGAGAAGATCTTGAACATCGAGCCGGAGATGTCCGACTGGAACTTCACTTCGTCGAAAATGAAGAACTCTGGCTCCGGGCCTGCGAATACGGTGTCACCGATGCCGGTGCTCTTCAGGTACTCTTCGGCGCGCTTGGCGATGGCGCGAGGGTCACGATCGTAGCCCTGCATGCTCGACGGGTCGACGATGTCGCAGGTGATGATCAGGGTCGGCTCTTCGGTGAACGGGTCCAGTACGGCAGTTTCGTCGACCGGCATCAGGATCATGTCGGAGGCTTCGATGCCTTTCCAGCCAGCGATGGAGGAACCGTCGAACATCTTGCCGACTTCGAAGAAGTCGTCTTCCAGTGCATCACGCGCCGGCATGGTCACGTGGTGCTGAGTGCCTTTGGTGTCCGTGAAACGCAGATCAATCCACTTGACGTCATGATCTTTGATGAGTTGAACCGACTTCGACATGTTGTCCTCCGGATGGTCTAGAGCGCGGTGGGCCGCTGCCCTGGAAAAAGGGTGTTGCCGGGCGCGGATAGTCGGCCAAGCTTACCTGCCTCACAAGGGAGCAAATTGCATGCCAGTGCCCGAAAATGGCGAGGGCGGGATAAAAGGGGGCGTTTGCGGGCATCTGGGGGTGGGTTGCTGGGGAGAAGTGCACTCTTAAGATGCGAATTTTGGTAGCGGTGCACCAATAGTGTGCATTGCTTGAGTTGTGTGCTTTCTTTGAGGGCCTCATCGCCGGCAACCAGCTCCCACAGGTAGGGCGCAGGTCTTGAGAACTGTGGATAGCCTGTGGGAGCTGGCTTGCCGGCGATGAGGCCGGTGCAGGCAATATAAATCCGACCTTCTGTACAAAAGTTGGTCAAATCCTGAGCAATTTCCGCTATAATTCGCGCCCCTCATTTTCGGCAGGCCCTGCGCGCGCTGTTAACCAATGAAACTTATCGTCAAAGTCTTCCCAGAAATCACCATCAAGAGCCGGCCGGTGCGCAAGCGCTTCATCCGCCAGCTCGGCAAGAACATCCGCAACGTGCTCAAGGACCTCGATCCTGAGCTCGTGGTCGATGGTGTCTGGGACAATCTCGAAGTGGTCACCCGCGTCGAAGACGAAAAGGTCCAGCGCGAGATGATCGAGCGCCTCACCTGCACCCCGGGTATCACCCACTTCCTGCAGGTAGAGGAATACCCGCTCGGCGACTTCGATGACATCGTCGCCAAGTGCAAGCAGCACTTCGGCCACCTGCTGGCCGGCAAGCACTTCGCCGTGCGCTGCAAGCGAGGTGGTCACCACGACTTCACCTCTATGGACGTCGACCGTTACGTCGGCAGCCAGCTGCGCCAGCAGTGCGGCGCCGCCGGCATCGAGCTGAAGAACCCGGAAGTGCTGGTGCGCATCGAAATCCGCGACCAGCGCCTGTACGTGATCCATAACCAGCACCAGGGCATCGGCGGCTACCCGCTGGGCGCCCTGGAGCAGACACTGGTACTGATGTCCGGTGGCTTCGACTCGACCGTGGCGGCTTATCAGATGATGCGCCGCGGCCTGATGACCCACTTCTGCTTCTTCAACCTCGGTGGCCGTGCCCACGAGCTGGGCGTGATGGAAGTGGCTCACTACCTGTGGAAGAAGTTCGGCAGCAGCCAGCGCGTGCTGTTCATCAGCGTGCCGTTCGAGGAAGTGGTCGGCGAGATTCTGAACAAGGTCGACAACAGCTACATGGGCGTGACCCTCAAACGCATGATGCTGCGTGGTGCCGCGCACATGGCCGACCGCCTGGAGATCGATGCCCTGGTCACCGGCGAAGCGATTTCCCAGGTGTCCAGCCAGACCTTGCCGAACCTGTCGATCATCGACTCGGCCACCGACAAGCTGGTGCTGCGCCCCCTGCTGGCCAGCCACAAGCAGGACATCATCGACCAGGCCTACGCGATCGGCACTGCCGACTTCGCCAAGCACATGCCAGAATACTGCGGCGTGATCTCGGTAAACCCGACCACTCACGCCAAGCGCCACCGCATGGAGCATGAAGAGAAGCAGTTCGACATGGCCGTGCTGGAGCGCGCCCTGGAACGCGCCCGGTTGATCTCCATCGACCATGTGATCGACGAACTGGGCAAGGACATCGAAATTGAGGAAGTGACCGAGGCGCTGCCCGGCCAGATCGTTATCGACATTCGTCACCCCGATGCCCAGGAAGACGAACCTCTGGTGCTGGACGGTATCGAAGTCCAGGCCATGCCGTTCTATGCCATCAACAGCAAGTTCAAGCAGCTGGATGCCAACCGCCAGTACTTGCTGTATTGCGACAAAGGTGTGATGAGCCGTCTGCACGCACACCACCTGCTCAGTGAGGGACATGCCAATGTGCGTGTTTATCGTCCGGCATAAGACGCCAGGGCTGTATGGCGGCAGCATCCGCCATCGCCCTCCCGACCACCGGGCCCGCTGAGCCTCAAACCATACATATTCGCCGCCTACACTGGCGGCAACCGAATCCTCTGATCGAGATACAGTTGTGATCGAAAATCTGCGTAACATCGCCATCATCGCCCACGTTGACCATGGTAAAACCACCCTGGTCGACAAACTCCTGCGCCAGTCCGGCACCCTGGAGCGTAACGAGCTCAACGACGAGCGCGTGATGGACTCCAACGACCAGGAAAAAGAGCGCGGCATTACCATCCTGGCGAAAAACACCGCCATCAACTGGAACGGCTACCACATCAACATCGTCGACACCCCCGGCCACGCCGACTTCGGTGGCGAGGTTGAGCGTGTAATGTCGATGGTCGACTCCGTGCTGCTGCTGGTCGATGCCCAGGACGGCCCGATGCCGCAAACCCGCTTCGTGACCAAGAAGGCTTTCGAAGCTGGCCTGAAGCCGATCGTCGTGATCAACAAGGTTGACCGCCCGGGCGCGCGTCCTGACTGGGTTCTGGACCAGATCTTTGACCTGTTCGACAACCTCGGTGCCACCGATGATCAGCTGGACTTCCAGGTTGTCTACGCTTCGGCCCTGAACGGCATCGCCGGTCTGGACCACACCGACATGGCCGAAGACATGACCCCGCTGTACCAGTCGATCGTCGACAACGTACCGGCGCCGAACGTTGACGTCGATGGCCCGTTCCAGATGCAGATCTCCGCTCTGGACTACAACAGCTTCCTCGGTGTTATCGGCGTTGGCCGTATCGCCCGTGGTCGTATCAAGCCGAACACCCCGGTTGTTGCCATCGACACCGAAGGCAAGAAGCGTAACGGCCGTATCCTCAAGCTGATGGGCCACCACGGCCTGCACCGCGTCGACGTTGAAGAAGCCCAGGCTGGCGACATCGTCTGCATCAGCGGTTTCGACGAGCTGTTCATCTCCGACACCCTGTGCGACATGAACCACGTCGAGGCGATGAAGCCACTGACCGTTGACGAGCCGACCGTTTCGATGACCTTCCAGGTCAACGACTCGCCGTTCTGCGGCAAGGAAGGCAAGTTCGTCACCAGCCGTAACATCAAGGAACGTCTGGACAAAGAGCTGCTGTACAACGTTGCACTGCGCGTTGAAGAAGGCGACTCGGCTGACAAGTTCAAGGTTTCCGGCCGTGGTGAGCTGCACCTGTCGGTTCTGATCGAAACCATGCGTCGTGAAGGCTTCGAGATGGCTGTAGGCCGCCCTGAAGTGATCATCCGCGAAGTCAACGGCGTGAAGCAGGAGCCGTTCGAGAACGTCACCATCGACATCCCTGAAGAATCCCAGGGCAAGGTCATGGAAGAAATGGGCCTGCGTAAGGGCGACCTGACCAACATGGCGCCGGATGGCAAAGGCCGTGTACGTCTGGAGTACAACGTACCTGCTCGTGGTCTGATCGGTTTCCGTAACCAGTTCCTGACTCTGACCAACGGTGCAGGCATCCTGACCTCGATCTTCGATCGCTACGACACCATGAAAGCCGGCCAGATGTCCGGTCGCCTGAACGGTGTACTGGTTTCGATCGAGACCGGCAAGGCGCTGACCTATTCGCTGGAAACCCTGCAGGCTCGCGGCAAGCTGTTCATCGAGCACGGTCAGGACATCTACAACGGTCAGATCATCGGCCTGAACAGCCGTGACAACGACCTGGGCGTGAACCCGACCAAAGGCAAGAAGCTCGACAACATGCGTGCTTCGGGCAAAGACGAAGTCATCGCCCTGGTACCGCCGGTTCGCCACACCCTGGAACAGGCCCTGGAATTCATCCAGGACGATGAGCTGTGCGAAGTGACTCCGAAGTCGATCCGCCTGCGCAAGAAGATCCTGGACGAAGGCGAGCGTACCCGCGCTGCCAAGAAAGCCAAGGCTTGATCGTCTAGCTTGAGCTGAAACGAAAACGCCCCCGGTCGAAATGCCGGGGGCGTTTTTTTATGTCCAATTCTGAGTGAAGCCAAGGGCAGTGGCTGCCTGCGGTCTCTCACGCACACGTGCTTTTATCATGGTAAATGCTTGGGGGCTGGTAAAGCTTCAGGTTGGTGTCAGTCTGAAAAAAGTTTTTTTGAGGTAAAGAAAATTGGAACTCGTTATGGCGACTAAATCTGTTATCACGTCAAGGCTATGGTAAAGGTCACCGGCTGAGCGGCTGTTTCCCTGTGTGAGAATATCTAAAGGTGTTTTAACTTTCAGTCTCCAATCGCTATGTTGAGATCAGGAGATTGAAGTAATGGTAGGTTTGACTGCTTGTAAAAATATCTGTGTGATTGATGATGGAATAACGGACGAAGAGCACACGAAAATATTGAGGCTCCTAACTGGCTCGCTCTGGCGTTATGGCTGGCCCTATCCTTATGCTCCCCTTGATCGTCCATGTTGGCACAGTTTTATCGCCGGTACTCGCAGAAATGAATTGGAAGACTGTGAGCAAGAACTACGAGAGCGACCGGACTGGGCTTTTCTGGCGAATATCTGGGCACGTATCAAGGCTGCGCATATGCCTTCGGCGACCCTGTTAGGGGTATACGCCAATGGTCAAACAAGCAGCCAGGATGGTCCTATTCATCGTGACAATACAGCCGAGGCGCCAGGGAAAACTGTAATGCTGTTTTGCAGCGAGTACTGGGCCACCTGCTGGGGTGGTGAGCTTGTATTCTACGACGCTGACAAAGAAAGTATTGTGCTGTCGGTACAGCCTAAGCCGAGGCGGGTTGTAATCTTCAATGGGGAAGTGCCGCATGGTGCTCGGGCGCCTGGTGTGAGTTGTAATCGGCTGCGTATGAGCATCGCCTTCAAGACATTGATCAGGGAGTAGCGAAAGATGATCAAAACACTTGAGATTATCTTGGGCTACGTTGAAAAACCGGTAGCGGTGGGTGCGGCAGCTACTTCCCTGACGGATCAGTACAATAGCGACAAGTCAGGGTTCGTTCTAGTGAATCAGAGTGCCCAAACCGGAGCTGCAGTCGCCGGGATCACGTCAATAGTAAAGCTGACTGCGGGTTTTACACCCTTCCTCAATATCAAGGTGAATACGCTTGCTGCGACTACAGTATTTCTAAAAATTACTGCTCAGTACAAGACCGACCAGAAATTTGAAAAAGGTGACGTCCTGAGCCTGGTTGGAAATGTTGCGGGGATTGTCGGCAGTATAAGCTTGCTTGCTGGGGCTGGCACTCCCGCAGTTATTTTCACTGCTGTGGGCGTTGGGGCTAATGCCTTGGGGATACTCAATTCCGATGCGGCAACAAATTTGTATCATTCTTTTATCGCACCTGTAGTGCAAAAACATTTCGTTGCAAATACAAATGCCACCTACCCTGATTACTGGGTAGCGCCGGACTTGGCCCTTGCATCGCTCGCCCAAATCAGCGCAATCTATGCGGGCCGAGTTGCGGTAACCCAGTGGAACCCGGATACGCAAGGCGTGCTGCTTGGAAGCGACCTTTCTCACCTGTACGGAATATCTGGCGGCGGCGGGGGTGGCTATATTGAGCCGGACTTCGGTGGCGGGCCTATGGTATTCCCATTGCCGGAACTCCCCAGGTGGAATATTGATATAGGTCCTATAGAGATCATCCCGCCTGGCGGGGGCGTAGGTGGAGTTGATAGGTATCATTAAAGATTTTTAGGTGATTTTCCTATTTAAAATAGCAGGAGGGGCGTGTGCAGTCATTTTCTGGATTCATAAAGTTGCTCAGAGTGTCCCCTCCTTTAAAGCGAGCTCAATTGCTTGCGATTGTCGTGATTACGATGCTTGCAGGTGTTGCGCTTTATTTCAGTCAGCTGGAAGTATATAAGGCCCCTGATTTGTCTAGGCTACTAGTTATCGAGGGGCGAGTATCCGGTTATCCAGACGTTTGGGAGCATAACCGTTCGCTAGTACATTTTGGCGTAGCATATAAGCTTGATGGAAGGCGGGAGGGTAAACGTGTTTATACTTACCGGAAGTTGTATGAGGCATCGGGGCTTCGTATCAATGCGAAGGTTATTCTTACAGTGGAACGTGGGGATGATGGTAGCACCGTGCGTGAACTCGCCACGTTGGACGGGCAAATACTCTACGACGATCGTCTCAATCAACAGGTCGTGGTTTGGAATAATGAATCGATAATGTCCACGGTCGTGTTGGGTACCTTGGCATCAATAGTGACCGCCATAGCCGCGATCGTTATGGTTGTACTTCATCTGCGCGACCTTGCTCGGCAGGGTTGATATAGAAATAGAGCTATTCCCATTTTGCTCGTTCGAGTCAAAACGCCCTCGCACGCATCGCCGGGGGCGTTTTTGTTTGTATGACGCAGGTTTTTTGTAGGTGATATCTCAAGCTGATGTAGGTTGCATCCTTCACGGCCTTTTGCGACTTGTGCGCGCTTGTTGTGATGCCTAGCGTGAAGTGCTTTCTCGAAGCCGGAAGCATGCACATGAATTACCGTTTAGCGCTGGCCATCCCCTGCCTGATGGCAGGCTTGCAGGCTTGCACCATGCAGGATTGTGCCAGCCTGCGTCCGCAGGATGTTGTCCAGTGCCATATTGGCAAGGTGCGTCAGGCACCCTTGGAAGCCGTATTGCTCGAGCAAGCCTCCGAGCCTGGGTATGCGTTCCGTCGCTTGCAGATGGTTTCGCAGGTTTGGGAACCAGCGCCGGTGGTTGAGCCGCGCCGCTGGGAGCATGATGTCGAGCTGCATATCCCGCACAATGCCGTGCCCGGCAAAGCCTTGCTGGTGGTGAACAACGGTGTACGGTTCGGACCGGCGCAAACCCCGGACTATACCCGCGAGGCATTGCGCGAGGTCGCCCTCAAGGCACGGATGGCCGTGGTCATGATCAGCGATGTGCCCAATCAGTACGTGACCTTCAACGATAACGAGAAGCCCTTGCGCGAGGATGACGCCGTGGCCCATACCTGGGCTCATGCGCTTCGCGGCGCCGCGCCGGAATTGCCACTGCACGTGCCGATGGCCGCGGCGGCAAGCCGGGCGATGGATCTGGCCGAGCAAGAGCTGGCAGGGCAAGGGCTCACGGTGGACCGCTTCATTATCACGGGTGCCTCCAAGCGCGGCTGGAGCGCATGGCTCACGGCATTGGCCGATGAGCGGGTGGTGGCCATCGTGCCCAGTGTGATCGACGTCGCGGATACTTCGGACATGCTGGCCGGATTGCGCAAGCGTTATGGTGGTCACTGGCCCTTGGCGCTGGGTTCCTACCAGCAGGCTGGTGTCCTGCAGCAGCTGGGCACCCCGGCATTCGAGCGGCTGATGGCGATGATGGACCCGATGCAGTACCTGAACGAGAAAAGGCAGCGTCTGGCCATTCCCAAGTACCTGGTGTCCGCCAGTGGTGACGATTTCTTCGCCCCTGACCCGGTCACCGATTATCAGCAGCGCCTGCCGGGCCAGACCAGCCTCAGGGTATTGCCGAACTCTGACCATGGCGGGGTGCGTCAAGCGGTAGTCAGTACCTTGGTACCTGCAGTGACGCGCCTGCGCGATGGCACACCTTTGCCAAGCGTGCAGGTGTCGGCCAGCGGGTATGCCGGGCAGATGAGCGTCGACTTCTCTGAGCCGCCAGTGGCGGTGAAGGTGTGGACGGCGAGCAACAGCCAGGACCGCGACTTCCGTTTTGCCTGCGGGGTGCGCTACCAATCCGAGACGCTCGCTCCCATGCAGAGCTTCACCCTGCAGCGCACGCCGCCGGCGGTGGGATGGCGGGCGCAGTTCGTCGAAGCGAAGTTTGCTGATGGCTTTATCGCTACCAGCCCGGTCAGCGTGCTGCCGCAGACCTATCCCGAACATCCACCGGCGGAGCAGGGTGGTGCATGCAGGAGCTTTCCCTCTGGCGGAAAGTAGAAATCTGGCTTGGCACATAATTGGCCAGCAGTGGCCGCTTGAATACTGAAATGGATTGCACCGGCTTCACCGTTTTTCACGGGCGTGTCCTAATGCCAGTAAGCTAAGCGAATTGGGGCCGCTTTGCGGCCCTTCGCGGGCTTGCCCGCTCCCACAGGTGTGTCGCTGAGCCCATGATTTGCGCGACCCTTGTGGGAGCGGGCAAGCCCGCGAAGAGGCCCTTGAAGGCTAGCGATCAGCGCCCGACCACCTTGGGCTTGTACGCACAATACCCCGGCCGCGGCCCGACCTTGGGGTGGTTGCGGCAGGTATCCGGCCGCTTGTCATAAATGGTGCACAGCCGGCTTTTACGATCCAGATACAGGCAGTCATCATTGCTCATCCGGGTCAGGGTGAAGATCCCCGACTTCTGGTTGAAGCGTTCGATGATGCCATCCTTCTGCAGGCGCTTGGCGATGTTCTTCGGCGGTTCGTCTTTCTCGAACTCGTCGACCACGCCGATACGGATCAGATCCTTGATCTTCACCTCCACCGGCAGGGTGCAGCAGGTCGAATGGCAGCCATGGCACATGTTGCTGGTGTAGCGCTGCCAGGTCTCCAGGCGGTCGACTTCGGCTGCGGCGATCAGGGTCGTTTTCATCTTTATGGGGTGTATCACGGTCTTGGGGCGCGCGATCATACCGGAATTGTTCAATTTATGAACAACCTTTTGCCGGAATCGCAAAGTGGGCATGAAAACTGCGAACGCTAACTGTCACTCCCTGTCGAAGGGTCTAGGCTCAACAGTCTCCCTCCGTTTTCGTCAACTTGCCCGAGGATGCCGCATGTCCCAGGAACCCAAAGCTCGTGACGCCGAGGTGGCCGAATTTCGCGCCGCTGTACTGGACAAGCTGACCTACGCGGTTGGCAAGGACCCAGAGCACGCCTTCGACCACGACTGGTTCGAGGCCATCGCCCTGGCCGCGCGCGATCACATGGTCGATCACTGGATGGACCACACCCGCCAGGCGTATCGCCGCAGCCAGAAGCGGGTCTATTACCTTTCTCTCGAATTCCTCATCGGCCGGCTGCTGTATGACAGCCTGAGCAACCTGGGCCTGCTCGACATTGCCCGCGACGCATTGGAAGGGCTGAACGTGGACCTGGAGCGCATTCGCCTGCTCGAGCCCGATGCCGCGCTGGGCAACGGTGGCCTGGGTCGCCTGGCAGCGTGCTTCATGGAGAGCATGTCGACCCTGGGCATCGCTGCTCACGGTTATGGCATCCGCTATGAGCACGGGCTGTTCCGTCAGGCCATGGTCGATGGCTGGCAGCAGGAGCAGACCGAGAACTGGCTCGACTTCGGCAACCCCTGGGAGTTCGAGCGCGCCGAGGTGATCTACCCCATCAGCTTTGGCGGCAGCGTCGAAACGGTGCACGACACCCACGGCCAGCAGCGTCAGGTGTGGTGGCCGGGCGAGACCGTGCGGGCGGTGGCCTACGATACCCCGGTGGTCGGTTGGCGCGGGGCCAGCGTCAATACCCTGCGCCTGTGGCGTGCGCGGGCGCTGGAAGAGCTGCACCTGGAACGCTTCAATGCCGGCGACCACCTGGGCGCGGTGGCCGAGGTGGCACGGGCCGAAAGCATTTCGCGGGTGCTGTACCCGGCCGACAGCACCGAGGCGGGCCAGGAACTGCGCCTGCGCCAGGAATACTTCTTCGTCTCGGCTTCGTTGCAGGACCTGCTGCGCCGCCATCTGAACATGCACGACAACCTGCTCAACCTGCCGGATGCGGCGGCCATCCAGCTCAACGACACCCACCCGTCGATCGCCGTGGCCGAGCTGATGCGCCTGCTGGTCGACCAGCATGAGATCCCTTGGGATACCGCCTGGGAGTTGACCGTCGGCACCCTGGCCTACACCAACCACACCTTGCTGCCCGAAGCCCTGGAAACCTGGCCCGTTGCGCTGATGGAACGCATGCTGCCGCGGCACATGCAGATCATCTACCTGATCAACGCCTACCACATCGACGCGCTGCGGGCGAAAGGCCTGCACGACTTCGACGTGTTGCGGGCTGTGTCGTTGATCGAGGAAGACAATGGCCGCCGGGTGCGCATGGGCAACCTGGCGTTCCTCGGCTCGCACAGCGTCAACGGTGTGTCGGCGCTGCACAGCAAGCTGATGAAAAGCACGGTGTTCGCCGAGCTGCACAAGCTCTACCCGCAACGGATCAACAACAAGACTAACGGCATTACCTTCCGCCGCTGGCTGTACCAGTCCAACCCGCAGCTGACCGCGATGCTGATCGAGGCGCTGGGCCCTGATCTGCTGGACGACCCCGAAGGACGCCTGGCCAATCTGGTACCGTTCGCCGACAAGAGCGGTTTCCGCAAGCAGTTCGCCGCGCAGCGCCTGCACAGCAAGCGTGCCCTGGCCAGCATCATCCAGGACCGCCTGGGCGTTACGGTGAACCCCGAGGCGTTGTTCGACGTGCAGGTCAAGCGCATCCACGAATACAAGCGCCAGTTGCTCAACCTGCTGCACACCGTGGCGTTGTACCAGGCCATGCGCAACGACCCCGGTACCGACTGGGTGCCGCGGGTGAAGATCTTCGCCGGCAAGGCCGCGGCCAGCTATCACCAGGCTAAGCTGATCATCAAGCTGGCCAACGACATCGCCCGGGTGGTGAACAACGACCCCACCGTGCGCGGCCTGCTGAAGGTGGTGTTCCTGCCCAACTACAACGTCAGTCTGGCTGAAAGCATCATCCCGGCGGCGGACCTTTCCGAGCAGATTTCCACCGCCGGTTACGAAGCGTCCGGCACCAGCAACATGAAGTTCGGCCTGAACGGCGCGTTGACCATCGGTACCCTGGATGGTGCCAATGTCGAGATGAGCGAGCAGGTGGGTACCGAAAACATGTTCATCTTCGGCCTTACTGCGCAGCAGGTGGAGGCCAGGCGGCGCGACGGTGACTTTGGCGCCAGTGCGGCGATTGCCGCGTCCAGCCGCCTGAACGACGTGTTGCAGGCTGTTCGCAGCGGGGTGTTCTCACCGGACGACCCGTCGCGCTACAGCGCGCTGATCGACGGGCTGGTAGCTCATGACCGTTTCCTGGTGTGTGCCGATTTCGATGCCTACTGGGATGCCCAGCGACGGGTCGAGGAGCTTTGGCACACGCCGCAGGAATGGTGGCGTATGGCGGTGCTGAATACCGCGCGGATGGGCTGGTTCTCCTCGGACCGGACCATTCGGGAATATGCCAGCGAGATCTGGAAGGCTTTGGATTGAGGTAAGCCTGTGCCGGCCTCTTCGTGGGCACGCCCGCTCTCCCAGGATTCGCACGACCTTGGAAATCTTGTGCAGTCCCTGTGGGAGCGGGCGTGCCCGCGAATGGGCCCACAACCAGACCACCGGCCTGGCGCGCGCTGAACTACCGACCTATTGTGCCGTCTGAGAGCCGTTGCGAGTCTCATCACTCGCTAGCCTGCAACTCTCCCTGTAAACTGCGGGGGTTTTTATCCCCCAATCCTTTCGGAGCCATACATGTCCCGCGTTACCCTTAGTCGCTATCTGATTGAGCAGACCCGCAGCAACAATACCCCTGCCGATCTGCGCTTCCTGATCGAAGTGGTGGCGCGTGCGTGCAAGGAAATCAGCCATCACGTTTCCAAAGGCGCCCTCGGTGGCGTGCTGGGCAGCATGGGCACTGAAAACGTGCAGGGCGAAGTCCAGAAGAAACTGGACGTGATTTCCAACGATATCCTGCTGGAAGCCAACGAGTGGGGCGGCCACCTGGCCGGCATGGCTTCCGAAGAAATGGACAACGCCTACCAGATCCCGGGCAAGTACCCGAAAGGCGCCTACCTGCTGGTATTCGACCCGCTGGATGGCTCGTCCAACATCGACGTCAACGTTTCGGTCGGCACTATCTTCTCGGTACTGCGTTGCCCTAACGAATACCTGAGCCAGAACGAAACCCTGAACGAAAAAGCCTTCCTGCAACCAGGCACACAGCAGGTTGCCGCCGGTTACGCCATCTACGGCCCGCAGACCATGCTGATCCTGACCCTGGGCAACGGCGTCAAGGGCTTCACCCTGGACCGCGAACTGGGCAGCTTCGTCCTCACCCACGAAAACATCCGCGTGCCGGAAACTACCGCAGAATTCGCCATCAACATGTCCAACCAGCGCCACTGGGAAGCCCCGGTTCAGCGTTACGTGGGGGAACTGCTGGCAGGCGAGACCGGCCCGCTGAAGAAAAACTACAACATGCGCTGGATCGCCTCGATGGTGGCCGACGTACACCGCATCCTGACCCGTGGCGGCCTGTTCATGTACCCACGTGACGCCCGCGAACCGAGCAAGCCGGGCAAGCTGCGCCTGATGTACGAAGCCAACCCGATGTCCTTCATCATCGAACAGGCCGGCGGCGCCTCCACCAACGGTTACGATCGCATCCTCGACATCCAGCCAGAAAGCCTGCACCAGCGTGTGTCGGTAATTCTCGGCTCGAAGGAAGAGGTAGAGCGCGTCACCGCCTACCACAAGGAGTAAGTCATGCTCGCACCTTGGCAGCCGTTGCTGGAGTGGTGGTTCGGTTGGGGCACCAGTCCCCAGGCCGTGGCTGACGAGAAGAGCACGCTGTGGTTCGGCAAGCATCATGACGCCGACGCCCATGCGCTGTTTGGCGATCTGGTCGAGCATGCCCTGGCGGGTGGGCTCGACGAGTGGCAGCAAAGCCCGCAGGGCTGGCTGGGCCTGCTGATCCTGCTGGACCAGCTGCCGCGCATGATCTACCGCGACACGCCGCGTGCCTTCGAGGGCGACCGGCGTGCTCAGGTGGTGGCGATGCAGGGTTTGCAGAAGAACTGGGATTACCAGCTGCTGCCGATACAGCGGGTGTTCGTGCTGCTGGTACTGGAACATGCCGAAGTGCTGGACTGGCAGAACCTGTGCGTCGAGCGCTACCAGGTGCTGCTGGACGAGCAGCCCGAAGCCAACCGCCGGTTGTTCGAAGGCTTCCTCGACTATGCCGAGCAGCACCAGCGGGTAATTGCCCGTTTCGGGCGCTTCCCGCACCGCAACCTGGTGCTGGAGCGGCCGAGTACCAGCGAAGAGATGGACTTTTTGCTGGAGCCTGGGTCCAGGTTCTGATTCCAGGGTTGGCGGGATCCTTGTAGGAGCAGCCTTGTGCTGCGAAGTGTCCCTCGCTGCCCATGCATCCCTGTTGGCCTCACCGGCCCTTTCGCAGCACAAGGCTGCTCCTACAGTACGTAGGGGCGGCCTTTTTGTTTGTGCGGGGTAATTCTTTGTGATTAATCGCACAGTAGTGGCCATCCGACCAATGGTGTAGGGGTAGAGGAGGGGGAGCAGGGAACCTGGGAGGGTTTTTACCGTCGAAGGTCACTGCAGGCCACTCGCCTGTATCCCCTCTCCAGGAGTGTCCTTCATGTCGTTGCGTTCCCTCGCCCTGTTGTCGCTGTGCGTCGTTCTGACTGCCTGCAGCAAGATCAATCAGGAAAACTATTCCAAGATCAAGGCCGGTATGAACAAGGCCGAGGTCGAGCAGCTGCTCGGCACGCCGACCGAGTGCTCTGGCGCGCTGGGCATGAGCAGCTGCACCTGGGGGGACGAGAAGAGCTTCATCAGTGTGCAGTACGCGGCTGACAAGGTGCTCATGTATTCAGGGCAGGGTCTCAAATGAGGCGCGTTTATCTGCTGATGGGGGTATGCCTGGCGTTGCTGCTGGGCGGTTGTGCCGGCTCCGTGCACGACCCGCTGGCGCCGAAAACCGCGGGCAACATCGACCTCAAGCGCTACCAGGGCAAGTGGTACGAACTGGCGCGCCTGCCAATGCGCTACCAGACCGGCTGTGAGCAGTCCGAAGCGCACTACAACCTCAGGCTCGATGGTAGCCTCGGCGTGCTCAACCGCTGCCGCACCATGGGTGACGAATGGCTGCGCGCCGAAGGGCATGCGAACATCCAGGAGCCAGGGCACACCGACAAGTTGTGGGTCGAGTTCGACAACTGGTTCACCAAGCTGGTGCCAGGGGTGGCGAGGGGCGAGTACTGGATCCTGTATGTGGATGATCGCTATCGCACGGCGGTGGTCGGCAGCCCGGACCGCAAGCACTTGTGGCTACTGTCGCGTACGCCGACGCTACCAGCCTGGGAGCGCGAGAACCTGATGTCCAAGGCCCGGCAGCAGGGTTATGACACCAGTCGGCTGATCTGGCGCGCGTCGGACCAGCAGATCGTCAAGATGCACTGAATTTCTGGGGGCTGCTTTGCAGCCCATCGCGACACAAGGCCGCTCCTACAGGGGAACGCACATTCCTGTAGGAGCGGCCTTGTGTCGCGATGGGCCGCAAAGCGGCCCCAATAAACTCACCCCAACAGCTGTCGCAACACCTCGGCAAACGCCAGCGCGCTTTGCTCTTCCTGCGCATGCCGCCCCTGGCGCACCACCCATTGCCCATTCACCATCACATCCCGCACCTGGCGATCGCCGCCGGCAAACAGCCAGCGGTTGAGAATCGCATCCCCATCGGCCATGGCTATGTAAGGGTCCTGCCCATCGAGCACCAGCCAGTCGGCGCGCTTGCCCACGGCCAGTTCCCCGACCGCCTGCCCCAGCGCCTGCGCACCGCCCGCCAGGGCAGCGTCATACAAAGTCCGCCCGACCATCGGCTGGTCGCCGCGATACAGGCGGTTACGCCGCTGGTCGCGCAGTCGCTGGCCATATTCCAGCCAGCGCAGTTCCTCCACCACGCTCAGCGATACATGGCTGTCCGAACCAATGCCCATGCGCCCACCCTGCGCCAGGTAGTCCACTGCCGGGAAAATCCCGTCGCCCAGGTTGGCCTCGGTGGTCAGGCAAAGCCCGGCTACCGCGCCGCTGCGGGCCATTGCGGTGACTTCATCCGGCTCTGCGTGGGTTGCGTGCACCAGGCACCAGCGCGGGTCCACATCCACGTGCTCGTACAGCCACTGCAACGGGCGCAGGCCGCTCCAGGCCAGGCAGTCGTCGACTTCCTTCTGCTGCTCGGCGATATGGATATGCACCGGGCACTGTTTGTCGCTGGCTGCCAGCACTTCGGCGATCTGCCCGGGCGTCACCGCGCGCAGCGAATGGAAGCACAGACCCAGTTGCTGCGCGGGTTGCGCGGCCAGCAGCGGGGCCAGCTGCGCTTGCAGTTGCAGGTACTGTTCAGTGGAATTTATGAAGCGCCGTTGCCCGTCATTCGGGGCTTGGCCGCCGAAGCCTGCGTGGCTGTACAGCACCGGCAGCAAGGTCAGGCCAATGCCGCTGTCGGCTGCCGCCGCGCTGATGCGGTGGGACAGTTCGGCCGGGTCGGCGTAGGCCCTGCCGGCCTGGTCATGGTGCACGTAGTGGAACTCGGCGACCGAGGTATAGCCGGCCTTGAGCATTTCGATGTACAGCTGGCGGGCGATGACCTGCAGCTGCTCTGGACTGATCTGGCCGACCAGGCGGTACATCAGGTCGCGCCAGGTCCAGAAACTGTCGTTGGGGTTGCCGGCGACTTCCGCCAGCCCTGCCATGGCGCGCTGGAAGGCATGCGAGTGCAAGTTGGGCATGCCGGGCAGCAGCGGGCCGGCCAGCCGCTCGGCGCCTTCGGCCGAGGCACCCGGTTCGATGCGGGCCACATGGCCATCACTGGTGACCTCGATGCGGACATGGCTAGCCCAACCCGTGGGTAGCAGGGCGCGTTCGGCGAAGTAGGCGGACATCGGTGAAAATCCTGTTATTATTAACTTGTATATACATATACAGGCGTTTGCCTGCCGGGTAAACTGCGGCAAGCTACCGCTCATTCCATTTGCACAAGGATCCAACGCCGTGCCGACACCTCCTGTCTCCGCGCTGGTTGCCCAGATGGGCGAGGGCCCGGCTCCGCTTTACGCCCGGGTCAAACAGATGATCATCCAGCAGATCGACAACGGCAGCTGGCCACCGCATCACCGGGTACCCTCGGAGAGCGAACTGGTCAGTGAGCTGGGCTTCAGCCGCATGACCATCAACCGCGCCCTGCGCGAGCTCACTGCCGAAGGCCTGCTGGTGCGCATGCAAGGGGTCGGTACCTTCGTGGCCGAGCCCAAGGGGCGTTCGGCGCTGTTCGAGGTCAACAACATTGCCGACGAAATTGCCGCGCGTGGCCACCAGCATAGCTGCCAGGTGATCACCCTCACCGAGGAAACGGCCGGTTCCGAGCGGGCCCTGGCCCTGGATATGCGCGAAGGCCAGCGAGTGTTCCACTCGCTGATCGTGCATTTCGAGAACGGCGTGCCGGTGCAGATCGAGGACCGCTACGTCAATGCGGCGATTGCCCCCGACTACCTCAAGCAGGACTTCACCCGGCAGACGCCATACGCCTACCTGTCGCAGGTGGCGCCGCTGACCGAGGGTGAGCACGTGGTAGAGGCAATCCTGGCCGAGCCGGAAGAATGCCGCCTGTTGCAGATCGAGAGGGGCGAGCCCTGCCTGCTGATCCGCCGTCGCACCTGGTCCGGCCGCCAGCCGGTGACTGCCGCGCGGCTGATCCACCCCGGTTCCCGTCATCGCCTGGAAGGACGTTTCAGTAAATGAGTCAGCTGCAGTTGTTGCGTGCGCAGGGCTACCCGCGCATGCCGTGGAAGAACGGTGGCGGTTTCACCGAAGAGATTACCCGCGACAGTGGCGAAGGCCTGGACGGCTTTGGCTGGCGCTTGTCGATTGCCGATATCGAGGAGTCCGGTGGCTTTTCCACCTTCGCCGGCTACCAGCGAATCATCACCGTGTTGCAGGGCGACGGCATGCGCTTGCTGGTGGACGGCCAGGCCAGCCGGCCGTTGCTGCCGTTCGATGCCTTTGCCTTCAGCGGCGAGAGCCAGGTCAGCTGCAAGCTGCTGGGCGGGGCGATCCGTGATTTCAACCTGATATATGCACCGCAGCGCTACCGGGCGCGGTTGCAGTGGTTCGATGGCACCAGCCGTTTGTACAGTTCGGCGTCGACGGTGTTGCTGTTCGCTGCCAGCAGCCAGGTCGAGGTGGGTATTGCCGGGCGTGAGACGCAGCGGTTGGGGTTGTATGACTGCTTGCGGCTGGAGGGCAATGACCAGTTGTTGGGGTTGGATGTGCAGGGGCGGTTCTGCCTGATCGAACTCGTTTCACGTTGAAATAGCCGGGGGCTGCTGCGCAGCCCTTCGCGGGCTTGCCCGCTCCCACAGGTACAGCGCACGCCTTGAAGGCAGTGGAGCTCTCTGTGGGAGCGGGCAAGCCCGCGAAGGGCCGCGCAGCGGCCCCATTTCTTTTGCCATTCAGCGGAAAGGTCCAATTATTTTGGTTGTCCATGCTTGTACATACAAGTAAAGGTGTGTTTGTATATCTACCACGACATACCCGCCCGCGGACGACCGCAGAGGACCTTTCCCGTGACCGACAACAACAAATACCGTGACGTTGAAATCCGTGCCCCACGTGGCAACAAGCTGACTGCCAAAAGCTGGCTGACCGAAGCGCCACTGCGCATGCTGATGAACAACCTCGATCCACAGGTCGCGGAAAACCCGAAGGAACTGGTGGTGTACGGCGGTATCGGCCGCGCTGCCCGTAACTGGGCGTGCTACGACAAGATCGTCGAGACCCTGACCCGCCTGGAAGACGACGAAACCCTGCTGGTGCAGTCGGGCAAGCCGGTCGGCGTGTTCAAGACCCACAGCAACGCCCCGCGCGTACTGATTGCCAACTCCAACCTGGTGCCGCACTGGGCCAACTGGGAACACTTCAACGAACTGGACGCCAAGGGCCTGGCCATGTACGGCCAGATGACCGCCGGCAGCTGGATCTACATCGGCAGCCAGGGCATCGTCCAGGGCACCTACGAAACCTTCGTCGAAGCCGGTCGCCAGCATTACGGCGGCAGCCTGAAAGGCAAGTGGGTACTGACCGCCGGCCTGGGCGGCATGGGCGGCGCCCAGCCACTGGCCGCCACCCTGGCCGGTGCCTGCTCGCTGAACATCGAATGCCAGCAGAGCCGCATCGACTTCCGTCTGGAAACCCGCTACGTCGACGAGCAGGCCACTGACCTCGACGACGCCCTGGCACGCATTGCCAAGTACACCGCCGAAGGCAAGGCCATCTCCATCGCCCTGCACGGCAACGCTGCCGAAATCCTGCCAGAGCTGGTCAAGCGTGGCGTGCGCCCGGACATGGTCACCGACCAGACCAGCGCCCACGACCCGCTGAACGGTTACCTGCCAGCCGGCTGGACCTGGGAACAGTACCGCGACCGCGCACAGACCGAACCGGCTGCAGTGGTCAAGGCCGCCAAGCAGTCGATGGCCGTGCACGTGCAAGCCATGCTCGATTTCCAGAAGCAGGGTGTCCCGACCTTCGACTATGGCAACAACATCCGCCAGATGGCCAAGGAAGAAGGCGTGGCCAATGCCTTCGACTTCCCGGGCTTCGTGCCGGCCTACATCCGCCCGCTGTTCTGCCGTGGCATCGGCCCGTTCCGCTGGGCGGCGCTGTCCGGTGATGCCGAAGACATCTACAAGACCGACGCCAAGGTCAAGGAACTGATCCCCGACGACGCCCACCTGCACCGCTGGCTGGACATGGCTCGCGAGCGCATCAGCTTCCAGGGCCTGCCGGCACGTATCTGCTGGGTTGGTCTGGGCCTGCGCGCCAAGCTGGGCCTGGCGTTCAACGAAATGGTACGCAGCGGCGAGCTGTCGGCACCGATCGTGATCGGTCGTGACCACCTGGACTCCGGTTCGGTGTCCAGCCCCAACCGTGAAACCGAAGCCATGCGCGACGGTTCCGACGCTGTCTCCGACTGGCCGCTGCTCAACGCCCTGCTGAACACCGCCGGCGGTGCTACCTGGGTTTCGCTGCACCACGGTGGTGGCGTGGGCATGGGCTTCTCCCAGCACTCTGGCATGGTCATCGTCTGCGACGGTACCGATGAAGCCGCCGAGCGTATCGCTCGCGTGCTGACCAACGACCCAGGGACCGGTGTGATGCGTCATGCCGATGCCGGTTACGACATCGCCATCGACTGCGCCAAGGAGCAGGGCCTGGACCTGCCGATGATCACTGGCTGATCGCCACGCTTTGGATCGCACCCCACAAGGGGTGATACTGAACAACAAGAAGGAGCACGCAGGCACTTACAAACGGGCCTGCGGCTCCACGCGATTGGAGTAGTGAAGTGACCGAATTGACCCTCAAGCCCGGCACCCTGACCCTGGCCCAACTGCGCTCCATCCATGCGGCGCCCGTGCGCTTGCAACTGGACGCCAGCGCCGCGCCAGCCATCGACGCCAGCGTTGCCTGCGTCGAGCAGATCATCGCCGAAGACCGTACCGCCTACGGCATCAACACCGGTTTCGGCCTGCTGGCCTCGACCCGCATCGCCAGCCACGACCTGGAAAACCTGCAGCGTTCGCTGGTGCTGTCCCACGCCGCCGGTGTCGGCGCGCCGCTGGATGACGACCTGGTGCGGCTGATCATGGTGCTGAAGATCAACAGCCTCAGCCGTGGCTTCTCCGGCATCCGTCGCAAAGTCATCGACGCGCTGATCGCCCTGGTCAACGCCGAAGTCTATCCGCACATCCCGCTGAAGGGTTCGGTGGGCGCTTCCGGCGACCTCGCCCCGCTGGCGCACATGTCGCTGGTGCTGCTGGGTGAAGGCAAGGCCCGCTACAAGGGCCAGTGGCTGCCAGCCACCGAAGCCCTGGCCGTGGCCGGCCTCGAGCCGCTGACCCTGGCCGCCAAGGAGGGTTTGGCCCTGCTCAACGGCACCCAGGCGTCCACCGCCTATGCCCTGCGTGGCCTGTTCCAGGGCGAAGACCTGTACGCCGCTGCCATCGCCTGCGGCGGCCTGAGCGTCGAAGCCGCACTGGGCTCGCGCTCGCCATTCGATGCGCGCATTCACGAAGTGCGTGGCCAGCGCGGCCAGATCGACACTGCTGCCTGCTTCCGTGACCTGCTGGGCGACTCCAGCGAAGTGTCGCTGTCGCACAAGAACTGCGACAAGGTCCAGGACCCGTACTCGCTGCGCTGCCAGCCTCAGGTCATGGGCGCCTGCCTGACCCAGCTGCGCCAGGCCGCCGAGGTACTGGGCATCGAAGCCAACGCCGTGTCGGACAACCCGCTCGTGTTCGCTGCCGAAGGTGACGTGATTTCCGGCGGTAACTTCCACGCCGAGCCGGTGGCCATGGCCGCCGACAACATCGCCCTGGCCATCGCTGAAATCGGTTCGCTCAGCGAGCGCCGTATCTCGCTGATGATGGACAAGCACATGTCCCAGCTGCCGCCGTTCCTGGTGGAAAACGGTGGGGTCAACTCGGGCTTCATGATCGCCCAGGTCACCGCTGCTGCCCTGGCCAGCGAGAACAAGGCCCTGTCGCACCCGCACAGTGTCGACAGCCTGCCGACCTCGGCCAACCAGGAAGACCACGTGTCGATGGCCCCGGCTGCCGGCAAGCGCCTGTGGGAAATGGCTGAAAACACCCGCGGCGTGCTGGCCATCGAATGGCTGGGCGCCTGCCAGGGCCTGGACCTGCGCAAGGGCCTGAAGACCTCGGCCAAGCTGGAGCAGGCGCGCCAGGCGCTGCGCAGCGAAGTGCCGCACTACGACCGTGACCGCTTCTTCGCGCCCGACATCGAGAAGGCCGTGGAACTGTTGGCCAAGGGGCGCCTGACCGGCCTGCTGCCGGCTGGTGTGCTGCCAAGCCTGTAATGCTCCCAGGGGCCGCTGTGCGGCCCATCGCCGGCAAGCCGGCTCCCACAGATGGAGATGCGACACACCATCTCTGTGGGAGCTGGCTTGCCGGCGATTGGGCTGCAAGGCAGCCCCCCTCGATCTCACGACCACAAAAACAATTTAAGGACGTGACATGCAACAAGCTCAAGGTCTAAAACGCGGGCTAAGTGCCCGCCACATCCGCTTCATGGCCCTCGGTTCCGCCATCGGCACCGGCCTGTTCTACGGCTCCGCCTCGGCCATCCAGATGGCCGGCCCGGCCGTGCTGCTGGCCTACCTGATCGGCGGCGCCGCCGTGTTCATGGTCATGCGCGCCCTCGGCGAAATGGCTGTGCACAACCCGGTCGCCGGCTCGTTCGGCCACTACGCCAGCACCTACCTCGGCCCCATGGCCGGCTTCATCCTCGGCTGGACCTACGCCTTCGAGATGGTCATCGTCGCCATCGCCGACGTCACCGCCTTCGGTATCTACATGGGCTTCTGGTTCCCGGAAGTGGCCCGCTGGATCTGGGTGCTGGGCATCGTCTTCCTGATCGGCGGCCTCAACCTGTGCAACGTCAAGGTCTTCGGCGAAATGGAATTCTGGCTGTCGCTGCTCAAGGTCGGCGCCATCGTGGCGATGATCCTGGCCGGCCTCGGCATCATGGCCTTCGGCTTCAGCCAGGTAGGCTCCGGGCAGGCCGTGGGTGTCAGCAACCTGTTCGACCACGGCGGCTTCATGCCCAATGGCGTGGGTGGCCTGATCGCTTCCTTTGCCGTGGTGATGTTCGCGTTCGGCGGCATCGAGATCATCGGCGTGACCGCCGGTGAGGCCAAGGACCCGCAGCGGGTCATCCCCAAGGCGATCAACGCCGTGCCGCTGCGCATCCTGCTGTTCTACGTGCTCACCCTGTTCGTGCTGATGTGCCTGTTCCCATGGCCGCAGATTGGCAGCCAGGGCAGCCCGTTCGTGCAAATCTTCAGTAACCTGGGCATCGGCTCTGCCGCCGCGGTGCTGAACATCGTGGTGATTTCTGCCGCGATCTCGGCCATCAACAGCGACATCTTCGGCGCCGGCCGCATGATGTACGGCCTGGCCCAGCAAGGCCACGCGCCGCGCGGCTTCAGCAAGCTGTCGAAGCACGGCGTGCCGTGGATGACCGTTGTGGTGATGGGTGCTGCGCTGCTGATCGGCGTGCTGCTCAACTACCTGATCCCGGAGAACGTGTTCCTGCTGATCGCCTCGATCGCCACCTTCGCTACCGTCTGGGTGTGGCTGATGATCCTGCTCACCCAGGTGGCCATGCGCCGCAGCATGAGCCGTGAACAAGTGGCCCAGCTGCAGTTCCCGGTACCATTCTGGCCATACGGCCCAGCCATGGCCATTGCGTTCATGGTGTTCATCTTTGGCGTGCTCGGTTACTTCCCGGATACCCAGGCGGCACTGCTCGTCGGCGTGGTCTGGGTGGTGTTCCTGGTGGCGTCCTACCTGCTGTGGTGCAAGCCGCGCGCAGGGCAGGGCAAGCCAGTAGCGGAACCGGCCGAGCTGCACCGCTAAGTAAAGGAGTCGATGTATGAGAACCGTCTGGCAGCACTGCCATGTGGCAACCATGGCCGAGGGCCGTTACTCGGCCATTGAGGACGCGGCCATTGTCACCAACGCCGGGCTGATCGAGTGGATCGGCCCGCGCGTCGAGCTGGCGTCGGTCGAGGCCGAACGTACGGTGGACCTGGGCGGCGCCTGGGTTACCCCCGGGCTGATCGACTGCCACACCCACGCGGTGTTCGGTGGCAACCGCAGCGGCGAGTTCGAGCAGCGCCTGCAGGGCGTGAGCTATGCCGAAATCGCCGCACAGGGCGGTGGCATCGCCAGCACCGTGCGGGCCACCCGCGCGGCCAGCGAGGACGAGCTGTTCGCCAGTGCTCGCCAGCGGGTCCAGGCGCTGATGCGCGATGGCGTGACCACCATCGAGATCAAGTCCGGCTACGGCCTGGACCTGGCCAACGAGCGCAAGATGCTGCGTGTGGCCCGGCGCCTAACCGACGAGTTGCCTCTGGCGGTGCGCGCCACCTGTCTGGCAGCCCATGCCTTGCCGCCGGAATACGTCGGCCGGGCTGATGACTACATCGCGCACATCTGCGATGAAATGCTGCCGGCCCTGGCCGCCGAAGGCCTGGTGGACGCAGTGGATGCCTTCTGCGAACACCTGGCGTTCTCCCCGGCCCAGGTCGAGCGGCTGTTCATCAAGGCGCGCGAACTGGGCCTGCCGGTCAAGCTGCACGCCGAACAGTTGTCGTCGCTGCACGGTTCCAGCCTGGCGGCGCGCTACCAGGCGCTGTCGGCCGACCACCTGGAGTTCATGACCGAGGAAGACGCCATTGCCATGGCAAAAGCCGGCACGGTCGCCGTGCTGCTGCCGGGCGCGTTCTACTTCCTGCGCGAAACCCAGCTGCCGCCGATGGACGCCCTGCGCCGCCACGGTGTGAAGATCGCCCTGGCCAGCGACCTCAATCCCGGCACCTCGCCAGGGTTGTCGCTTCGGCTGATGCTGAACATGGGCTGCACATGTTTCCGCATGACGCCGGAAGAGGCACTGGCCGGTGTCACCGTGCACGCTGCAACGGCGCTGGGCCTGGGCGACAGCCATGGCTCGCTGGAAGTGGGCAAGGTTGCCGACTTCGTCGCCTGGCAGATCGAACGCCCCGCCGACCTGGCCTATTGGCTGGGCGGCGACCTGCCCAAGCGCGTAGTGCGCAAGGGCCACGAAATTTCCAATTGAGTGAGGCACGATGGACAAGGTACTGAGTTTTCACCAGGGGCGCCTGCCGCTGCTGATCAGCATGCCCCACGCCGGCCTGAAACTGTCGCCGGCTGTTCGAGACGGCCTGGTCGAGCAGGCGCGCAGCCTGCCGGACACCGACTGGCATATTCCGCGGCTGTATGACTTTGCCCGCGAGATGGGCGCCAGTGTCGTAGCCGCGGAGTATTCGCGTTTCGTCATCGACCTGAACCGGCCGGATGACGACAAACCACTTTACGTCGGCGCCACTACTGGCCTGTACCCGGCCACACTCTTCGATGGCGAGCCATTGTTCAAGGACGGGCTGGTGCCGACAGGCGAGGAGCGCAAGCAGTATCTGGAGCAGATCTGGCGCCCCTACCACGACACGATTCGTCGTGAGCTGGCACGGCTGCGCGAGCAATTCGGCTACGCCCTGCTGTGGGACGCCCATTCGATCCGTTCGCTGATCCCGCACCTGTTCGACGGCAAGCTGCCGGATTTCAACCTGGGTACCTTCAACGGCGCCAGTTGCGACCCGGCTCTGGCCGAACAGCTGAAAGAGGTCTGTGCCCAGGCCCAAGGCTACAGCCACGTGCTCAATGGCCGCTTCAAGGGCGGGCATATCACCCGGTATTACGGTGATCCGGCCAACCACATCCATGCGGTGCAGCTGGAACTGGCGCAGAGCACCTATATGGAAGAAGCCGAGCCGTTCGATTACCGCGAAAACCTGGCACGACCGACACAGGAGGTGTTGAAGCAGCTTCTGCAGGCGCTGCTGGACTGGGGCCAGGCGCGTTACGGGCGGTGAAGTTCACCGGTGAGAATGGCGACGCGATGCAGGTTGTTCGCGTCGCCAGTCACTACTGCTCAGTTGTTGTTGATTTGCTTGATGGTGAGTTCGCGCAGTAGCTCCCTCTCTTCCTGATCCTTGTCATCTTGCAGGCCTTGCTGCAAGTTCAACTCGTCCTGAAGCGAGTGGTCCTTGCTTGCCAGCTCAAGCACCCGCAGGCGGAAACGTGCTTCTATTTCGGCGAATCGGTCGGCAAATTCGGCTCGCAGACGCGTGGTCCAATCCGTATTCGCCAGCATGTAATCGACCAGTGCATCGCTCAGTTCACTTTTCCGGACCTTCTCCAGCACGCTGGATAGCTCATCGCGCGCCAGGTTTGCAGCACCTCGAAAACGCATGCTGTCGGCGATCGGCAGGTCCAGTTCCTTGGCCAGTTCCCGTCGGTAGGCCAGGCGTACCGATACCCGGTCACCCGTGCCAGTCCGTTGGTTGGCCATCAGCTCCAGCTGTTCGACCCGGAAAAGTTGCAACAGGCGACGACGCAGTGCTTGGAGGGAGTCGCCGGCGTCGATCAACAGGCGTTGGCTCATCAGATACAGTTCAATATTGTTGAACTCCTGCAGCGCTCCATCGTGGCAGGTCTGCGAGCCGGTTGCCGGGTCGGGCAATGCCGCAGCGGCGATGCTCTCCATGATCGGGCGTTCGGTTTCGTTGCTTGCAGCCACCACCAGCATGATGCGTACCCGTTCGCAGAAGGTGGTTCGCGTATTCGGGTCAACGTACGGAGCGGCATTGTGCAGACGGCCTGTCAGACGCAACAGATCGCTGCCTTCAAGCTGCTCCCAACACTCCCGCAATGCTGCATTCTGTGCCTCGTTACCCAGCATCCAGTCCTCCAGCCTGGGCGTATCATCGCCGAGCAGTGGGAAGTGAGGGTGGTCGAGAGATCCTTCGCTGGAAGTATCGAAGAACATCAGGTCGTCGGGGATATCCAGGGCAAAGGAATAGCTGTGCTGGCTGTCCGAGAACGTGCGTACCCGCAGGATGGTTTCAAGAGGCAACGGGTTGTCGAACAAGGCGATCGACGAGATCGGCATGGGATTGTTCAGGTTCGACAGGATGTGCTCGGGCAACTGGGTGATGTTGTTCGAGCTCAGGTCGAGAAGTTCCAGTGGCAGCAAACTGTCACACCAGTTGGGCCAGGCTTGCAGGTTCATGTTGGTCAATGCGAGTGACTGCAGGTTGCTGGCCAGCGATGCGGGCACCCGGTCGATGCTGCCCATGCGGTTGCCCGACAGGTCCAGCGACGTCAGGTTTCGCAGCCCTGCGAAAATGTCGAGCATGGCCTGATCGACCTCAAGGCCCATGTTGCGAAACTCCAGGAAGGTGAGCTGGGGAAGGCGAGCCAGAGCGGATGCCAGCGAGGGCATGGCGGCCTGGTGCTCATCGATGGTCAACCGGCTGATGTTAGGGAACCGGCTGAGTAGTTCATCGAGCTGTGAGGCGCTGCCTCGCAACCGCGTCAGGCTGAGTGCGCGTACGCGGGCGCCGAAGAACGCTGGAAGCCGCCTGGGGAAATGTTCGATAGCCACGTCCTCAAGTTGCAGGCGCAGGTAGGACTGGCCCTGCTCCTGTTGTTCCCAGAATTGACCGATCGCTGACGCGATACGTTGCCTGTCTGCTAGCGCGGCTTGGGTCAATGGGTTGCTCGAACTGGATGCCTGGGCCCAGCCATCGATCGCATCGCGCATCTGTCGTCGCTCATCGCGAATGCGTGCGAGTTGTTCGGATAGTGCTTCTGGCTGGTCCGTGGTGATGCCCGAGGTGTCGACGCGCTCGTTCAGCAACAATCGCTGCAGGTGAGATTCATTGATGCTGTTGCCTTCCAGCGAGATCACCGGTGGGGTGGTCAGCATGTCCGCTTCATGAAGCAGGAACGAGGGCAACGACCTGAGATTGTTGTGGCGCAACGACAGATGGGAAATGCGCGCCAGGGCGTCGCTGCCAATCCCGATCGGCCATTGGGCCAGCTGCATCTGGTCCAGGCCCAGGTAGTCCAGGGTCAATTCATGGAAACTTGGCCTGTTGCTCTGCGCCAGCCGGTTACCACTCAGGTCCAGATATCTCAATTGGCGAAGCCCTGACAGCAGGTTCAGGTCGCTTTCGGAGAGCGTCATGTTCTGGTTGGTGAGCACCAGTCGTTGCAACGCTGGCAGGCACTCGGTGATGGTGGGCACGCTGAACAGGAAGGGCGAGGGCGTTGCCCTGGGGTCAAACGCACGGCTGATTTCCAGCGACTCGATCTGCGGCATCTGCCTGAGCAGGCGCTGCAGCAGGCGCTCGTTTTGCGCCCAGCCCGCCAGCGATCCTGACGGTAGGTCGATCAGGCTCAGGCTGCGCACGCGTGTGTTGAAAAAAGCGGGCAAGGTGAGGGGTACGTCGGCAAGTGGGACGCGGGCGATACGCAGTTCGGTCGTGGGCTCTGCACTCTCCTCCAGCGCAGTCTCGTACCAATGTTGCATGATCGAGTCACGCAGGCTGTCGTAGTCGTGGGCTGCCTGGTCGCTTGCCGGCGAAATGGCTTCGCTCCAATCGTCCAGGCTGCTTTGCAGCTCGTTGCGTTGCTCCACCAGCGTCTGCAAATGCTCGAATATCTGCAGCTGTGTACGGCCGCGGCTGGCAAGTGCCAGCAGAATCTGATCTGCCGAGCGGCCGGTGCGTGTGGCGAGCCCTGTGGCTTCGATAGCTTCGAGCAGGCGCTGACGGGTGATGCCGTGGGTGGCCGGGCCGCCGCCACTGAGTGGGTAGCCCAGGCGACCATCGGCCAGACGCATGGGAGAACGGTAGCCGGGGCGTACGGGCTGCATGCCCAGCAGCGCCCTCAGGGCTGGGCGGGGTAGTAACGGGCTTTCCTGTACAAGGCGCTGCAGCGCTTGCTGATCGGTGACGTCCATGCTCGCCATCGCCGCGGGCAGTGCCTCGTACAATGCAGCGTAAAGGCTTGGGTACACCTTGACCGCCGCACTGGGCAGGCTTTCGTCGTGGACGATGTACCCTGCCGGGGCATGGGTGATGGTCGTGTATGGGCGGGTGCCCGGCGTGCCAATGGCATGATCTTGGGTTGGCCAGGACATGCGCTGGAGCAGCCGGAGCCTGGTCTGTGCAGGCCAGCCTGGCAAGCGTTCGAGCGTATGCATGATCAACAGGTCGCTATCCCAGCTCGGCACGCTGGACAGGTACAGCCCTTCGCAGGTGCGGGCAAGGCGAATTTGTTGCTGGTAGACGCGGGCCTCCTCGCCAAGGCGCAGTGGTACCTTGCCACTGTCGAGCATCTGCAGTTCGAGGGCACTGGCCTCGCGTGCCAGCTCATTGGCGACTGCTGATGGCAATTTCGGATACGCCCTCTGGATGGCCTCGGCACCCGGCGCCAGGTCGTGCGAAAGGCCGGCGTAGGCCCTGGCAAACTCAGCGGGCCGAGTGCTCTCGTCCGCCAGCTGGCGGACCGTTTCGTCCAGCTTGAAGCGTTGCAGGGTGTCTTCCAGCAAGGCCGGCAGCCGCTGGCTTTCGGCCAGGGCCCGGCGGAGCTCGTCTTCGTGTACGCCGCTGACGGCGATAATCCGTTGCAGCGTCGGCTCGTCGAAGTGCCCACTCAAGTGGCCGATGCGGCGCAGGAGTGTCATGCCCGACCAACTCAGTGGCTTATCCGTAACGTGCAACCATGCTCCGGCACCGTTGTGCCGCACTGGCGGCTGGTAACGGCGAGGACTTGCAGGGTGTTGCAAACGATATTCGCCAGTCGTTGGCGTTTGGCTGACGATGTACTGATTGCCCTGCAGTACCAGCCAGCGTTTGCCTTGGTGATGCCGTAGGCCCAGTTCGTCCGGTACCAGGTCATGGGGCAGCGTCTCGTGACTCTGGTAGGGCGTGAGGTCGGGTTTCCACAACCGCGTCTGACCGTCGGATGTTTCCACGTCTTCCAGTTCTTCGATGAATGAAGGCGTTTCTACCGGAATACGGGTTATCCCTGGCTCCTCATCCTCTGGCTCTTCAATCTCCGGCCCTTCCAGCGAGGTGCCGGTTTCGCTGCCGTGCAAGCCTCTCAAATCTTTGGCTGCTGCGCTGAGGGCGGCCATGATGGCCACGTTTTCGATCACATCGACCAGATAGCCATAGGCAGTATCACGCTCGTCGTTTTCCCAGGCGTCGATCCCTTCATACACCTCATGGGCCAGCTGGGCCAGGCAAACAGCAAGCATTGCCTCGCCAAGCCCCGGCACGAAGAAGCCGGCGATGTTCAAGGCCGTGAGCACACGGCCGGCAATCAGCTCTCGGTGCGCTTGGGCGGTGCGCCGGTCGACGATTTCGGTTGGCGTGGCGTGGAACAGCACATCCTTTTCATGACGCTGGACCTTCTGGAAAGCCATCACGCCTTGGAAGGCGTGGCTGAAAGGCTTCATGACCGGATACAGGGTGGCGTGCGGGTCCGGAACACGTTCATGCAAGCCGCGGACACTCCAGGCGAGGGGCATGAGCCGGTCCTTCAGGCGGGTGGTTATCGGCGCCTTGTCGCGGTCGGCGAGGTGCTTGTCCAGGTATCCGATATCGGCCTGGAGCCTGTCGCGCAACTCTTCGTTCATGGCTTCCTGGCTGGCGAATTCCTTGAGGGGCGTTGTGCTGTCTTCGGGGATGTACAGCGCCACTGCCTGATGCTCTTCAGCTTGCAGGGTGATGAGCACAACGCCGGTCAGCTCGGCTTCCCACAAGTTGAGCAGGCTGAACGTCACCGGCGAAGAGGGCGATGGCGCCTGGTCAAGTGGCGTGGCAAGAGCGGCGGAATATAGCGCCTCGCTGATATCCCCCTTGAGGCGGGCGAAATGCAGGGATTGCCGGAATGCCGAGACCTCCGCACGCCCCAGTGTTTCATAAACGGCCAGTGCGGCTTCATCCGCGCCGAGTGGCGGCGTGGCCGCTGGATAGTAGATGGCATGTACCTGTTGATGGTATTTGCCGCCGATATCCAGCGTACGACACAAATCGGCGAAGTCTTCGGCGGCGATATCCAGTGCATTGTTGATCGGCACGGTGCCCATGAAGCGCCGGTGATCGACTATGACCGACCTCTTGAGCAGGGAGGCGGGCGCGTCCATGCCATGCTCGGCAGCGGCATCCTGGTCGAAGTTGTGCAAGGCGCAGTGCAGCAGCGAGCGTGTAGCCCGGTCGACCGCCTGGCGGTTGTCGATGGCATTGGTCGTTTCGATCTGGCGGGCATCGACGAGGTAGGTGTTGCGCACGTCCAGGTCAAGCCTGAATCGCTGCTTGATGGCTTCGGTGAGTGTCTTGGTGGCGTACGCTTCCAGGGTTGGAAGCTTTTCGAACAGCTTGTGCACCTGCACCTGGTGCTCGCGGTGACGTGCGTGCTCTTCCTGCCATGCCTTGGCGACTTCCGGTTGTTGCTGGAGTGCCGTCGCCAGCCAGGCAGGGGCTTGATGCCAGTTGCGCATCGCGCTCTGGGTTTCTGGCGGAGCCTGCTTGAGCCAGGTGGGGATTCTGCGCTCGATGGTGGCGTAATGAACACTAGGTACGGCAGTGACTGCAGTTGGCATGGCGAAGCCCTTGCTTGATTTGGGGCGAGGGACTATCGCGGGCCTGTCTGAGCTGCTGGAGGTAGATATATGTGCCCTCGAGGTGCGGCGGCATCAGCGCGGGCAGTGCTCAAAGCGCAATTCAGGTTTATGATGGCCCACGGCCGAATAATCCTCACACGGAGTGCGCAATGCAGACCCTGTACCCGCAGATCAAACCCTACGCCCGGCACGATCTGGCCGTGGAAGCGCCGCATGTGCTGTATGTCGACGAAAGCGGCTCGCCAGAAGGTCTGCCGGTGGTATTCATCCACGGCGGCCCGGGCGCCGGTTGCGACGCCCAGAGCCGCTGCTACTTCGACCCGACCCTGTACCGCATCATCACCTTCGACCAGCGCGGCTGTGGCCGCTCCACGCCGCACGCAAGCCTGGAGAACAACACCACCTGGCACCTGGTCGAGGACCTTGAGCGCATCCGCGAGCACCTTGGCATCGACAAGTGGGTGCTGTTCGGCGGCTCGTGGGGCTCCACCCTGGCCCTGGCCTACGCCCAGACCCACCCCGAGCGGGTGCATGGCCTGATCCTGCGCGGCATATTCCTGTGCAGGCCCCAGGAGATCCAGTGGTTCTACCAGGAAGGCGCCAGCCGCCTGTTCCCCGATTACTGGCAGGACTACATCGCGCCAATCCCGCCGGAGGAGCGCGGTGACCTGGTCACGGCCTTCCACAAGCGCCTGACCGGCAACGACCAGATCGCCCAGATGCACGCGGCCAAGGCGTGGTCCACCTGGGAAGGCCGTACCGCCACCTTGCGTCCCAACCCGCTGGTGGTCGACCGCTTCTCCGAGCCGCAGCGTGCACTGTCGATCGCCCGTATCGAATGCCACTACTTCATGAACAACGCCTTCCTCGAGCCGGACCAGCTGATCCGCGATCTGCCGAAGATCGCCCACCTGCCGGCCGTGATCGTGCATGGCCGCTATGATGTGATCTGCCCGCTGGACAACGCCTGGGCGCTGCACCAGGCCTGGCCCAACAGCGAGCTCAAGGTGATCCGTGACGCTGGCCACGCGGCTTCCGAGCCGGGTATCACCGATGCCCTGGTGCGTGCCGCCGACCAGATGGCCCGGCGCCTGCTCGACCTGCCCCTGGAAGAAGCATGAGGGGCCTGCTGCAGCGCGTGCGCGGTGCACGGGTGGAGGTAGCAGGGGAGGTGGTCGGTGCCATCGACCAGGGTTTGCTGGTGCTGGTGGCCGTCGAGCCTGAAGATTCCCGTGAGCAGGCCGACAAACTGTTGCACAAGCTGTTGAACTACCGGGTGTTCAGCGACGAGCAGGGCAAGATGAACCTGTCGCTCAAGGATGTGGGGGGAGGTTTGTTGCTGGTGTCGCAGTTCACCCTGGCGGCAGACACCCGCAACGGCATGCGCCCGAGCTTCTCGACGGCAGCGCCACCGGCCCTTGGCGCCGAGTTGTTCGACTATCTTTTGCAGCAGGCGAAGGCCCGGCACGCCGATGTGGCAAGCGGGCAATTTGGCGCAGACATGCAGGTGCACCTGGTCAATGATGGCCCCGTAACATTTATGTTACAAATATGAGGTTAAAAAACCCCTTGTTCACAGGAAAACAAGGGGTTTTGTACGATAAATAGTTGTTCCAGCCTGATGCGTTGTCACGCGACCTGCTGGATAATCGCGCGCTGCATGGACCTGCGTTCGCAGGTTCGTTTCACTCTGACTCGAGTATTGTCTGGATCCGTTTGGGGAATCATTACGCCCTCACGGGGTCCGAACAGTGCTCGCCAACCCGGCATTTGTCGCTGGCCGTTGGTTTCATGATCTGTTTTCGGCGAGGGTTGCTCGTGATTGTTAGTCCCCAAAAAGCATCAAGAATCCCCGGTACCGGGCTGCGCAAGGCCCTGATGGCCAGTGTTGCACTGGTCGGCCTGATGAGCGCGGGCCAGCTGTGGGCATTCAATCTTGACGATGTTGCAGCCAAGGCAAAGGATCTGGCCGGCCAGAAGTACGAAGCACCGAAAAGCAACCTGCCGGCCGTATTCCGCGACATGAAGTTCGCGGACTACCAGAAGATTCATTTCCTGCAGGAAAAGGCCGAGTGGGCCAAGGACAAGACCCCGTTCAAGCTGTCGTTCTATCACCAGGGCATGCACTTCGATACCCCGGTGAAGATCAACGAGGTCACCGCCACCAAGGTCGAGGAAATCAAGTACGACCCGAGCCGTTTCGAGTTCGGTGACGTGCCACACGACCCGGAAACCACCAAGAACCTGGGTTACGCCGGTTTCCGCGTGCTGTACCCGATCAACAAGGCCGACAAGCAGGACGAGATCATGACCCTGCTTGGCGCCAGCTACTTCCGCGTGGTCGGCAAGGGCCATGTATATGGCCTGTCGGCCCGTGGCCTGGCCATCGACACCGCACTGCCGTCGGGTGAGGAGTTCCCGCGCTTCACCGAGTTCTGGGTCGAGAAGCCCAAGCCGGCCGACAAGCACCTGGTCATTTACGCCCTGCTGGACTCGCCGCGTTCCACCGGCGCCTACAAGCTGACCCTGCGCCCAGGCAACGATACCGTGGTCGACGTGCAGTCCCGCGTGTTCCTGCGTGACCATGTCAGCCGCCTGGGCATTGCCCCGCTGACCAGCATGTACCTGTTCGGCCCCAACCAGCCGTCCAAGGTCCTCAACTACCGTCCGGCCCTGCACGACTCCGAAGGCCTGTCGATCCATGCCGGCAACGGCGAATGGCTGTGGCGCCCGCTGAACAACCCGAAACACCTGGCCGTGAGCAACTTCAGCGTCGAGAACCCGCGTGGTTTCGGCCTGATGCAGCGCCAGCGCGCCTTCAGCGACTACGAAGACCTCGACGACAACTACCAGAAGCGCCCGAGCGCCTGGATCGAGCCGAAGGGGGACTGGGGCAAGGGCACCGTCGACCTGGTCGAAATCCCGACTGCCGACGAGACCAATGACAACATCGTGGCCTTCTGGAGCCCGGAAAAGCTGCCTGAGCCAGGCAAGCCATTCGAGTACGCGTACCGCCTGCACTGGACCATCGACGAGCCGAAGTTCCAGGCTCCCGAGCTGGGCTGGGTCAAGCAGACCCTGCGTTCCACCGGCGACGTCAAGCAATCCAACCTGATCCGCCAGCCAGACGGCAGCGTGGCCTTCCTGGTCGACTTCGCCGGCCCGGCGCTGGCCGCCCTGCCGGAAGACACCGCCGTGCGCAGCCAGATCAGCGTGGGCGACAACGCCGAGGTGGTCGAGAACAACCTGCGCTATAACCCTGAGACCAAGGGCTGGCGCCTGACCCTGCGTTTGAAGGTCAAGGAAGCCAACAAATCGACCGAAATGCGTGCCGCGCTTGTGCGTGACGTGCCGGTCGAAGCCGCCAAGCCTGCCAAGGACGCCAAGCAGGACAAGGCTGCAGCCAAGCAAGCCAAGGCCGAGAAAGCCGCCAAGGCCGAACAACCTGCCGCCGATGCGGCGCCCACCAACGGGACCCCGGCCACCACCGAGAAGGTGCTGACCGAGACCTGGAGCTATCAGTTGCCTGCCGATGAGTAACTCAAGCGCAAGGCCGGAATCGCTTCGCGAGTACCTGGCCCACCTACCACTGAGCGACGAGCAACGGGCGGAACTCGCCAGCTGCACGTCATTCAGTGAGCTGCACCAACGCCTGGCGGCCAACCCGGCCGCCAGCTCTACCGAGGCCGTGCAGGCCTCGGTGGGCCCGCGCCTGACCGTAGGCAGCGCCGCCGAGCTGGAAGACGCCGAAATGCTTGGTGTCGACGGCAGCGGCCGCCTGTGCCTGAAGATCGCCCCGCCGATCAAGCGCACCAAGGTCGTTCCCGAGCCATGGCGTACCAACGTGCTGATCCGCATTTGGCGGCGCATGACCGGCCGCACCAACGCCCCGCAGCCGCCCAAGCGCGAGCTGCCGCCAGCCCGCTGGCGTACGGTCGGTTCGATCCGCCGTTACATCCTGCTGGCGCTGATGATCGGCCAGACCATCGTTGCCGGCTGGTACATGAAGGGCATCCTGCCGTACCAGGGCTGGTCGTTCGTGGACTTTGACGAAGTCGTCAACCAGCCGCTGTGGGACACCGTGGTGCAGGTTTGGCCGTATGCCTTGCAGACGTCCATCCTGGTTCTCTTCGGCATCCTGTTCTGCTGGGTATCGGCGGGCTTCTGGACTGCGCTGATGGGCTTCCTCGAGCTGCTCACCGGGCGCGACAAGTACAAGATTTCGGGTAGCAGTGCAGGCAACGAGCCGATCGCGCCCGAGGCGCGTACCGCGCTGGTGATGCCGATCTGCAACGAAGACGTGCCGCGCGTGTTCGCCGGCCTGCGCGCAACGTTCGAGTCGGTGGCCGCCAGCGGCAACCTCGATCGCTTCGACTTCTTCGTGCTCAGCGACACCAACGACACCGACATCGCCGTTGCCGAGCAACAGGCCTGGCTGGACGTGTGCCGCGAAACCAAAGGCTTCGGCCGCATCTTCTACCGCCGTCGTCGGCGCCGAGTGAAGCGCAAGAGTGGCAACCTCGACGACTTCTGCCGTCGTTGGGGCGGCGAATACAAGTACATGGTCGTACTCGACGCCGACAGCGTCATGAGCGGCGAGTGCCTGAGCAGCCTGGTGCGCCTGATGGAGGCCAACCCGGACGCCGGCATCATCCAGACCGGGCCGAAGGCCTCGGGCATGGACACCCTGTATGCGCGCCTGCAGCAGTTCGCCACCCGCGTGTACGGCCCGCTGTTCACCGCCGGCCTGCACTTCTGGCAGCTGGGCGAGTCGCACTACTGGGGCCACAACGCGATCATCCGCATGAAGCCGTTCATCGAGCACTGCGCCCTGGCGCCATTGCCGGGCAAGGGTGCGTTCGCCGGTGCAATCCTCTCCCACGACTTCGTCGAAGCCGCGCTGATGCGCCGTGCCGGCTGGGGCGTGTGGATTGCCTACGACCTGCCGGGCAGCTACGAAGAACTGCCGCCGAACCTGCTCGATGAGCTCAAGCGCGACCGCCGCTGGTGCCACGGCAACCTGATGAACTTCCGCCTGTTCCTGGTCAAGGGCATGCACCCGGTGCACCGTGCGGTGTTTCTCACCGGTGTGATGTCGTACCTGTCGGCGCCGCTGTGGTTCCTGTTCCTGGTGCTGTCGACCGCGCTGCTGGCCACCAACACGCTGATGGAGCCGCAGTACTTCATCGAGCCGTACCAGCTCTACCCGCTGTGGCCGCAGTGGCACCCGGAGAAGGCCGTGGCGCTGTTCTCCACCACCATCGTGCTGCTGTTCCTGCCCAAGCTGCTCAGCGTCATTCTGATCTGGGCCAAGGGCGCGACCGAGTTTGGCGGGCGCATCAAGGTCACCCTGTCGATGCTGATGGAGATGCTGTTCTCCATGCTGCTGGCACCGGTGCGCATGATCTTCCACACCCGCTTCGTGCTGGCCGCGTTCCTCGGCTGGGCCGCGACCTGGAACTCGCCGCAGCGTGACGACGACTCCACGCCGTGGAGTGAAGCGGTGCGCCGCCACGGCCCGCAGACCCTGCTGGGCATCGCCTGGGCGGCGCTGGTCGCCTGGCTGAACCCGAGCTTCCTGTGGTGGCTGGCGCCAATCGTTGGTTCGCTGGTGCTGTCGATCCCGGTTTCGGTGATCTCCAGCCGCACCCGCCTGGGCCTTGCCGCCAAGGACGAGAAGCTGTTCCTCATCCCCGAGGAATATGCCACCCCGCAAGAACTGCTGGCCACCGACCAGTACACCCACGAAAACCGCTGGCATGCCCTGCATGACGGCTTCGTGCGGGCTGTGGTCGACCCGCGGCAGAACGCCCTGGCCTGTGCCATGGCCACTGCCCGTCATGGTCAGGCAGCGCCGATCGAGGCATTGCGCGCCGAGCGCGTGGCCAAGGCGATGGAGGTAGGGCCGAAAGGGCTGGATCTCAATACCCGCCTGGCCCTGCTCAGCGACCCGGTGGCGCTGACCCGCCTGCACGAGCAGGTCTGGGCCGAGCACAATGCGGCGTGGATCGACGTGTGGCGTGCGTCGATCAAGAACGACCCGCATTCGCCGCTGTTGCCGTTGCATCCGGAGAATGAAGGCCAACCGGCACTCGTCGGCGCCTGATCGGCCCAGGGGCCGCTTTGCGGCCCTATCGCGACACAAGGCCGCTCCTACAAGGGAATGCATGCCCCTGTAGGAGCGGCCTTGTGTCGCGAAACGAGGGCAAAGCCCTCGCTAGCAATGTCCCTGCATGATGGATTTTGGCCAACAAAGTCCCCCCCGGCTCTAGGTCCCCGAGCCGCCATGCGTTAGCATCCCTCTCCGATATGACGCATCGGCCGCCACGGCCATGCCAACAATAAGATTCGCTACTTTTCTTGCTAGGGGACTTGGTGATGATCAAGAAATACCTTTCGCGACTGCTGGTCGGTGTCACCGCCCTGGTCGCCGTGACGGCAGCCCAGGCGGGCGCGATCGATGACGCGGTCAAGCGCGGCACCCTGCGGGTGGGCATGGACCCGACCTACATGCCGTTCCAGATGACCAACAAGCGTGGCGAGATCATCGGCTTCGAAGTCGATATCCTCAAGGCCATGGCCAAGTCCATGGGCGTCAAGTTCGAGCCGGTATCCACGGCCTATGACGGCATCATCCCGGCCCTGCTGACCGACAAGTTCGACATGATCGGCAGCGGCATGACCCTGACCCAGGAACGCAACCTGCGCCTGAACTTCAGCGAACCCTTCATCGTGGTCGGCCAGACCCTGCTGATCCGCAAGGAACTGGCGGGCGAGATCAAGTCGTACAAGGACCTGAACAACGAGAAGTACCGCATCACCTCCAAGCTCGGCACCACCGGCGAAATGGTTTCCAAGAAGCTGATCGCCAAGGCCAAGTACCACGGCTACGACAACGAGCAGGAAGCGGTGATGGACGTAGTCAACGGCAAGGCTGACGCCTTCGTCTACGACGCGCCGTACAACGTGGTGGCAGTGGACAAGGCCGGTGCCGGCAAGCTGCTGTTCCTCGAAGAACCCTTCACCTACGAGCCGCTGGCCTTCGGCCTGAAGAAAGGCGACTACGACAGCATAAACTTCATCAACAACTTCCTGCACCAGATCAAGCATGACGGGACCTACGATCGTATTCACGACAAGTGGTTCAAGAACAAGGACTGGCTGAAGGAAATGGAATAAGGCCCAGGCCACAAGCCGGCTTTATGACCCCGACGCGCAGGCAAACCCTGCGCGTTTGCATTTACGGAAGTACCCCACGTGATCAAACACAAGAAAGCCCAGTGGCCCTGGCACGGTTTGACTGCTCTGGTCCTGGTGGGCCTGGCGTTCAGCCTGTACATGGCCACCTCGATGATTTCCTACGAGTGGCGTTGGAACCGCGTCCCGCAGTACTTCGCCTACAAGGCCGAGGAAGCACAGCGCGCCGCCGGTTACGGCACCGTGCAGGACATCGTCATCTCTGGCGACAATGCCCGTGTCACGCTGAAAGATGAGAGCGGTGCCGAGCAGGTGCTCGATGTAGACAAGGACAGCCTGCAGCTGGCCCGTGGCGACGACGTTTCCGAAGGCGACCAGATTGGCGTCACCCGCCACTGGGCGGCCGGCCCGCTGGCCTGGGGCCTGTGGACCACGCTTTGGATTTCTGTGGTGTCCGGTGCCCTGGGGCTATTGATCGGCCTGTTCGCTGGCCTCTGCCGCCTGTCCAGCAACCCTACGCTGCGGGACCTGTCGACGGTGTACGTCGAGCTGGTGCGCGGTACACCGCTGCTGGTACAGATTTTCATCTTCTACTTCTTCATCGGTACCGTGCTCAACCTGTCCCGCGAGTTTGCCGGGGTGGCCGCACTGGCGTTGTTCACTGGCGCCTACGTGGCCGAAATCGTTCGTGCCGGCGTGCAGTCCATTGCCAAGGGCCAGAACGAAGCAGCCCGCTCGCTGGGCCTGAACGCGGGCCAGTCGATGCGCCACGTCATCCTGCCGCAGGCCTTCAAGCGCGTGCTGCCGCCTTTGGCCGGCCAGTTCATCAGCCTGGTCAAGGACACCTCGCTGGTCTCGGTGATCGCCATCACCGAACTGACCAAGAGCGGCCGCGAGGCCATTACCACCTCGTTCTCGACCTTCGAGATCTGGTTCTGCGTGGCAGGCCTGTACCTGCTGATCAACCTGCCGCTGTCGCACCTGGCCAGCCGGCTCGAGCGGAGGCTTGCGCAAAGTGATTGAAGTCCGTGACCTGCTTAAAGTCTTCGACACCCGTGGCCACGTGGTACGGGCTGTGGATAACGTCACCACCCAGGTCGCCAAGGGCGAGGTGGTGGTGGTGCTCGGCCCGTCGGGCTCGGGCAAATCGACCTTCCTGCGCTGCCTCAACGGCCTGGAGCATTTCGACGAAGGCCATGTGGCCATCGACGGCCTGCAACTGGCCGACCCGAAGACCGACATCAACGCCTACCGCCGCGAAGTCGGCATGGTGTTCCAGCACTTCAACCTGTTCCCGCACATGACCGTGCTGGAGAACCTGTGCCTGGCGCAGAAGGTGGTGCGCAAGCGCAACAAGGCCGACCGCGAAGCCAAGGCCCGGGCGCTGCTGGAGAAGGTAGGCATTGCGCAGAAAGCCAACGAATACCCGTCGCGCCTGTCCGGTGGCCAGCAGCAGCGGGTGGCGATCGCCCGGGCCCTGGCCATGGACCCGAAAGTGATGCTGTTCGACGAGCCAACCTCGGCGCTTGACCCGGAAATGGTCGGCGAGGTGCTGGACGTGATGAAGACCCTGGCCCAGGAAGGCATGACCATGGTCTGCGTTACCCACGAAATGGGCTTTGCCCGTGAAGTGGCGGACCGCGTGCTGTTCTTCGATCATGGCAAGCTGCTGGAAGATTCGGCCCCGGCCGCGTTCTTCGCCTCGCCGAAAGACCCGCGCGCGCAGGCGTTCCTGCGCCAGGTGCTTTAACCGAAGGGGGGCGCTTTGCGCCCCAATCGCCGGCAAGCCGGCTCCCACAGGAGTGCCACAGGTACTGAGAACTGTACGGTCCCTGTGGGAGCTGGCTTGCCGGCGAATGGGCTGCAAAGCAGCCCCCCGCAATCTCAAATGCTGAACCGCCCCACCATCCCCCGCAACTGCTGCCCCAATTGCTCCAGTTCCCCGCTCGACGCCGCCGTCTGCTCACTGGCCGCACTGGTCTGATCCGACACATCGCGCACATTCAGCACACTGCGATTGATCTGCTCGGCGACCACGCTCTGCTCTTCGCTGGCCGTGGCGATCTGCTGGTTCATGCCCTGGATGTTCGACACGGTGTCAGTTATCTGGCTCAGGGCCTGGCCTGCCTTGCGACTCAGCTCCACGCTCTGCTCGGTCAGGCTCTTGCTGTTGTCCAGCAGGCGGGTCACTTCGTCGGTGCCGTTGTGCAGGCTGTCGATCAGTTGGCCGATTTCCTCGGTCGCCGTCGAGGTACGCTGGGCCAGACCGCGCACTTCATCGGCCACCACGGCAAAACCACGCCCGGCTTCACCCGCCCGTGCCGCTTCGATCGCCGCGTTCAGGGCCAGCAGGTTGGTCTGCTCGGACACTGACTTGATCACATCGAGGATGCTGCCAATGCGCTGGCTCTCGCCCGCCAGGTGCTGCATGGCCGCCAGACAATGGTCCATCTGCCCGGCCAGCTGTTCGATACGGCCAATGGCTTCGGCCACCACCTGGTCGCCGATCTGCGCCTGCTGGTCGGCGTTGGTCGCCGCCAGCGAGGCCTGTTCAGCGTTCTGCGCCACTTCCTGCACGGTGGCGCTCATCTGGTTCATGGCCGTGGCCACCTGGTCGGTTTCCTCGCGTTGCTGGTTGATGCGCAGCTTGGTGTCTTCGCTGCTGGCCGCCAGCTGTGTGGCGGCCTGTGACAGGTGGCTGACGCCCTGGTCGATGCCACCGATCAGCTCGCGCAGGCTCAAGGTCATTTCGCGCATGCTGGTTTGCAACTGGCCCATCTCGTCGCGGCGTTGCACCGGTTCGACCTGGCTCAGGTCGCCCTTGGCGATGCGCCCGGCCACGGCCAGGGTCTGGCGCAAAGGTTGGGTGATCTGCAGGGTGATCAGCCAGCCGGCCACGACGCCTACGACCAACGCCAGCAGGGCTACAGTGGTCAGCAGCGAGCGGGCCTCAAGGGCTTCCCTGTCGCGCTGCTCGATCTTGCGTTTGCCAAGTTCCAGGCTTACCGCGCGCAGCTCGTTGCCCATGTTCTCCATGTTGTTTTGCAGCTGTTCGACACGCACCGCAGCCCGACGATACTCATCCAGGCTGGCGCGGTACTTGGCCAGCTGCTCGCCGGGCTGCTGGGTGAGCGCATGGGGCAAGCCAAGTGGAGCAAGGCCTTTGAGCAGTTGCGCAAGGCTGCTGGCGGCGGCATCCAGGGAGGTGTCGCCGACCTTGGCGAAGCTTTCCACAGGGGAGAAGGTATAGGCCGGAATCAGGCTCTGCTGGTTGGCACCGTCGATATGTCGGCCAAGCGTGTCCATCAGCCCCAGCACACCGCTTTGCTGGCTGTCGGCAGGCATCCTCAGCAAGGCCTGGGTCTGGAGATCGTCGATTACTTCGGTGAGCTTCTGCTCATGGGCCTGCATGGCCTGGCGCAGGGCGATACGCTTGGCAACAGTATTCTCCAGCGCGCTGAAATCGCCGCGCAGGCGCTGCAGCAACGCCAGCTTTTCGGTCAGCATCTGCCGGGATTCATCCACGCTGCTACGTTGTTGCAAGGTGCTCAGCATGCTGTTGAGCTGGTCGAGAATGTTGGCTATCCGCGTTCTGCTGGCATTGTCGTTGAGTACGCGGTAAGTGATGCGCTCTGCGCGCAAGTCTTTGGTCAGGTCGTTGATCAGGCCGATTTCGCTGAGTTGCTGCGAGCGCACAATGGCGTCATCCAGTGCACGCCAGCCACTGACGGTGGTGGCCAGGGTAAGCAGCAGGACTACGGCAAAGCCGAGGGCGAGCTTGGCTGCGACACTGATGTTGCCGAGCTTGCGGTTGAGGTAGCCGAGCATGAGGAATCTCCGTGCGATTGGGGGCGAGGATGCAGGCGCATTGCTGGCATCACACCTTTGCCAATCGGCAGCGGAGCTGTAGGACTTGACCTGATAATCAGGTAGGAAATTTCACTTCAACAGGTAGGAATACTCCACCTGCGCCGGCCTCTTCGCGGGTAAACCCGCTCCCACAGGTACTGCACAGATTTTGAGAACTGTGCGGTACCTGTGGGAGCGGGTTTACCCGCGAAGAGGCCAGTACAGGTGACCTACACATCAGCCTAGAGCCTGAACCGCCCCACCAACCCTTGCAGGTGGGTACCCAACCGCGCCAGCTCCACGCTGGAACTGGCCGTCTCTTCACTGGCCGCCGAGGTCTGGTCAGAAATATCCCGCACGTTCATCACGCTGCGGTTGATCTCCTCAGCAACAGCCGTCTGTTCTTCCGCTGCCGTGGCAATCTGCTGGTTCATGGCCTGGATCGAAGACACGGTACGGGTGATGGTCTCCAGCGAACTGCCGGCTCGGCGGGTCAGTTCGACGCTGCTGTCGGTCAACTGGCGGCTGCTGTCCATCACGCTGGCCACACGCTGGGTGCCGCTCTGCAGGCCGGCAATCAGCTCTTCGATCTCTTCGGTCGATTGCTGGGTGCGCTGCGCCAGGCTGCGCACCTCATCAGCCACCACAGCAAAGCCACGCCCGGCCTCGCCGGCCCGGGCCGCCTCGATCGCCGCGTTGAGGGCCAGCAGGTTGGTCTGCTGGGCCACCGACTTGATCACGTCGAGCACGCTGCCGATCTTGTCGCTTTCGGCCTTGAGCTGGTTCATCGCTTCGCTGGAATTGACCACTTCGCCGGCCAGGCGCTCGATCTGCGCCACCGCCTCGCCCACCACACGGTCGCCTTCGCGGGCTTGCTGGTCGGCCATCAACGCAGCTTCCGAGGCCTGCTCGGCATTGCGCGCCACCTCATGCACGGTGGCGGTCATCTGGTTCATGGCGGTTGCCACCTGATCGGTCTCGACCTTCTGGTTGTTGACTCCGGCACTGGTCTGCTCGGTCACCGCCGACAGCTCCTCGGCAGCACTGGCGATCTGCGTGACGCCATCACCGATACCGCTGATCAGTTCGCGCAGGCCCTGGGTCATGCGCTGCATGCTGGCCTGCAACTGGCCCAGTTCGTCGCGGCGTTGTACCTGCAGGTTCAGGGTCAGGTCGCCACTGGCCACGCGCTCGGCGGCGTGCAAGGTCTGGCGCAGCGGGACGATGATCTGCCGGGTGATGGCCCAGGCCGCCAGCAGGCCGAGGGCCAGGGCCAGCACGGTAGCCACGGCAAGCACGGTCTTGGCCTGGGCCGCCCCGGCGTCGCGCACAGCGGTTTGCGATGTGGTCATCGCCTGGCTGGTCTGCAGCAGTACCGTGCCGTGCTCGACCATGCTCTGCAGGGCCTGCTCACTGGCGGCCTGGGCATTGCCGAACTGGGTGACCGCGTCGCGGTAGCCTGCCAGGGCGGTGGTGGCATCGTCCAGGCTGGCAGCGTGCTCCGCCGGCACTTTGGCCGGTAGCGCGCGTAGCTCGGCCAAGGCCTGGTCGATGGCCTTCAGCGCCGTTTGCTGGTAGTCGGCGTTGCCGCTGTAGGTGTAACCGCGTACCTGGAACCGCGCCTGTTGCAACAGGGCGCTGACTTCCACCGCGTGCTGGTACTGGCTGATATCGCCACCCTGCAGCAGGCCGCGTTGCACCCGGCCAATCAGCTCCGCGGCCTTGTCGGCAGTGTCGCCTAGCACGGCGCGGCTGGCCTCGCGGCGCTGGCCGGCCTGTTTCAGGTCGTTGAATGCCTGCTGGTAGCCGCGCACGGCCTCGCGCTGCTGCTCAAGGCGCTGTCTGTCAGCGGGCTGCTCGATCTGCCCGAGCATAAGCTGCACCTGGCGCTCGAGATTGCCCAGGGCTTTTTCCAGCTCTGCCACCGAGGCTTCGTCAGGCTGGCGCTGGTAATGCTGGCGGGCGATGCGCAGTTCCTGGGTGTACTGCTGGATGACCGAGATGTTTCCCAGCTTGTCGCCACGGTTGATGATGCTGTCCATGCCGTGCCAGCCAGCCAGGGTAATGGCCAGGGTCAACAGCAGCACCAGGCCGAAGCCCAGCCCCAGTTTGCGATTGACGCTCACATTGCCCAATGATTGGGCGAACCATTGATACATGTACGACTCCCCGGCGCCTTGGCAGCACGATTAATTGTTGTGTTGCCAAGACAATCGGCCTGGGGAAGGGAAACTTTATGGGTAAAAATTGACTAGAGTGTCAGAAAATCCGTGAAAGCAGCGCTGTCACCGCGGTCTCGACCCGCAGGATGCGGTCGCCCAGCTGGACCGGAGCCAGGCCTGCCTTGCCCAGCAGGTCCACCTCGTAGGGGATCCAGCCGCCCTCCGGGCCGATGGCCAGGGTCACGTGCTGCTCCACGGCGCGCGGGCAGGCGGGGTAGGGGCCGGGGTGGCCGACCAGGCCTAGGGTGCCTGCGGCGATGGCCGGCAGGCGGTCTTCGACGAACGGTTTGAAGCGCTTCTCGATCATCACTTCGGGCAGCACGGTGTCGCGGGCTTGTTCCAGGCCCAGGATGAGGTTCTCGCGAATGCTGTCCGGGTGCAGGAACGGTGTTTGCCAGAAGCTTTTCTCGACCTTGTAGCTGTTCAGCAGGATCAGCCGCGGCACGCCAAGGGTGGCCACGGTCTGGAACAGCCGGCGCAGCATTTTCGGCCGAGGTACGGCCAGCACAAGGGTCAGCGGCAGCTTGGGCGGTGGCTGCTGGTCAAAGGCGACTTCCAGTTCGGCTTCGTGCTTTTCCAGGCGCAGCACCGTGGCCTTGCCCATCAGGCCGTTGATTCGCCCCACGCGCAGGTTGTCGCCCACCGCCACACGGTGGATGTCCTGCATGTGGGTGAAGCGCCTATCTGCGAGGACGACGCGGTCGGCCGAGACGAAGTCGGCCTCTTCAAGGAGCAACAGGTTCACGGTTGGGTCGCTGGTGGCTGGTCGTTGTGGTCGTTGGCGGTTTCGTCGTGGGCGCTGCGCTTGCGGATCAGACTGCCGCACAGCACGCCGATCTCGAACAGCAGCCACATGGGTACGGCCAGCAGGGTCTGGGAGAAGATGTCCGGCGGGGTAAGGACCATGCCGACCACGAAGCAGCCGATGATCACGTAGGGGCGAATCTTCTTCAGGTACTTCACGTCGACCACGCCGATCCATACCAGCAGCACCACCGCCACCGGGATTTCGAAGGCCACGCCAAAGGCGAAGAACAGCGTCATCACGAAGTCGAGGTAGCTGGCGATGTCGGTCATCATCGACACGCCTTCTGGCGTGGCGCTGGCGAAGAAGCCGAAGATCAGCGGGAACACCAGGAAATAGGCGAAGGCCATGCCGGCGTAGAACAGGAAGATGCTCGACACCAGCAGCGGAATGGCAATGCGCTTTTCATGGCGGTACAGCCCGGGTGCGATGAAGCCCCAGATCTGCTGGAGGATGAACGGAATCGCCAGGAACAGCGAGACGATCATGGTCAGCTTGAACGGCGTGAGGAACGGCGATGCCACGTCGGTGGCGATCATCGTGGCATTGGCCGGCAAGTGCTCGCGCAGCGGTGCGGAGACCAGGGTGTAGATCTGCTGGGCGAAGGAGAACAGCCCGGCAAAGATCAGGAAAATGACGGCAACGCAGCGCAACAGGCGGGTGCGCAGTTCGGTCAGGTGCGAAACCAGCGGCATTGGCTGGTCGTGTTCCGGATTTTCGCTCATGGGGCTCGCGGCGGTTGAGGCGGTTCAGAAGGCGTGGCCGGGGCGGCAGCGGTCTCGACCGGCCTGGCTTCGAGCCCGGCGGGGGGCTGAACGGTTGCGGTGGTGACAGGCGGCTGCGCCGGTGGCGTCATCGGGTTGAGGATGCGCTTGGCTTCCTCTTCCATCTGCAGGATGTGCTCGTTGTGCAGCTGGCGGCGGATTTCGTCGGCGCCGATTTCGCGCTCCACTTCCATCTTGATGCTGTTGAAACTGCGCTTGAGCCGGCCGATCCACAGGCCTGCCGTGCGCGCGGCACCGGGCAGGCGCTCGGGGCCGAGCACCAGCAGGGCGACCAGGCCGACGAGCAGCAGCTCGCTGAAACTGATGCCGAACATGGGTCAGTCTTTCCGCTGCGGCTCTTGGACCGGCTGGGCCTGGCCTTCGATGGTGTGGCCCTGGTTCTGCTGGGCAGTGTTCTGCACCGGTGGAACGGGTTGGGCAGGCGGCGGGGTCTGCTCGGCCGGCTTGTTCTCTTCGTCGCTCATGGCCTTGCGGAAGCCCTTGATCGACTCACCCAGGTCACTGCCGAAGTTCTTCAGCTTCTTGGTACCGAACACCAGGACCACGACCACCAGCAGGACGATCCAGTGTTTCCAGTCAAAGATACCCATTTCGTACTCCTGAAAAATGTGTGTTGGCCCTATCGGGGCTGCATTGCAACCATTGTGGGAGCGGGTTCACCCGCGAAGAATGCAACGCGGTGTATGGCACCGGCTTTGCCGGTGTTCGCGGGTGAACCCGCTCCCACAGGCCCCGAAAATACGTCAGGCAGCAGGCGTTCGTGCAGCCTTCTCATCATGCCCGGAAAGCCCGAAGCGGCGTTCCAGCTCATCGAGCACGGCCTGCGGATGCTGGCCCAGCGCGCTGAGCATTACCAGGCTATGAAACCACAGGTCGGCGGTTTCGTAGATGACATCGCTGTAATCCTTGCTGACCGCGGCGTCCTTGGCGGCAATGATCGTCTCGACCGACTCTTCGCCGAGCTTTTCGAGGATCTTGTTCAGGCCCTTGTGGTACAGGCTGGCCACGTAGGAGCTGTCGGGGGCCGCTTGCTTGCGTTCTTCAAGCACTTCGGCCAGGCGGTTCAGGGTGTCGCTCATGTCAGTGTCCTGCGCTGTAGATGGCATCCGGGTCTTTCAGGACCGGGTCGACGGTTTTCCACTGGCCGTCTTCGAAGACGCGGTAGAAGCAGCTTTCACGGCCGGTATGGCAGGCGATATGGCCCAGTTGCTCGACCATCAGGATGATCACGTCGGCATCGCAGTCCAGGCGCATTTCATGCAGCTTCTGCACATGCCCGGATTCCTCGCCCTTGCGCCACAGCTTGCCACGCGAACGCGACCAGTAGATGGCGCGTTGCTCGGCGGCGGTCAGGGCCAGCGATTCGCGGTTCATCCAGGCCATCATCAGCACGCGTCCGGTCTTGTGGTCCTGGGCGATCGCCGGTACCAGGCCCTCGCTGTTCCACTTGATCTCGTCCAGCCAGTCTTTCATCGTCGACTCCAAAGCGGGCCCGCTCCTGTGCCGGGCCCTTTGCGCTAGTGTGCCAGCCATGGGCGCGGCTGGCTATTGGCGCACGATCAGGTAAAGGCCGGCGGCCAACATCAGCCAGGCCGGCCAGGCGGCAGGGGCGGCCAGGCTGGTGGCTGCGGCGGCACCAGCGGCCAGTACCGCGCCCCCGCCGAGCAGGCCGGCGCCGAGCAGGCGCAGCGCCCAGCGGTCGCCCTGGCGGCGCCGCTCCGGCAGTTGCGGATCGTGCAGGTGCGGTTGCGACAGGCGCTCGAGCAGGTCGCGGGCCATGTCGGCCAGGTGCGGCAGTTGCTCGACCTGGCTGTGGATGTTGCCGAGCACGGCCTTGGGGCTCATGCGGTCGCGCATCCAGCGCTCGAGGAATGGCTTGGCGGTGCTCCACAGGTCCAGGTCTGGGTACAACTGGCGGCCCAGGCCCTCGATGTTGAGCAGGGTTTTCTGCAGCAATACCAGCTGCGGCTGCACTTCCATGTTGAAGCGCCGGGCGGTCTGGAACAGGCGCATCAGCACCTGGCCGAAGGAAATATCCTTTAACGGTTTTTCGAAGATCGGTTCGCACACGGTGCGGATCGCCGCTTCGAACTCGTTGACCTTGGTGTGCGCCGGCACCCAGCCCGAGTCGATGTGCAGTTGGGCGACGCGGCGGTAGTCACGCTTGAAGAAAGCGATCAGGTTGCGCGCCAGGTAGTCCTGGTCCTCGGCGGTCAGGCTGCCGACGATGCCGCAGTCGATGGCGATGTACTGCGGGCTCCATGGTTTGACAGTGCTGACGAAGATGTTGCCCGGGTGCATGTCGGCATGGAAGAAGCTGTCGCGGAACACCTGGGTGAAGAATACCTCCACGCCTCGTTCGGCCAGCAGCTTCATGTCGGTGCGCTGATCGGCCAAGGTGGCCATGTCGGTCACCGGCACGCCGTAGATGCGCTCCATCACCAGCACCTTGGGGCGGCACAGGTCCCAGTACACCTGGGGCACGTACATCAGCTCGGAACCTTCGAAATTGCGCCGCAACTGGCTGGCGTTGGCCGCTTCGCGCAGCAGGTCGAGCTCGTCGTAGATGGTTTTTTCGTAGTCGCCGACGATTTCCACCGGGTGCAGGCGGCGGGCGTCGGCCGAAGCGCGCTCGGCGGCCTTGGCGATCAGGAACAGCCAGGCCAGGTCCTGGGCGATCACCGGCTTCAGGCCCGGGCGCACCACCTTGACCACCACTTCCTCGCCACTTTTCAGGCGCGCAGCATGCACCTGGGCCACCGAGGCCGAGGCCAGTGGTTCGACGTCGAAGCGGCTGAACAGTTGCGTTACCGGGGCGCCCAGCTGCGCCTCGATCAGTGCCACGGCCTGCTTGGGGTCGAACGGCGGCACGCGGTCCTGCAGCAGCATCAGTTCATCGGCTATGTCGTTGGGCAGCAGATCACGGCGGGTGGACAACAACTGGCCGAACTTGATGAAGATCGGCCCCAGGTCCTGCAGGGCCAGGCGCAGGCGCGCGCCTCGGTTGAGCTCTGACGGCTTGCGCGGCAGCCAGCGCCACGGCATCAGCAGGCGCAGGCTCATCAGCCACCAGGGCAGCGGCAGGTCGAACAGCAGGTCATCGAGACGGTAGCGAATCACCACACGCTGGATGCGAAAAAGACGGCGGACGGCGAGCAGCTTCATGCGTTATCGCTGGTATCAAGGGATCGGGAGAGGCGCTTGAGGCGCGCCTCGAGGCGTTCTGTATCGAGCTTCAGGGTATCGAGCTCGCTGAAGGCGGCTTCGGCTTCGCGCTTGCCGACCAAGGTACGGGACTCTTCGGCCAGGTACTCGGAAAGGTTCTGGCTGAAGCGCGCCAGGCCCTGGCGGGTCCAGCGTGCGCGCAGGCGGATGTGGCCGGCCAGCAGCGCCGTGGCGACCGGGCCAAGCCAGCGTTGCAGCTCGTGCTCCCAGTCCAGCTCCAGGTCCTGCAGCACACCGAACAGGTCGAGCAGCACGGCGCTGTCGCCATGCAATTCGACTTGCGGGCTGTGCAGCACGGCGGTCTTGTCCCTGGCCAGGGCCAGTTGCGCCAGGCTGCCGGCCGGGGCGCGCAGGCTGCAGTCGACCTCGCCTTGCCAGTGGGCGGCGAGCATCAGGCCCTCTTCATCGGGCAGGATGAAAACCTGCAAGGCCGGCTGGCGGCAGTCGATCTCGATGACCTTGCCCTCCAGCGCGGCCAGCCGCGGCAGGGCCGTGCTGTCCATGCGCAGGACGCGGTTCAGGCCATGTTCGGCGCTGGCGAGCAGCCCGGCCAGCAGCATCAGGGCTTGATCCCCCGATGCACGGCAACGATGCCGCTGGTCATGTTGTGGTAGGTGACCCGGTCGAAACCGGCCTCGACCATCATGGCCTTCAGGGTTTCCTGATCGGGGTGCATGCGGATCGACTCGGCGAGGTAACGGTAGCTCTCCGAATCGTTGGTGATCAGCTTGCCGGCCAGCGGCATGAAGGCGAACGAGTAGGCGTCGTAGGCCTTGGACATCAGCTTGTTGGTCGGCTTGGAGAACTCCAGCACCAGCAGGCGACCGCCTGGCTTGAGCACGCGCAGCATCGAGCGGATGGCTTCGTCCTTGTGGGTGACGTTGCGCAGGCCGAAGGCGATGGTCACGCAGTCGAAGTGGTTGTCCGGGAATGGCAGCTTCTCGGCGTCGGCCTGAACGAACTCGATGTTGCCGGCCACGCCACGGTCGAGCAGGCGGTCACGACCGACCTTGAGCATCGATTCGTTGATGTCGGCCAGCACTACCTGACCGGTCGGGCCGACCAGCCGCGAGAACTTGGCGGCCAGGTCGCCGGTACCGCCGGCGATGTCCAGTACACGATTGCCGGCGCGTACGCCCGACAGCTCGATGGTGAAGCGCTTCCACAGGCGGTGCATGCCGCCGGAAAGCACGTCGTTCATCAGGTCGTACTTGGCCGCTACCGAGTGGAACACCTCGGCGACTTTCTTCGCCTTCTGGCTTTCAGGGACGTCCTGGTAACCGAAATGGGTGGTGGGTTCGGCGTGGTCGCCTTTGCGCTGGTCGTTCATATCGCTTCACCGGAAAAAATTACCGCCATTCTAGGGCGAACGGGCAGATTTGTCTTGGCGGGGTGTGCCAGTGGGCAGGGGCGGGCATAATGCCCATTATGTCTTCATCTTCAGGAACACCCGCATGACCCAGATCAGCGTCGAACGCAAACATTCCCTCGGCCGCGATGCCGCCCGTGCCAAGGCTGAAGCGCTGGTCGACAAACTGACCCGCGAATACGACCTCAAGGCCACCTGGAACGGCGACAGGGTCGACGTGGCGCGCAGCGGTGCCAACGGCAGCGTGCACATCTTCGATGACCGCATCCGCGTCGAATTGAAGCTGGGCATGATGCTGTCGATGATGAGCGGCACCATTAAGGGCGAGATCGAGCGGGCGCTGGACAAAGCCCTGGCCTGACCCCTTCCGGGGGCCATGCTCAATCACCTTAGGGTGAAGATTCTAATTTCCCTCTCTACCTTGTGCTCAAGCCCAACCTCCATGGGCGGTTTATCCTCCACTCATGAGCATGAGGTACAGAGCATGGCCAAAGTGACTGTGAAGAAAAAGGACGACGCCCCGGGCACGCTGGGCGAGGTGCGCGGCTACGCGCGCAAGATCTGGCTGGCGGGCATCGGCGCCTATGCGCGTGTGGGCCAGGAAGGCTCCGACTACTTCAATGAGCTGGTCAAGGCCGGCGAAGGCGTCGAGAAGCGTGGCAAGAAGCGCATCGACAAGGAGCTCGATGCTGCCAACAATCAGATCGAAGAAGCGACCCAGGAAGTCAGTCGCGTACGCGGCAAGGTCGAAGTTCAACTGGACAAGATCGAAAAAGCTTTCGACGCGCGGGTAGGTCGCGCCTTGAATCGCCTTGGCATTCCGTCTAAACATGACGTTGAGGCGTTGTCCATCAAGCTTGAACAGCTGCACGAGCTGCTCGAGCGCGTCGCGCACAAACCATAAGGAGAGCAGGATGGCTGGCAAGAAGAATTCCGAGAAAGAAGGCAGCTCCTGGGTCGGCGGGATCGAGAAGTACTCCCGCAAGATCTGGCTGGCGGGGCTTGGTATCTATTCGAAGATCGACCAGGACGGCCCGAAGCTGTTCGACTCGCTGGTGAAGGATGGCGAGAAGGCCGAGAAGCAGGCGAAGAAGACCGCCGAAGATGTTGCTGAAACTGCCAAGTCGTCGACCACTTCGCGTGTGTCGGGCGTGAAGGACCGTGCGCTGGGCAAGTGGAGCGAACTCGAAGAGGCCTTCGACAAGCGCCTGAACAGCGCCATCTCGCGCCTTGGCGTGCCGAGCCGCAACGAGATCAAGGCCCTGCACCAGCAGGTGGACAGCCTGACCAAGCAGATCGAGAAACTTACCGGCGCTTCGGTTACCCCGATTTCGTCGCGCGCTGCGGCCAAACCGGCTGCGAGCAAGGCGGCCAAGCCACTGGCCAAGACGGCAGCGGCCAAGCCTGCGGCGAAAACTGCGGCGGCCAAGCCGGCGGCCAAGACTGCTGCGGCGAAACCTGCTGCCAAGACTGCAGCGGCCAAGCCTGCGGCGAAACCGGCAGCGGCCAAGCCGGCTGTGGCGAAGAAGCCTGCAGTGAAGAAAGCGCCGGCCAAACCGGCGGCCGCCAAGCCGGCAGCTCCAGCGGCCAGCGCCGCTCCGGCCGCTAGCGCAGCTCCGGCACCAACCGCGGCTCCGGCCAGCAACCCGCCTTCGGCACAAACAGGCACCGGTACCCTGATCTGATACCGCGTCGCCTTCTTCGCGGGTAAACCCGCTCCCACAGGTACTGCGCCGCTTGTAAGCTCTGCACCGTACCTGTAGGAGCGGGTTCACCGGCGAATGCGTCGGCTGCCGCAATACATTCCAGTCAGGCTTACCCCTCCAGATACCGCACCGCCAACTGCTCCGCCGCCCCCCGCGCCTGGGCCTGCAGATGCGGCGCCACCAGCATCATCACCTGGTACACCACAATCCCCACATCCCCCTCGCGCCCCAGTACCCGCTGGTAATCCAGCGAGAACATCAGTGTCAGGGTGATCTGCTCCACCAGTTGCCCCAGCGCCTGGGTCTCGCTCTCTACCAGCCTCTGGCCCTTGAGGCTGGCCAGCAACGCCGCCAGTGTGCGCTTGAGTGCGTTGATCAGGCTGCGCATGCCGCGGGCCAGTTTGGGCAGGCGCCCGGTCAGGTTCGACAGGTCCTGGAACAGGAAGCGGTACTGCGCCATGCGTTCGACGATCAGGTGCAGGAACAGCCAGTAATCCTCGGCATCCAGGCGTACCTCCAGTGGCGGGTCGAGCAAGGGCATCAGCGCTTCTTCAAAGCGCTCGAACAGCCCCAGCACCAACGGCTCCTTGCCGTGGAAGTGGTAGTAGAGGTTGCCGGGGCTGATGCCCAGTTCGTTGGCAATTTCCAGGGTGGATACGTTCGGTTCGCCCTGCTGGTTGAACAGCTGCAGGGCACATTCGAGGATACGGTCGCGAGTCTTCATCCAGTCGGCATGCTCATCGGGTCAGCACGTAGGTGCCCGGCGCAGGGCCCAGCGGTGGGTAGGTGGCATTGCCCAGTTCGCTGCGCGGTGCCTTGAGCGGGCCGGAGCGCGGGGTGATCCACTCCAGCCACAACGGCCACCAGCTGCCTTCGCTGCGCTTGGCATCGTGGAACCAGGCACGCGGGTCGCTGGACAGCTTGGGGTTGGCCAGGTAATAGGCCTTGGGGTTGCCGGGCGGGTTGATGATGCTCTGGATGTGCCCGCTGTTGGCCAGCACGAAGCGACGGTCGCCGCCCAGCAGCAAGGCCGAGCGGTACACCGCATCCCACGGGGTGATGTGGTCGTTGCTGCCGGCTACGGTGAAACTGTCCAGATCGACCTTCTGCAGGTCGATGGGGGTGCCGCATACCTCCAGGCCGGCTGGGTGAGTCAGCGGGTTGAGCTTGAAGAAGTCCAGCAGGTCGCCATGCAGCGCGGCGGGCAGGCGCGTGCTGTCGGCGTTCCAGTACAGGATGTCGAAGGCTGGTGGTGTCTTGCCGAGCAGGTAGTTGTTGACCCAGTAGTTCCAGATCAGGTCGTTGGGCCGCATCCAGGCAAAGATCCGCGCCACCTCGGCGCCATCCAGCACGCCGCGTTGGTAGGAGCGGCGCTTGGCGGCTTCGATGGTCTGCTCGTCGGCGAACAGGCTGGCGGGGCTTTCGAACTTGCTGTCCAGAAGGCTGACCAGGTAGGTGGCGCTGCGCACCCGACGCAGCTGGTGCTTGGCCTGCAGGTGACCCTGCAGCGCGGCCATGGTCAGGCCGCCGGCGCAGGCACCCATCAGGTTGGGGTCGCGGTTGCCGCTGATGCTGCGGCAAGCGTTGAGCGCTTCTTCCAGGGCCTGCACGTAGCTCGACAGGCCCCATTCGCGGTGTCGCGGGTCGGGGTTGCGCCAGCTCACCATGAACACCTGCAGGCCGCTCTTGAGCATGTACTGGACGAAGCTGTTGGTCGAGCTGAGGTCGAAGATGTAGAACTTGTTGATCTGTGGCGGCACTACCAGCAGTGGCCGGGCGTGCTGCTTTTCGCTCATCGGCTTGTACTGGATCAGCTCCAGCAGCTCGTTGCGAAACACCACGGCGCCGGCGCTTGCAGCCAGGTTGCCGCCCACTTCGAAGGCGCGCTCGTCGACCTGGCGTGGTAGGCCATCGTTGTGGCGCAGGTCATCGAGCAGGTGGGCCACGCCGCGTACCAGGCTCTGGCCACCGCTGTTGAACAGTTCCTTGACCGCCAGCGGGTTGAGCAGCGAGTTGCTCGGCGCCAGTGCATCGTTGATCAGGTTGAACAGGAAGTGCGCACGGGCCCGGTCATCGTCATCCAGGTGGCTTTCCTCGATCCACAGGCGGGTCTGCTTCTGCCAGGCCAGGTAGGCTTGCAGGCCGCGCCGGTAGAACGGGTTCTGGCTCCATGTCGGGTCGCTGAAGCGCGGATCCCGCGGGTTCGGCTGAAACGGTGTGTCACCCAGCATCACCCTGCCCAGCTGACCACCCAGGGCCAACAGGTGATGCGCGGTGTGCAGCGGGTGACGCAGGCTTTGGCGGCTGACATTGCGCAGCGTGGAAATCAGGTCACGGCCGCGCAGTCCGAGGATGGCGTTCTGCACGTTCATGCTGGTGGCGGGAAGCGTTGTCGTTCCTTTGGCCGTTTTGTCTTTCATGGCAACACTCCCTCGTTCTAACCATGGCGCCGCTTCGCGGGCAAGCACGCCCCTACACGCCCGAAACCGGGCGAGGGTGCATGACAGCGCGCTGACGCTCTTGCTGAAGGAACTTCATGATGATCGGGGCGACGGCCTCGGCCCGGGTGATCAGGAACAGATGGCCGTCGTCGATAATGTGTAGCTGGGCATTGGGAATTCGCCAGGCCAGCAGGCGCATGTTGATCAGCGGGATCAACGGGTCGTCGTCGCCTGCCAGCACCAGGGTCGGCTGCTGGATCTTGTGCAGCCAATGGATGCTGGTCCAGCCAAGCCCGGCGAACAGCTGCCAGTAGTAGCCCATCTTGCCGCCGGATCGCACCTTGGCGGCGTGCTGCATGGCCAGGTCCGGGTCACGCCGGAAGCCGCCGCCATAGATCGTCGGCGCAATGCGGATGACATGCGACGGCTGCACGTAGCGCCGCGGGCTGGCCATCATCCACAGCACCTTGGGCTTGCCCGGCACCATCACCGCACCGGCGGCAGTGGCGGCCAGCACCAGCTTCTTGCAGCGCTCGGGGTAGTCGTGGGCGAACTGCTGGGCCAGGGCGCCGCCCCAGGACACACCGATGACATTGACCTGGCCATAGTCGAGGTAGTCGAGCATGCGTGCCGTCAGCTTGGCCAACCCGGGAAAGCGGTAAGGGTGGCGCGGCGTGGACGAGCCGCCGACCCCGGGCACATCGAAGGCGATGACTTCCAGGTCCGGGTCCAGCGCCTCGATGAACGGAAACACCAGCTCCAGGTTGGCGCCGATGCCGTTGAAGATCAGCAGCGGCGTCAGATGCGACTTGCCCGGGCGGACGGCGGTGCGGATGGACTGGTTGTCCAGCTCGACGGTCCTGAAGATATAGGGTTGCGGCATGCGCGTGACTCATGGGGTGAAATGAACACCGTGGCGCCCCGCAGGGGGCCACGGCGCTGCAGCTCAACGCTCGTGAACGTAGGTGCCCGGGGATGCCTCGCCAGCGGCATAGGCACGGTTGCCCAGGCGGGTCGGTGCCTTTTTCAGCTCGCCGGCACGTTCGCCCAGCCAGCTTTGCCAGTGCAGCCACCAGGAGTCCGCATGCTTGGTAGCGTTTTCTTGCCAGGCCACCGGGTCACCCGGGCGATCGGCACCGGTCATGAAGCGCGCTTTGGGGTTGCCTGGCGGGTTGAGGATGCTCTGGATATGGCCGCTGTTGGACAGCACGAATTCGATCTTGCCGCCGAACAGGTGCGCCGAGCGGTAGCACGACTGCCAAGGGGTAATATGGTCATTGGTGCCGGCGAGGCTGTAGATGTCGCATTTGACCTGTTTCAGATCGATCGGAGTGCCGCACACTTCCAGGGCGTCCGGGCGCGTCAGCGGGTTGCTCTTGAACATCTCGATCAGGTCGCCATGGAAGGCGGCCGGGAGGCGCGTGGTGTCGTTGTTCCAGAACAGGATGTCGAACACCGGCGGCTCGTTGCCGAGCAGGTAGTTGTTGACCCAGTAGTTCCAGATCAGGTCGTTGGGGCGCATCCAGGCGAACACCTTGGCCATCTCGCTGCCTTCGAGCACGCCGGCCTGGTAGGAGTGGCGCTTGGCGGCCTCCAGGGTCTGCTCGTCGACGAACAGGGCGACCTGGTTGTCCATGGTGGTGTCCAGCACGCTGACCAGCAGGGTCAGGGCATTGACCTTGTTCTCGCCGAGCGCGGCATAGTGGCCGACCAATGCCGTGCAGGTGATGCCGCCGGAGCAGGCACCGAGCATGTTCAAGTCCTTGCTGCCGGTTATCGCCAGCACCGCGTCGACCGCCTCCTTGAGCGCATCGATATAGGTGGACAGGCCCCATTCGCGCTGGGCTTTGGTCGGGTTGCGCCAGCTGATGATGAAGGTCTGCTGCTGTGAGCGCAGGCAGTAGCGCGCCAGGCTCTTTTCCGGGCTCAGGTCGAATACGTAGAACTTGTTGATTTGCGGCGGCACCACCAGTAGCGGGCGGGCATGCACCTGCTCGGTGATGGGGCTGTACTGGATCAGCTCCAGCACATCGTTGCGGTACACCACGGCGCCTTCACTGGTGCCCAGGTTCTTGCCCACCTCGAAGGCGTCCATGTTCACCTGGCTGGGCATGCCGCCGTTGTTGACCAGGTCCTTGGCCAGGTTGGACAGGCCATCGAGCAGGCTCTTGCCGCCTGTTTCGAAAAAGCGTTTGACCGCTGCCGGGTTGGACAGGGTGTTGGTCGGCGCCATGGCTTCGGTCATCAGGTTGATGACGAACTGGCCACGGCTGATGTCTTGGGGCGAAAGGTCACTGCTGCCGATCCAGTCCTGCAGCTCCTTGCGCCAGGCCAGATAGGTTTGCAGGTAGCGGCGGTAAAGTGGGTTGTTGCTCCATGCCGGGTCATTGAAGCGACGGTCGTCGCTTTCCGGGGCAAGGCTGGACTTGCCCAGCAGCACGTTCTTCAGCTCCAGGCCAAAGTGGGCCACATGCTTGGCGCTGTGCAGCGGTTGGCGCACGGCCTGGCGCAGCACGGTGCGTGCCGAGCTCAACAGGTCCTTGCGACGGATACCGATGACCGGGTTCAGCCCCAGGGTGTTTTCCGAGGCCTGCCGCTGCAGCTCATCGTTGTTCTTGTTACTCATCTACGACGCTCCGTTGTCCTGAGACGAGTACCGGTTTCTGTGGCGGGTGCACAGTTCTGAGCCCGGTACTGCTACTCGGGTGACCAGTGATAAGGAACAGCGGTGCTGCGAGGGTTCTGGCTACCTGCAATTTGATGCAGGGAACTTGCCACCCCCCATTGGTTACCCGACTTTCATGTAATGCGCAAGACAGCCCGTCACTGGGCTGTCTGTAAGGTATTCAAACAAATGAATTTAGAAAATGCGCTCTAAATCCTGAAGGCCTTGCGCTAGAGCATGAGTTTGACCACCGACTCGGCGGGGTCGCGGGATTTGCCGGCCTTGTGCAGTTCGTCGAGGTACTCGGCCCACAGCTGTTCCTGGCGCAGGCACAGCTGCTCGAGGTATTCCCAGGTGAACAGGCCGCTGTCATGGCCGTCGTCGAAGGTCAGTTTCAGTGCGTATTGCCCGGCAGGTTCCAGCCCGCTGAGGCCGACGTTGATCTTGCCGAACTGCAGGATGGGGTTGCCGTGGCCCTGAACCTCGGCGGAGGGGGAGTGCACGCGCAGGAATTCGGCGGGCAGGTGGTAGACCTCGCCGGGGGCGTAGGTGAGGCTGAGGGTTTTCGAGGCTTTGTGCAGGTTGATGGCGGTGGGCAGGCGGGCCATGGGCGGAATCTCTCGGGAGCTGATGGTGCACAGCTTCAGGAGATTCGGGGGATTGTGCAAGGGGCTGCTTTGCAGCCCATCGCGACACAAGGCCGCTCCGACAGGAGATCGCGTTCCCTTGTAGGAGCGGCCTTGCGTCGCGATGGGCCGCAAGGCGGCCCCCTGCGGTCTTACAGGATGTAACGCGACAGGTCTTCGTTCTGCGCCAGCTCACCCAGGTGGCTGTTCACATACGCCGCGTCGATCTGGATCGGCGCTTCGTCATGGGTGCTGGCCAGGTCGCCAGCGCTGAACGACACCTCTTCGAGCAAACGCTCGAGCAGGGTGTGCAGGCGGCGGGCACCGATGTTCTCGGTCTTCTCGTTCACCTGGTAGGCAATCTCGGCCAGGCGCTTGATACCGTCGGCGAGGAACTCGATATTCAGGCCTTCGGTCTTGAGCAGGGCCTGGTACTGTTCGGTCAGCGACGCGTGCGGCTCCTGCAGGATGCGCTCGAAGTCTTCCGGGGTCAGGGCCTTGAGCTCTACACGGATCGGCAGGCGGCCTTGCAGTTCGGGCACCAGGTCGCTCGGCTTGCTCAGGTGGAACGCACCCGAGGCAATGAACAGGATGTGGTCGGTCTTGACCATGCCCAGCTTGGTGTTGACGGTGCAGCCTTCGATCAGCGGCAGCAGGTCGCGCTGCACGCCTTCACGGGACACGTCGGCGCCGCCAACATTGCCGCGCTTGGCAACCTTGTCGATTTCGTCGATGAACACGATGCCGTGCTGCTCGACAGCTTCCAGGGCCTTGGCCTTGAGTTCTTCCTCGTTGACCAGGCGGCTCGCTTCTTCATCGCGAACCATCTTCAGCGCCTCTTTAACCTTCAGCTTGCGCGCCTTGCGCTTGCCTTTGCCCATGTTGGCGAACAGGCTCTGCAGCTGGTTGGTCATTTCTTCCATGCCGGGCGGCGCGGCAATTTCGACGCCCACGGCATCGGCCACTTCGATCTCGATTTCCTTGTCGTCCAGCTGGCCTTCGCGCAGGCGTTTGCGGAACAGCTGGCGGGTGTTGGAATCGGTGCTGGTCTGCGCGGCTTCTTCGGCGAAGCTGCTGACCCGCGCCTGCGGCAGCAGGGCGTCGAGGATGCGGTCTTCGGCGGCGTCTTCGGCGCGGTGGCGCACGCGGATGATCTCTTGCTCACGCAGCATCTTCAGCGCGGCATCGGCCAGGTCGCGGATGATCGACTCGACGTCGCGGCCCACGTAGCCCACTTCGGTGAACTTGGTGGCTTCGACCTTGAGGAACGGCGCGTTGGCCAGCTTGGCCAGGCGGCGGGCGATTTCGGTCTTGCCGACGCCGGTAGGGCCGATCATCAGGATGTTCTTCGGGGTCACTTCGGCGCGCAGCTCGGCGGGGAGCTGCATGCGCCGCCAGCGGTTGCGTAGGGCGATGGCCACGGCGCGCTTGGCGTCGTCCTGGCCGATGATGTGGCGGTTGAGTTCGTGGACGATCTCGCGGGGGGTCATGGACATGATGAAAATGGTCCTCGGGCGGAGTGAATCAGCGTGGAAAAACCCCATCACCGGGATGAGGCGCCAGAACAGCTGATCAGTCGGCCAGGTCCTGCTCCTCGATGGTCAGGTTGTGGTTGGTGAACACGCAGATGTCGCCGGCGATGTTCAGGGCGGTCTCGGCGATTTCACGGGCCGAGAGGTCGGTCTTGTTCAGCAGGGCGCGGGCTGCGGCCTGGGCGTAGGCGCCGCCGGAACCCATGGCGATCAGGCCGTCTTCGGGTTCGACCACGTCGCCGTTGCCGGTGATGATCAGGGAGGCGTCCTTGTTGGCCACGGCCAGCATGGCTTCCAGGCGGCTCAGGGAGCGGTCGGTACGCCATTCCTTGGCCAGCTCGACGGCGGCGCGGACCAGGTGGCCCTGATGTTTTTCAAGCTGGCCTTCAAAGCGCTCGAAAAGGGTGAACGCATCGGCGGTGGCGCCGGCGAAGCCCGCGATGACCTGGCCGTGGTACAGGCGGCGCACCTTCTTGGCGTTGCCTTTCATCACGGTGTTGCCGAGGGATACCTGGCCGTCGCCGCCCATGACGACTTTGCCGTTACGGCGGACAGAAACGATGGTGGTCAAGGGGAGAGTCTCCACGCAGCGGGGCGAAAGTGCCTGATGCAGACTCATATGGGGGTGGGGGGAAGGATTTCAACCGTGGGGGATGAATGGTAGGTGTTCCCTTGTACTGGCCTCATCGCCGGCAAGCCAGCTCCCACACGGATATCACAGGCATTGAGGGCAGTGATTTCCTGTGGGAGCTGGCTTGCCGGCGATGAGGCCAGTGAGGGTTACTCAGGCCTCGTGGCAGACATGCCCATCGACCAAGGTATAACGCACCGCACCCGGCAGGCAGTGGCCGATGAACGGGCAGTTCTCACCGCGGGAGAACCACTGCTCGCCGGCCACGGTCGAGGCTTGCGGGTCGAACAGCACCAGGTCGGCCGCGCCACCCACTTTCAGCTCGCCGGCCGGCAGGCGCAGGGCCGCCGCCGGGCCGCTGCTCAGGCGGGCCAGCAAGGTTGGCAGGTCGAGCAGGCCGTCCTGCACCAGGGTCATGGCCAGCGGCAGCAGCAGCTCGACGCTGCTGATGCCCGGCTCGGTGGCGCCGAACGGGGCCAGCTTGGCGTCGCGCTCGTGCGGCTGGTGGTGGCTGGAAATCGCCTGGATCACCCCCGACTTCACCGCCGCACGCAGGCCGTCACGGTCGGCGGCGGTGCGCAGCGGTGGCTGCACGTGGTACAGGCTGGAGAACTCACGCAGCGACTCGTCGGTAAGGATCAGTTGGTACAGCGCCACATCGGCGGTCACCGGCAGGCCAAGCTGCTGGGCCTGCTCGATCAGCCGCGCGCCACGGGCGCTGGTGATCTGGGTGAAGTGCGCACGCACGCCGGTCTGTTCCACCAGCAGCAGGTTGCGCGCCAGGGCCACGGTCTCGGCGGTTTCCGGAATGCCCGGCAGGCCGAGGAAGCTGGCCATGGCACCTTCGTGGGCCAGGCCACCCTGGGCCAAGTCGCGGTCCTGGGAGTGGAACACCACGGTCAGGTCGAAGGTGGCGGCGTATTCCAGGGCGCGGGCCAAGGTACGGTTGTTGGGGATTTCCTTCAGACCATTGCCGAAGGCCACGCAGCCGGTGTCGCGCAGGGCCACCAGCTCGGCCAGTTGCTCGCCTTCCAGGCCCTTGGTCAGGGCGCCGATCGGGTAGACCTTGCTGTTGGCGGCCTCGCGGGCGCGGTCAAGGATAAGCTCGGCCACGGCCGAGGTGTCCAGCACCGGCTTGGTCTGCGGCGGGCAGCACAGGCTGGTGACACCGCCGGCGACGGCGGCGCGGGTTTCACTGGCGATGTTGCCTTTGCGGCTGTAGCCCGGCTCGCGCAGGGACACGCCGAGGTCGACCAGGCCGGGTGCGGCGACCAGGCCATCAGCCTGGATCGTGCGGCTGGCGCTGAAGCCGGCCGGGGCTGCACCGATGGCGGCAATGCGGCCGCCGTCCAGGTGCAGGTCGGTGACCTGGTCCAGGCCGCTGTTCGGGTCGATGACCCGGGCGCCGAGAATACTGATGGTCACTGGGCGTTCTCCTGGTCGAATTGACGTTGCGCGTTCTGCCCGCTCATGGCCATGGACAGCACGGCCATGCGCACGGCGATGCCGTAGGTGACCTGGTTGAGGATCACCGAGTGCTTGCCGTCGGCCACCGCCGACTCGATTTCCACGCCGCGGTTGATCGGGCCCGGGTGCATGACGATGGCGTCGGGCTTGGCCCCGGCCAGGCGCGCGGTGGTCAGGCCGAACAGGCGGTAGAACTCGCCTTCGCTGGGCAGCAGGCCGCCGGCCATGCGCTCACGCTGCAGGCGCAGCATGATCACCACGTCGACGTCCTTCAGGCCTTCGGCGAGGTCCGTGTAGACCTTCACGCCGTACTGCTCGATACCGATCGGGATCAGGGTTTTCGGGCCGATCACGCGGATGTCCGGGCAGCCCAGCGCTTTGAGCGCCAGCATGTCGGAGCGGGCCACGCGCGAGTGCAGGATGTCGCCGACGATGGCCACCGACAGGTTCTCGAAGCTGCCCTTGTGGCGGCGGATGGTGAGCATGTCGAGCATGCCCTGGGTCGGGTGCGCATGGCGGCCGTCACCGCCGTTGATCACGGCAACTTCCGGGCACACGTGCTCGGCGATGAAGTGCGCGGCCCCGGAATCGGAGTGACGCACCACGAACATGTCGGCGGCCATGGCTTCGAGGTTGCGCAGGGTATCGAACAGGGTTTCGCCCTTGCTGGTCGAGGAGGTCGACACGTTCAGGCTGATCACGTCTGCCGACAGGCGTTGGGCCGCCAGTTCGAACGTGGTACGGGTACGGGTGGAGTTCTCGAAGAACACGTTGCACACAGTCTTGCCGCGCAGCAACGGGACTTTCTTCACGGCCCGGGCACCGACTTCCAGGAAGGAGTCGGCGGTGTCGAGGATCTCGGTGAGCAGTTCGCGGGGCAAACCGTCGAGCGAGAGGAAGTGGCGCAGCTGGCCCTGATCATTGAGCTGCAGCGGGCGCTTGGCGTCGATTGGCGTCATCGCGGGGGACTCTTAAAGGGCGGAAGCGGAGGCGAGGTCCTGGCGCTCGAGGGCGAGCGGTGCGGGTCCGGTCAATTTTACCCGTTCATGGGGGGGCAGCGACAGGGTGGCGCCGAGTACATTCGGGCGGATTGGCAGTTCGCCGGCATCCAGGTCCAGCAAGCAGACCAGAGTGACGCTGGCCGGGCGGCCATAATCGAACAGTTCGTTGAGCGCGGCGCGTACCGTGCGGCCGCTCATCAGCACGTCATCCACCAGCACCAGGTGCTGGCCCTCGACCTCGAACGGCAGCTCGGGCGGGCGCACTTGCGGGTGCAGGCCGTTCTGGCTGAAGTCGTCGCGATAGAACGAGACGTCCAGAGTGCCCATGGGGCTGGTGTCGCCCATGGCTTCCTGCAGGGCCTGGGCAACCCAGACGCCGCCGGTGCGGATACCGATGTAGCGCGGTTCGGTAATTGCCCGGCGCGCCAGGTGGGCACGAAGGTCGACAGCCATCTGCCGAATCAGGTCGGCGGGATTGGGTAGGCTCATTGCGGGCTCCTCGGAAGGGTGCGCCGGGCGGGGCCGGCGGCAAAGATGATCAGGTATTGGCCTCCAGCCAGCCTTGCAGCAACAGGGCGGCGGCGATGGCATCGACCGGGTTGTCGCGGTAGCTGCCGCGCTGGCCGCCACGGGCCATGCGCTCGCCCTTGGCCTCGAAGGTGGTCAGGCGTTCGTCGTGGGTGTGCACGGGCAGGTTGAAGCGGCCGTTCAGGCGGCGGGCGAACTTTTCTGCGCGGGCGCTCATTTCGCTGGGGGTGCCGTCCATGTTTAGCGGCAGGCCGACGACGATGGCGTCGGGCTTCCATTCGGCAATCAGCTTTTCCACCTGGGCCCAGTCCGGCACGCCGTTCTGTGCTTTCAGTGTGCAAAGCTCGCGGGCCTGGCCGGTAACCACCTGGCCGACGGCTACGCCGATCTGTTTGCTGCCGTAGTCGAAGCCCAGCAGCAGACGCAGTTCAGGGTGCAGTTCGGCCATCAGGCGTGGCCCGCCTGGCTGGTCAGCAGGTTCAGGTTGATCCCCAGGCTGGCGGCGGCGGCTTCCAGGCGCAGGTCGCTGGTCAGGCCGAAGATGATTTCCGGGTCGAACGGGCAGTTGAGCCAGGCGTTGTCGGCAAGCTCCGCTTCCAGTTGGCCCGCTTCCCAGCCGGCATAGCCCAGGGTGATCAGGCTCTGTTTCGGGCCTACCCCGGCGGCGATGGCAAGCAATATATCCTGCGAGGTGGTCAGCGACAGCCCTTCCAGCGCCACGGTGGCCTGGAAACTGCATTCGCTGCTGTGCAGTACGAAGCCACGGTCGGTCTGTACCGGGCCACCTTGGTAGATCGGCACCTGCAAGGTGCTGGCCGGTGGCATTTCGTCCGGGCGCAGCTGCTCGAGGATGTCGGCCAGGTTCAGCTCCTGCGGCCGGTTGACCACCAGGCCCATGGCGCCATGGGCGTTGTGCTCGACGATGTACGTGAGGGTCTGGGCGAAGTTCGGATCGGCCATGTGTGGCATGGCGATCAGGAACTGATGCTTGAGGTAGCTCGGCGTGAGGGTTTTCATGGGGGATAGTGTGGCGCCAGGTGGCGAGGCTGACAAGGTGCTCGGCATGGCTGTTTTGGGGCTGCTGTGCAGCCCATCGCCGGCAAGCCAGCTCCCACACCGATCGCATCGATCTCAAGCCACATGCTATCCCTGTGGGAGCTGGCTTGCCGGCGATGGGGCGCGAAGCGGCCCTGATTCAGTTACTGGACAAACGGTCCCCACGGGCAAAGCGCCAGGTGCGGATGATCTCCAGCCGGTCAAACTCGGCCAGGTCCCCGGTAAACGGCGCAAACGGCGCCGCCAGCCGCACGATGCGCTGCGCCGCCTGGTCAAGCACCGGTTGCCCGGACGACTCCAGCACCAGTACCTCGTACAGCGAGCCATCGCGGTTTATCGACACCATCATGCGCAGGTTGCCGTAGATCTGTTGCCGGCGCGCTTCATCGGGGTAGTTCAGGTTGCCCACCCGCTCGACCTTCTTGCGCCACTCCTCCTTGTACCAGGCACCCTTGTCGCGCATGGTCGAGGCGGCGTTGAGCCGATGGATGCGCGGGCGCTTGGCGTACATCTGCTGTTCGTTGGACAGCTCCGCCTCCAGGCTGGCGATCTGGCTGGACAACTGCGAGCTGTCGAAGTCCGGTGCCGGGGCTGCCGGCTTGGGCTGCGGTTTGCTTTCCCTGGGTTTGGGCTCGACCTTCTGCGGCTTGGGCGCCGTGGTCACTACCGCCGACTTCTGCGGGACAGGGGGCGGTACCACCTCGGGCTTCGCGGCGGGTGGCGGGGTGATCTTGTTGATCTTGCTGTCCTGGAACGGTGCCAGTTCGGTGGTCTTGGGCACCGCTTTCTTGTCCAGGGTGCCGCTGCCCTGCTGGTTGTCCTGGGCCTGGAAATCGGCCTTCTCCGGCGGTTTCTCGCTCTTGAAGGTGGCCAGGGTGATGTCCATGGTGTGGCGGATTTCTGCAGGCTTGACCACGCTGAAGCCGACGCCGAGGATCAGCGCCAGGTGCACCAGGGCAGCCAGGAACAGGGTAAAGCCGAGCCGGTCCACCGGGCGAACACGGGGGGGCAGCAGGTCGGCGGGGATGTCAGCGGGCAGCGTCATCGGGTTTCCAGCAACCGCAGGGCGGGGCAGCAGGCCAGGCTAAAAGGACCCGCATCATACCCCACTCTGGGTTGTTGCCGTGCGTCGGCGGTCAGCGCGCCTTCAGCTGGCGATCAATGGCATCCATCAATTGCCCGCCGATATCGGTGTTGTAGGCGGCATCGATCTCGCGGATGCAGGTGGGGCTGGTGACGTTGATTTCGGTGAGGTAGTCGCCGATCACGTCCAGGCCCACGAACGTCAGGCCCTTCTCGCGCAGGGTCGGGCCGACCTGGGCGGCGATCCAGCGGTCGCGGTCGGTCAGCGGGCGTGCTTCGCCACGGCCGCCGGCGGCAAGGTTGCCACGGGTCTCGCCGCTGGCCGGGATACGCGCCAGGCAGTAGTCCACCGGCTCGCCGTCGATCATCAGGATGCGTTTGTCGCCGTCCTTGATCTCGGGCAGGTAGGCCTGCGCCATGATCTGCTGGCCGCCGTGCTGGGTCAGGGTCTCGAGGATCACCGACAGGTTAGGGTCGTCCTTGCGGTGACGGAACACCGAGGCGCCGCCCATGCCGTCCAGCGGCTTGAGGATTACGTCACCACGGCTGTCGGCGAACTCGCGCAGGATGTCGACACGGCGGCTGACCAGGGTAGGCGCCATGCACTGCGGGAACTGGGTGGCGAACAGTTTTTCGTTGCAGTCGCGCAGGCTCTGCGGGCGGTTGACCACCAGTACCCCCTCGCGCTCGGCCTGCTCCAGCAGGTAGGTGCTGTAGACGAACTCCATGTCGAAGGGCGGGTCCTTGCGCATCAGGATCACGTCCAGCTCGGCCAGCGCGCTGTCCTGCTCCTCGCCCAGCTCGAACCAGCGGGCCGGGTCGGCAAACACTTTCAGCGGGCGCATCTGCGCACGGGCCTGGCCGGCGCCCAGGTACATATCTCGCTGTTCCATGTAGAACAGGCTCCAGCCGCGCGCCTGTGCGGCCAGCAGCATGGCCAGCGAGCTGTCCTTCTTGTAGGAGATGGACGCGATGGGGTCCATGACAATGCCGAGGCGAACGCTCATGGGGTGGTTCCTCTTGGCGGCACGTGGCCGCGATGGATCGAAAGAAAAGTGGCTCAGGGTGGCGCCGTGAACGCCGCCGGTCAAGGGGCGCCGCAGATGGAACGGCCACCCGGAGTGTGCTAAAAATGCCAGTCATAGCGCTATACAACAGGCCTTTGGGGCTGCGCAGCAGCTCCAGGAATTCGGCATAAGCAGCGACGGTAGCCCAAGTGATGGAACAACCCCTGAAGGTGATGGTGATCGACGACTCGCGCACGATCCGCCGCACCGCACAGATGTTGCTCGGTGAAGCGGGCTGCGAGGTGATCACCGCCAGCGATGGCTTCGATGCCCTGGCCAAGATCGTCGACCACCAGCCCAGCATCATCTTCGTCGATGTGTTGATGCCGCGCCTGGACGGCTACCAGACCTGCGCGGTGATCAAGCACAACAGTGCCTTCAAGGACACCCCGGTCATTCTGCTGTCGTCACGTGACGGCCTGTTCGACAAGGCCCGCGGCCGGGTGGTCGGCTCCGACCAGTTCCTGACCAAACCGTTCAGCAAGGAAGAACTGCTCGACGCGATCCGCGCCCACGTGCCCGGTTTTGCCGCAGCCCAACAACACGCACCCTGACCGCGCCTCGCCATGGCACGGTCTTTCTTTCCTGATGGGGAACCAGCATGGCCCGAGTTCTGATTGTCGACGACTCGCCGACAGAGATGTACCGATTGACCGAATGGCTGGAAAAGCACGGCTACCAGGTGCTCAAGGCCAACAACGGTGCCGATGGCGTGGCCCTGGCACGGCAGGACAAGCCCGACGCGGTGTTGATGGACATCGTGATGCCCGGCATGAACGGCTTCCAGGCAACCCGTCAGCTCAGCAAGGACCCGGAAACCAGCACCATCCCGGTGATCGTGGTCACCACCAAGGACCAGGAAACCGACCGTATCTGGGCCACGCGCCAGGGCGCTCGTGACTTCCTGACCAAGCCGGTGGAAGAGGACGCGCTGATCGCCAAGCTCAAAGAAGTGCTCGGGGCTTGACCACCCGCCCGCAGGGCGCGTCGCTGACCGCCTTCGAGTTGTTGCTGGACATCGACCGGCGCTGCCGCCTGCTGGTCGCCGACCAGCCGCCGCAGGACAACCGCCTGCAACAGTGGAGCGGCATCGGCTTCCGCATAGCCGGGCAATGGTTCGTCGCGCCCATGGGCGAGGTTGCCGAGGTGCTGCGCGAACCGCGCAGCAGCCGCGTCCCCGGCGTGCAGCCGTGGGTGTGCGGGGTAGCCAACCTGCGCGGACGGCTGCTACCGGTGATGGACCTGAGCAGTTTCTTCGGCCTGGGCCACGCCGCCCCGGGCAAGCAGCGGCGGGTGCTGGTGCTGGACCACGAGGACCTGTTCGTCGGCCTGCTGGTAGACGAGGTGCTGGGCCTGCAGCACTTTGCCCTCGACAGCCTGCAACTGTCGCCGCCACAGCCCCTGATCCGCGCCGCTGCACCTTTCGTGCAGGGGCACTTCCCGCGTGAACGCAACTGGGCGATCTTCAGCCCCTTCGCCCTGGCCCAGGCGCCGGGCTTTCTCGATGTGGCGTTATAGGACCTGCGAACGTGAACAAGCCTGCCACCCCCGTCACCACCGTGACCCCACGTACCCGCAGCATCGCGCAGATCACCGTGCTGTTCCTGATCCTGATCCTGTCGATCATTCTGCTGTTCGCCAACTTTGCCTACCTGAACACCCAGTCCAACTACGACAAGCAGTACATCGGCCACGCCGGCGAACTGCGGGTGCTGTCGCAGCGCATCGCCAAGAACGCCACCGAAGCCGCCACCGGCAAGGCCCTGGCCTTCAAGCTGCTGTCGGACGCGCGCAACGATTTCGAACGGCGCTGGGGCTACCTGCGTGAAGGTGACAAGTCCACCGGCCTGCCACCTGCGCCGCCCATGGTGCGTGACGAAATGGAAGCGGTACGCCGCGACTGGGAAAACCTGCGCAAGAACACCGACACCATCCTGGCCAGCGAGCAGACCGTGCTGTCGCTGCACCAGGTGGCGGCGACCCTGGCCGAGACCGTGCCGCAGTTGCAGGTGGAATACGAGAAAGTGGTCGAGATCCTGCTGCAGAGTGGCGCCCCGGCCAGCCAGGTGGCGGTGGCCCAGCGCCAGTTGCTGCTGGCCGAACGCATTCTCGGCTCGGTCAACACTGTGCTGGCCGGTGACGACGCCGCGGCCCAGGCGGCGGATGCCTTCGGCCGCGATGCCGGGCGCTTCGGCCAGGTGCTCGAGGGCATGCTCAGTGGCAACGCGGCGATCCAGGTGACCCGTGTCGAGGACGCCGATGCCCGTGCGCGCCTGGCTGAAATTGCAGAGCTGTTCCAGTTCGTTGCCGGCTCGGTGGATGAAATCCTCGAAACCTCGCCGGAACTGTTCCGCGTGCGCGAGGCTGCGGGCAACATCTTCAGCCTGTCGCAAACCCTGCTCGACGAGGCCTCGCACCTGGCCAACGGTTTCGAGAACCTGGCCGGCGGGCGCACGCTCGACACCGTCGGCGGCTATGTCCTGGGCCTTCTGGCGCTGGCTTCGATCATCCTCATCGGCCTGGTCATGGTACGCACCACCAACCGCCAGCTGCGTGAGACGGCGGAAAAGAACGAACGCAACCAGCAGGCGATCATGCGCCTGCTCGACGAAATCGAAGAGCTGGCTGACGGCGACCTGACCGTGACCGTATCGGTGACCGAAGACTTCACTGGCGCCATTGCCGACTCGATCAACTATTCCGTGGACCAATTGCGCGACCTGGTCGCCACCATCAACCACAGTGCCATGCAGGTCGCTGCCGCCGTGCAGGACACACAGAACACCGCACGCCAGCTGGCCAAGGCCTCGGAGCACCAGGCCGAGCAGATCAGCGAGGCTTCCGAGGCGGTTGGCGACATGGTCGAATCGATCGACCGGGTTTCGGCGCATGCCTACGAGTCGGCCAAGGTGGCCGAGCGCTCGGTGGCGATCGCCAACAAGGGCAACGAGGTGGTGCACAACACCATCAACGGCATGGACAACATTCGCGAACAGATCCAGGACACCGCCAAACGGATCAAGCGCCTCGGTGAGTCCTCCCAGGAAATCGGCGATATCGTCAGCCTGATCGACGACATTGCCGACCAGACCAACATCCTCGCCCTCAACGCGGCGATCCAGGCCTCGCTGGCCGGCGAGGCCGGCCGTGGGTTCGCCGTGGTCGCCGACGAAGTGCAGCGCCTGGCCGAGCGCTCGTCATCGGCCACCCGGCAGATCGAAGCGCTGGTGCGCACCATCCAGGCCGACACCAACGAGGCGGTGATCTCCATGGAGCAGACTACCGCCGAGGTGGTGCGCGGTGCCCGCCTTGCCCAGGATGCCGGGGTGGCGCTGGCCGAGATCGAAGGCGTCTCGCAGAACCTCGCCGACCTTATCCACAGCATCTCCGATGCCGCCCAGCTGCAGACTTCGTCTGCCGGGCAGATCTCCCACACCATGGCGGTCATCCAGCAGATTACCGCGCAGACCTCCGCCGGCTCCGGCGCCACTGCCGACAGCATCCGCCACCTGGCACGCATGGCCAGCGAGATGCGCCGTTCGGTGTCCGGGTTCACCCTGCCGCCACCAGCAGAGCCCAAGTGAAGAGCCCTACTGATGAGCTCTACTGAAAAGCCGCGCCGAGGAATGCCCATGGCTGTAGCAGCTGTAAGCCCCGAGCGCCACGACACCGTGGCGCTGGCCTGGACCAAAGCCGCCATCCTCGACTGCCTGGGCCAGGCGCGCCAGGCGCTGGAGCGCTTTGCCGGCGAGCCTGGCGACCTGTCGATGCTGGCATTCGTGGTAGACAACCTGCACCAGGTGCACGGCTGCCTGCGCATGCTCGAACTGCGCGGTGCCACGCGCCTGGCTGAAGAACTGGAGCTGTTCGCCAAGGCCCTGGCCGATGGTCAGGTCAGCCCCCGCGGTGATTGCCTGGGCGCTTTGTTTCGCGGCCTGGAGCAACTGCCGTCGTATCTGGAGCGCCTACGCGGCGCCCGCCACGACCTGCCACTGGTGATGCTGCCGCTGCTCAACCAACTGCGTGCCTGCCGTGGCGAGGAGCCGTTGGCCCAGGCCAGCCTGATCAGCGGCGCCACCCAACGCTTTGCCGGTGCCGACGACCTGGCCAACCTCGACCTGTCGCTGGGCAACTGGCGCGAGCAGCTGCAGGCAGGGCCTGGCCGCGATGCCCTGCGCTCGGTGGTGACCGCGCTGTGCGACGACCTGATGCGCATCAAGGAGCGCCTGGACCAGTTCGTGCGTGGCGATCGCCAGCACAGCGAGCAACTTGATGCCCTGCTGGCACCGCTGCGCCACGTGGCCGACACCCTGGCGGTGCTTGGCTTCCAGCAGCCACGCCGGGTGATCATCGACCAGGTGCTGGCGCTGCAGGCCCTGGCCCAGGGCGAGCGGGCCGTGGACGACGCGGTGTTGATGGATGTAGCGGGGGCCCTGCTGTACGTGGAGGCCACGCTCAATGGCATGGTCGGCCCGCTGGAGGAAAACGGCCAGGGCGGCCTGCCGGGCTCGGACCTGGCCGAAATCCGCCAGCTGGTGTTGAACGAGTCGCTGAATGTGCTGCAGCAGGCCAAGGACCTGATCGGCGATTGCCTGGAATCCGGCTGGCCTCGGCAACGCCTGCAACCTTTGCCAGGGCTGTTGCAGCAGATTCGTGGTGCACTGGCGATGTTGATGCTGCCGACCGTGGCCGAGCTGTTTGCCGGTTGCGCCAGCTATGTGCAGCGTTGGCTGCAGCACCTGGAGGTGGAGCCGCCAGCCGATGAGCTGACGCACTTGGCCGAGGCTCTGAGCGCCGCCGAATGCTACCTGCAATGGCGGGTGGCGGACCCATTGGCGGATGGCCAGCCCTTCATCGACATGGCGCGCGCCAGCCTGGCGACACTGGGTGTGCACTGCGCGATGGTCGAGGCCACCGCAGGCCAGGATGGCAGCGCTGATGGCATCGATGACGAGCTGCGTGAAGTGTTTCTCGACGAGGCCGGTGAACTGCTGCCTGAAATCGAGCGCCACTGGTTGCGCTGGCGTGCCGACAACCAGCAGCGCGAGGCACTGGGAGAAGTACGCCGCGCCTTGCATACGCTCAAGGGCAGCGGCCGCATGGTGCATGCCGAGGCGGTGGCCGAGCTGGCCTGGGGCGCAGAACACCTGCTGAACCGGGTACTCGAGGGCCGCAGCGTGCTCAGCCCGGAAGGCGTGGTGGCCCTGCAGCAGGTATTCGTCTACCTGCCCGACCTGCTGGCCGACTTCGCCGCAGGCCAGTTGCCGCAACTGACGGAAATCGAGCAACTGGCCGGGCACCTGCATGCCCTCGCCGAAAACGATGCCCCGGTGGCGGCCGACATCGACGGCCTCGATCCGCAACTGCTCGACATTTTCCGCAGCGAGGCGCAGGGCCACCTGGCCAGCCTGGATGCTTTCCTGCAGGGCGCCGACGGCCACGATACGCAGGTCAGCGATGGCCTGCAGCGCGCCCTGCACACGCTCAAGGGCAGTGCCGCCATGGCCGGGGTGATGCCGGTCGCCGAACTGGCCACCGCCTTCGACCGCCTGGCACGTGAATACAAGGGCCACCAACTGCCCCTGCGAATGGCCGAGATCGAATGGCTGGAAGCTGCGCGCTCGCTGTTCCACCTGGGCCTGGTGCAACTCGACAGCACGCCGTTGGCAGCCATCCCCGGTGCCGCAGAACTGATCGAGCAGGTCGGCCAGGCGGTTGACGGGCACCTGGCCAGCTTGCATGACGACCCGCAGCATGGGCGGCGCAGCAAGCGCGACCCGCAATCGATTGCCAGTTTCCTGGCCCAGGCCATGGATATCCTGCTTGATGCCGAGTCGTTGCTGTCGCGCTGGCAGGAACAGCCCGGCCAGCGCGATGCGCTGGACACCCTGCTCGACGAACTGACTACCCTGGGCCACGCCGCGCATCTGGCCGACCTGTGGCAGATGGATGACGTGTGCGAGGCCTTGCTCGACTTGTACGGCGCCGTGGAGGAGGGCAGCCTGCCCGCCGATGCACGGTTCTTCGCCCACGTGCAGCGGGCCCATGAAGCACTGCTGGACATGCTCGACGAAGTGGCGGCCGGGCAGGACATCCCGCCAAGGCCAGAGCTGGTCGACAGCCTGCGCCACCTGCTTGGCCAGGCCCTGGCACCGGAGGCCACTGGCCTGGTGGGCATCGACACGGTCACGCCGTTGCATCCGGACATGGACCTGGCCGATACCCTTGGCCTGGGGCCTGCGCACAACCCCTTGCTGCCGGTTGTGGCCGAGCCGCTGGTCGAAGAGCCGGAAAGCCCAGGCGAAGAGCTGCTGGAAGTCTTCCTCGAAGAAAGCTCGGACATCGTCGAGAGTGCCGCCGCAGCCCTGGCGCGCTGGCAGGCCGACCCGCGCAACAGTGTCGAGGTGGACAACCTGATGCGCGACCTGCACACCCTGAAGGGTGTGGCGCGCATGGTCGAAATTGCGCCGATCGGCGACCTGGCCCACGAGCTGGAGTTTCTCTACGAACTGCTGGCCGCAGGCCGTATGCCACCGAGCGCGCCACTGTTCGCCTTGCTGCAGAACTGCCATGACCGCCTGGCGCACATGCTCGATGCCGTGCGCCTGGGGCAACCGCTGCATGCCGCCACCGCGCTGATCGACTACATCCGCAACTTCAGCTTCTCGGCCCTGGCCGATAGCGCCGCCGGCCAGGGGCCGGTCGAAGCCGCAACCAGTGAGGCCCCGGCGGTGGCACCGGAGCGGGCACCGGGCGACATGGTCAAGGTCGATGCCGAGCTGCTCGACGACCTGGGCAACCTGGCCGGTGAGCACTCGATCATCCGTGGGCGCATCGAGCAGCAGGTGAACGATGCGCAGTTCACCCTCAACGAGATGGAAACCACCCTCGAGCGCATGCGCGACCAGTTGCTGCGCCTGGATATCGAGACCCAAGGGCGGATGTCCAGCCGGCAGCAGTTCGAAGGCGATGCCTATGACGACTTCGACCCGCTGGAAATGGACCGCCACTCGCAACTGCAGCAGCTGTCGCGGGCCTTGTTCGAGTCCGCCTCGGATTTGCTCGACCTCAAGGAAACCCTGGCACAGCGCGCACAGGAAGCCCACAGCCTCCTGCAGCAGCAAGCGCGGGTGAACAGCCAGTTGCAGGAAGGCCTGACCGCTACCCTGATGGTACCCTTCGAGCGCCTGGTGCCGCGCTTGCAGCGTGTGGTACGGCAGGTGGCCAGCGAGCTGGGCAAGCAGGTGGAGCTGGTGGTCGGCAATGCCGAGGGTGAACTCGACCGCAGCGTGCTCGAACGTATGGTGGCACCGCTGGAGCACATGCTGCGCAACGCCGTCGACCATGGCCTGGAAAGCCGCGAAATGCGCCTGGCTGCGGGCAAGCCGGAGCAGGGCACCATTCACCTGAATCTGCTGCACGAAGGCGCGGATATCGTTATCGAAATGACCGACGACGGTGCCGGCGTGCCACTGGAAGCGGTGCGCCGCAAGGCCATCAAGCGCGGCCTGCTAGACCCGCAGGCGCAATTGAGCGATCACGAGATCCTTCAATTCATTCTGCGCCCGGGCTTTTCCACTGCCGAGAAGATTACTCAGATTTCCGGGCGTGGCCTGGGCATGGACGTGGTGCACGAGGAGGTCAAGCAGCTGGGCGGCTCGATGAGTATCGAGTCAGCCCAGGGCAAGGGCGCGCGCTTTCTGATCCGCCTGCCGTTCACCGTGTCGGTGAACCGCGCGCTGATGGTGCACCTGGGCGAAGAGCAGTACGCCATTCCGCTGAATACCATCGAGGGCATCGTCCGCGTGCCGCCGGCCGAACTGGCGGCGTGCTACCAGCTGGACGCCCCGCGTTATGTGTACGCCGGCCACGAATACGAGCTGCGCTACCTGGGTGAGCTGCTGCAGGGCATGCCGCGCCCGGCATTGCTCGGGCAGAGCGTGCCGCTGCCGGTGCTGCTGGTGCATTCCCAGGAGCAGTCGTTCGCCATCCAGGCCGATAGCCTGTCGCCCAGCCGCGAGATCGTGGTGAAGAGCCTGGGGCCGCAGTTTGCCGCAGTTGCCGGGTTGTCGGGGGCAACGCTGTTGGGCGATGGTCGGGTGGTACTGATTCTCGACCTGCTGGGCCAGTTGCGTGGCCAGCAGCGGCGCCTGGCGCGCCTGCCGGGTGGCGGTGCGGCTCGGCGCCAGGTGTTCGGCCCGGCGCCACGGCGGGCGTTGCTGGTAATGGTGGTGGACGATTCGGTGACTGTGCGCAAGGTCACCAGCCGCCTGTTGGAACGCCACGGCATGAGTGTGCTGACGGCCAAGGACGGGGTCGATGCAATGGCCCTGCTGGAAGAACACCGCCCCGATGTGTTGCTGCTGGACATCGAGATGCCGCGCATGGACGGCTTCGAGGTGGCCACACGTATCCGCCGTGATGAACGACTGAAAGACTTGCCGATCATAATGATTACTTCGCGCACCGGGCAGAAGCACCGCGACCGTGCCATGGCCATCGGCGTCAACGAATACCTGGGCAAGCCGTACCAGGAGTCGGTCCTGTTGCAGAGCATTGCCCACTGGAGCCAGACCCATGCTTGAACTGATCGCCGGCCAACGCAGCAGCCTGACCGGGCTTTTGCTGCCGTTGGGCGACCGTACCCTGGTGTTGCCCAACGTGGCGGTGGCGGAGTTGAGTGGCCAGCGCAACGTGGTGTGCCAACGCGGCGAGCCGGCCTGGCACCTGGGCTGGATCGACTGGCGCCAGCAGCGCCTGCCGCTGATCGGCTTCGAAGCCGCGTGCGGTGGCGAGACACCCTGCGGCGAGCGGGCACGCGTGGTGGTGCTCAATGCCTTGGGTGATACCGGCCTGCGCTACCTGGCGTTGTTGCTGCAGGACATACCGCGCTCCTGCAAGCTGGACAGCCAGCTGAACTACGTGGACGTGGCGCTGGGTCGCCTGGAACTGGCGGCGGTGCAGGTGGGCGAACAGGTAGCGCGGGTGCCGGACCTGGTCGGGCTGGAACGGCTGGTGCGTGACGCGGAACTGCAACCTGAGATTGGTTAGGATGTAAGGCACAGGGCCCTTTCGCGGGCACGCCCGCTCCCACAGGAAAATCATACACTTCAAGGCAAGTGGATACCTGTGGGAGCGGGCGTGCCCGCGAAGAGGCCATCAGCATCACAACAGGAACCCAGCCCACCTCAGGAGGTCTGTGTTTGCATGTACTACGGTGAACGCTTCAACGCCTGGACCCACCTGGTCGGTGCCGTCCTGGCCTGTATCGGTGCCATCTGGCTGATCGTGGTCGCGGGCCTGCAGGGCGACCCGTGGAAGATCGTCAGTTTCTCCATCTACGGCAGCACCTTGCTGTTGCTGTACAGCATTTCTACCCTGTACCACAGCACTCGCGGGCGGGCGAAGGTGATCATGCGCAAGCTCGATCACCTGTCGATCTATCTGCTGATCGCCGGCAGCTACACGCCGTTCTGCCTGGTCAGCCTGCGCGGGCCCTGGGGCTGGAGCCTGTTCGGGGTGGTCTGGGGGCTGGCGGTGATCGGCATGTTGCAGGAGATCAAGCCGCGCTCCGAGGCGCGCATCCTGTCGATCATCATCTATGCGGTGATGGGCTGGATCGTGCTGGTGGCGGTCAAGCCGCTGCTGCACTCGCTCGGTAGCGCCGGCTTTGCCTGGCTGGCTGCCGGTGGGGTGTTCTACACCGTCGGCATCATCTTCTTCGCCTTCGACAGCCGCTTCCGCCACTGGCATGGCATCTGGCACCTGTTCGTGATCGCCGGCAGCCTCATGCATTTCGTGGCGGTGTCGTTCTACGTGCGTTAGTTAAAAGTCACCCCACAGTTGCTGTGCCACCGACAGTGCAACCACCGGTGCGGTTTCGGTGCGCAGCACGCGTGGGCCGAGGCGTGCGGCGTGGAAACCGGCAGCCTTGGCCTGCTCGACCTCCGCTTCGCTCAGGCCGCCTTCGGGGCCGATCAGAAAGGCCAGGGTGGCCGGCTTGGCATGGCTGGTGAGCGGTTCGGCCACCGGGTGCAGGACCAGTTTCAGGTCGGCCTTGGCACTGCTCAGCCACTCGGCCAGGGTCACTGGCGGGTGGATGACCGGCAAGGTCGAGCGGCCGCATTGTTCGCAGGCGCTGATCGCCACCTGGCGCCAGTGGGCCAGGCGCTTGTCGGCGCGTTCGTCCTTCAGCCGCACTTCGCAGCGTTCGCTGACGATCGGGGTGATTTCGTTGGCGCCCAGCTCGGTGGCTTTCTGGATCGCCCAGTCCATGCGCTCGCCACGGGACAAGCCTTGGCCGAGGTGTACGTGCAGTGGTGAATCGGCCTGGCCGGCGAGGGCCTGGTCGAGGCTGACGCGCACGGTTTTCTTGCCCACTTCGAGCAACTGGCCGCGGTATTCCTGGCCACTGCCGTCGAACAGCTGCACGGCGTCGCCGGGGGCCATGCGCAGTACGCGGCCGATGTAGTGGGCCTGGGCTTCGGGCAGGTCATGCTCGCCAAGGCTCAGGGGGGCGTCGATGAAAAAGCGGGACAGTCTCATGGTTGAGCTCAAGCTAAAGGGAGAAGGTGGTCCCTGTGGGAGCGGGTTCACCCGCGAATGCGGCGGTGACTCCACTATTGCATTCGCGGGTGAACCCGCTCCCAGAGAGTACGCGGCGGGCTTCCGGGCTTAGCCCGGGTCGCGGAAGTCGGGGTGGAAGTTGGCCGGTACGGCCACGCTGACGCTATCGCGGGTGGCAATGTCGATGCCTTCGCTGGCCACTTCTGCCAGGAAGTCGATCTGATCTGGCGTAATCACATACGGCGGCAGGAAGTACACCACGCTGCCCAGCGGGCGCAGCAGGGCGCCACGCGTCAGGGCATGCTCGAACACTTTCAGGCCACGACGCTCCTGCCACGGGTAGGCGACCTTGCCGGCCTTGTCCTGGACCATCTCGATGGCCAGTGCCATGCCGGTCTGGCGAATTTCGGCCACATGCGCGTGGTCGACCAGGTGCGCGGTGGCGCTGGCCATGCGTGTGGCCAGGGCCTTGTTGGCCTCGATCACGTTGTCCTGCTCGAAAATATCCAGGGTCGCCAGCGCCGCGGCGCAGGCCAGCGGGTTGCCGGTGTAGCTGTGCGAGTGGAGGAACGCACGCAGGGTCGGGTAGTCGTCGTAGAACGCCTGGTACACCTTGTCGGTGGTCAGGCAGGCGGCCAGTGGCAGGTAACCGCCGGTCAGGGCCTTGGACAGGCACAGGAAGTCCGGGCGAATGCCGGCCTGTTCACAGGCGAACATGGTGCCGGTGCGGCCGAAGCCCACGGCGATTTCGTCGTGGATCAGGTGCACGTCGTAGCGGTCGCAGGCATCGCGCAGCAGCTTGAGGTACACCGGGTGGTACATGCGCATGCCGCCGGCACCCTGGATCAGCGGTTCGACGATCACCGCGCTGATCGAGGCGTGGTGATCGGCCAGGGTCTGTTCCATGGCCTGGAACATGGTGCGCGAGTGCTCTTCCCAGCTCGTGCCTTCGGGGCGCAGGTAGCAGTCGGGGCTGGGCACCTTGAGGGTGTCGAGCAGCAGCGCCTTGTAGGTTTCGGTAAACAGCGGCACATCGCCGACCGACATGGCGGCGATGGTTTCGCCGTGGTAGCTGTTGGTCAGGGTGACGAAGCGCTTCTTGCCCGGCTTGCCGACGTTCTGCCAGTAGTGGAAGCTCATCTTCAGCGCCACTTCGATACACGACGAACCGTTGTCGGCATAGAACACCCGGTCGAGGCCGGCCGGGGTCATGGCTACAAGGCGCTCGGACAGCTCGATCACCGGCTGGTGGCTGAAACCGGCCAGGATCACGTGCTCCAGTTGGTCGACCTGGTCCTTGATGCGCTGGTTGATACGCGGGTTGGCGTGGCCAAACACGTTGACCCACCAGCTGCTCACCGCATCCAGGTAGCGCTTGCCTTCGAAGTCTTCCAGCCACACGCCTTCGCCGCGCCTGATCGGGATCAGCGGCAGCTGCTCGTGGTCTTTCATCTGGGTGCAGGGGTGCCACAGGACCTTGAGGTCGCGTTGCATCCACTGATCATTGAGGCCCATGGGCACTTCTCCTGGCTTTGCGGCTTGGTTCGACCGCGTAAGCCTAAGCAATGCCGCAGGGCAGGACAACCGCCGCTGTTCATCGGGTTGCCAGCTACGCTTGCTACCGCGTGGAAACGCTGCAGGCAAAAATGTCTGTGGCGAAAAGGACTTGATGTCACTGCGCTGGCAGGGTCGGTAGACCTGACGTATTCTTAACGCATCTCTCCCGGGGCATTCCTGCCTCTCCACGTTTCTGTAACCCCCTGACTCGGAGTTCGCCGACATGGCTGCTGCTTGGGTGCGCCTGTGCGCGTTGGTATTGATTGGTGTGTCCAGCGGCGCCGCGCTGGCAAAGGACAAGACACCTTCGGCGATCGTCGTGGGTGGCGGCCTGGCGGGCCTGACGGCCGCCTACGAGCTGCAGAACAAAGGCTGGCAGGTGACGCTGCTGGAAGCCAAGGCAGGCATGGGCGGGCGCTCGGGCCTGGCCACCAGCGAGTGGATCGGCAACGCCAAGGCGCAGCCGGTGCTCAACCAGTACCTCGACCGTTTCAAACTTGAAACACTGCCGGCACCGGAGTTCGTGCGTACCCCCGGTTACCTGATCGACGGCGAGTATTTCAGTGCCACCGACCTGGCTACCAAGCAACCGGCCACTGCCGAGGCGCTCAAGCGTTACGAGAAAACCCTTGATGACTTGGCCCGTTCGATCGAAGACCCGCTGAACCCGCAAGCCAACAGCACGCTGTTCGCCCTCGACCAGATCAACGTCTCCACCTGGCTGGACAAGCTGCAGTTGCCGACCACCGCCCGCCAGCTGGTCAACCAGCAGATCCGTACCCGCTACGATGAGCCATCGCGCCTGTCGCTGCTGTATTTTGCCCAGCAGAACCGCGTGTATCGCGGCGTCAGCGACCGTGACCTGCGTGCCGCGCGCCTGCCTGGTGGCAGCCCGGTGCTGGCCCAAGCGTTCGTCAAGCAACTGAAGACCATCAAGACCAGTTCACCCGTGACCTCCATCGTCCAGGACAAGGACGGTGTCACGGTCAAGGTCGGCAGCGTCGGCTACCAGGCGGATTACCTGGTCATGGCCGTGCCCCTGCGCGCCCTGGCCAAGATCCAGATGACCCCGGGCCTGGACAGCCAGCACCTGGCGGCGTTGAAGGGTACCAACTATGGCTGGCGCGACCAGCTGATGCTCAAGTTCAAGAAGCCGGTATGGGAAAGCCGGGCGCGCATGTCGGGCGAAATCTTCAGTAACGCAGGCTTGGGCATGCTGTGGATCGAACCCGCGCTCAAGGGTGGCGCCAACGTGGTGATCAACCTGTCGGGCGACAACGCCCGCCTGCTGCAGGCGTTCGGCGACAAACAGATGGTCGACCAGGTGCTGATCCGCCTGCATGCGTTCTACCCACAGGCCCGTGGCTCGTTCACCGGCTACGAGGTCAAGCGCTACAGCACCGACGCCGGTACCGGCGGCGCCTACCTGGCCTATGGCCCGGGCCAGATCAGCAAGTACTGGCGCCTGTGGGAGCGCCCGGTGCAGCGCATCACCTTTGCCGGTGAGCATACCGACGCCCTCTACCCAGGCACCCTGGAAGGCGCCCTGCGCAGTGGCCAGCGCGCGGCCAGCCAGGTGCAGGACCTGCTGGCCGGCAAGTCGTTCGACCCGGCCAAGGCGGCACCGGTGGCGGCGGCAGCAGCTGCAGGCGCCGTGGCGGCCAAGGAGAGCAAGGGTGGGTTCTTCTCCAACATGTTCGGTGGTTCTTCCGACAAGGGCGACAAGGCTGACAAGGCCCCGGTCAAGGCCGAGCCGAAGCCGGTCGATGAGGCCAAGCAGGATAAGCCGGGCTTCTTCAAGCGCCTTTTTGGCGGGGCGGACAAGCCTGAGGTGAAGGCCGAGCCGATTGCCAAGGCCGAGGCAGTGGCGCCGGCACCTGCGCCAACCCCGCAAGCCGCGCCGGCCCCGGTTGCGCCAGCGCCTGTGGTCAAGGAAGCAGCGGCCAAGCCTGCTGCGACCAAGGCTGCGCCTGCCAAGCGCGCACCGGCGCACAAGCCAGCCCAGACCAAAAAAGCGACTGCCAAGTCCGAACCGGCCAAGAAAGCTGTGGCCAATACTCAGGCCAAAGCGGGTTGATTTATTACAGTGCTGGCCCCTTCGCAGCGCAAGGCTGCTCCTACAGGTTCTGCGCCGTCCTGTAGGAGCAGCCTTGTGCTGCGAAAGGGGCGGCACTGGCAACCGCGAACGCTCCGTCTATCGTTAATGTTTCCTTAATGGGAAACTTACAGAATACATATCGTATTTATCGATAATCCAAAGCAGTTTTTTACGCTTTTATTCGATGCGTTACGCGTTAGTCTGTGCACAGCTTTCACGGGGAAACACGCAACATGCAACTGCGCAATTCACCTTCTCGCTACGGCGTGGTCAGCATCGTCCTGCACTGGGGCGTGGCTCTGGCAGTCTTCGGCCTGTTCGGCCTGGGCCTGTGGATGGTCGGCCTCGACTACTACAGCCCTTGGCGCAAGGCCGGCCCGGACCTGCACAAAAGCATTGGTCTGGTGCTGCTGGCGGTGATGCTGCTGCGGGTGCTCTGGCGCTTCATCAGCCCGCCACCACCGGCACCAGCCAGCCACGGCGCATTCACCCGCCTGGCAGCCAAGTTGGGCCACCTGGCCCTGTACCTGGGGCTGTTCGCGGTAATGATCGCCGGTTACCTGATTTCCACCGCCGACGGTGTCGGCATTCCGGTGTTTGGCCTGTTCGAAGTGCCGGCACTGGTCAGCGACCTGCCCGACCAGGCAGACCTGGCAGGCGTGATCCATCTCTGGCTGGCCTGGGGCTTGGTGATTTTTGCCGTGCTGCATGGCTTGGCAGCGCTCAAGCACCATTTCATCGACCGTGACGCGACCCTGACCCGCATGCTGGGCCGCAAAGCTTGACTCTCAACCTCAATTGCAAAGGAAGGAAGTAAGGATGTTGAAAAAGACTTTTGCCGCTCTGGCGCTCGGTACCGCTCTGCTCTCCGCCGGCCAGGCCATGGCTGCCGAGTACAAGATCGACAAGGAAGGCCAGCACGCGTTCGTTGACTGGAAGATCAGCCACCTGGGCTACAGCTTCATTCACGGTACCTTCAAGGACTTCGACGGCAACTTCACCTGGGACAGTGCAAAGCCTGAAGCCAGCAAGATCAACGTCGACCTGAAAACCGCCAGCCTGTGGTCGAACCACGCCGAGCGTGACAAGCACATTGCCAGCGCCGACTTCCTCGACGTGAAGAAGTATCCCGAAGCCAAGTTCGTCTCCACCAGCGTCAAGCCGACTGGCGACAAGACTGCTGACGTGACTGGCGACCTGACCATGCACGGTGTGACCAAGCCGGTCACCTTCAAGGCCACTTTCAACGGTGAAGGCAAGGATCCATGGGGCGGCGAGCGCGCTGGTTTCAACGCTACCACCACGCTGAACCTGAACGACTTCGGCATCAAGGGCCCGGGCGCTACCTCGCAGACCCTGGACCTGGATATCAGTGTTGAAGGTGTGAAGCAGAAGTAATTCTTACCTGCTGAAAACCGAGGGGGCCGCTTTGCGGCCCTATCGCGACACAAGGCCGCTCCTACAGGGATTTACGTAACCCTGTAGGAGCGGCCTTGTGTCGCGATAGGGCTGCGAAGCAGCCCCCTCGGTGCTTCTGTCAGCCCTTGCGGGTCAACAGCGCCGGGCGCTCACCGCGCGGGCGGCTCGGCAGATCATCCAGCTGCTCAGGCGTCGGGTAACGGTCGAGCTTGGATTCCTTGCGGATGATCACTGGCTGTTTTTCCGGCTGGCGCGGGTTGCGAACGGCTGGCTCTTGCCGGGCAGCATCGTCACGGGCCGGGCGGCCACGGCCACCCCCATCACGACGGGCACCGCCACCGTTGTTAGCGCGGGCTGGACGTTTCTCGCCGCCACCGCCGTTGCGCTGCTGGCCGCTGTTGCGACCTTGGCCACCGGTGTTGCTGCGGCCATTACCCTGGCCCTGACCTTGGCCGGCATTGGCACCCGGGCGACGATTCCGGCCCTGGTTCTTGCCCTGGTACGGGCTGACATAGTCGGCACGGTTGCCGAAGTTGTCGATATCGTCGTCCAGGAACTCTTCAGGATCACGGTCGGCAGGCACTTTCGGCACGCTGCCGTTGCTGGCCTGCTGTTGCTGCTGGCGTGGCTTCTTGTCACGCGGCTTGCGTTGCTGCTGTTGCTTGTCGCCGCTCTTTTCCTTGTCGGCCGGCTTGTCCGCAGCCTGTTGCTTGGCCTTGCCTTTATCCTTGCCCTTGTCCTTGCGGCCGCCGTTGGCGTCTTTGCCGCCTTCGCCGCGGGCCTGCTGGTTACGGCCACCACGGCCATTGTTCTGCTGGCGTTCGCGTACTTCAGGCTTTTCTGCTTCAACCTGGCTGGCGTCGAAACCCATCAGGTCGCCGTCAGGAATCTTCTGCTTGGTTACCCGCTCGATGCTCTTGAGCAGTTTCTCTTCATCCGGCGCGACCATGGAAATGGCCTCGCCCGAACGCCCGGCACGGCCGGTACGGCCGATACGGTGGACGTAGTCTTCCTCTACGTTCGGCAGCTCGAAGTTGACCACGTGCGGCAGCTGGTCGATGTCCAGGCCACGGGCGGCGATGTCGGTGGCGACCAGTACGCGCACGCTGTTGGCCTTGAAGTCGGCCAAGGCCTTGGTGCGAGCGTTCTGGCTCTTGTTGCCATGAATTGCGGCGGCGGTCAGGCCGTGCTTTTCCAGGTACTCGGCCAGGCGGTTGGCGCCGTGCTTGGTGCGGGTGAACACCAGTACCTGTTCCCAGGCACCCTGGGTGATCAGGTGCGCCAGCAGCGCGCGCTTGTGGCTGGCGGGCAGGCGGTAGACGCGCTGCTCGATACGCTCGACGGTAGTGTTCGGCGGGGTGACCTCGATTCGCTCCGGGTTGTGCAGGAGCTTGTCGGCGAGGTCGGTGATGTCCTTGGAGAAGGTGGCCGAGAACAACAGGTTCTGGCGCTTGGCCGGCAGGCGGGCGAGGACTTTCTTGACGTCATGGATGAAGCCCATGTCGAGCATGCGGTCGGCTTCGTCCAGCACCAGGATTTCCACGTGGGCCAGGTCAACCTTGCCTTGGCCGGCCAGGTCGAGCAGGCGGCCAGGGCAGGCGACCAGCACGTCCACACCCTTGGCAATGGCCTGGATCTGCGGGTTCATGCCGACGCCGCCGAAAATGCAGGCGCTGACCAGTGGCAGGTCACGGGCATAGACCTTGAAGCTGTCATGCACCTGGGCTGCCAGTTCGCGGGTCGGGGTCAGGACCAGCACGCGAGGTTGGCGCGGGCCATGGCGCTGCGACTTGTCGGGGTGGCCGGCCGGGAACAGGCGCTCGAGGATCGGCAGGGCGAAACCGCCGGTTTTACCAGTACCTGTCTGTGCGGCGACCATCAGGTCGCGGCCTTGCAACACGGCGGGAATCGCCCGCTGTTGCACGGGGGTCGGCTGGGTATAGCCCGCAGCCTCGATAGCGCGGACAAGAGCCTCGGAGAGACCGAGGGAAGCAAAGGACATGGGCAATCCTGTTCTCGTGTGGGCTGGGCCCGTTTGGGATGTTCTGCCTGGCGCGACGGGCATCGGTGGGATGCGATCGCGTCCGGTCCAGCTGGGCTTTCACTGCACATCCGGGTAGCAGAGGGTGGACGCGAAAGTGCGTCGATGCCGATCGGGATGCCTGTTGCGAGGCCGAGCGTCCGGGCGTGAGCCGGGCGGGAAGGCCCGAGTATAACAGAGCTATCGCGCTGTGCTGCTTTCCTGCTGCTCAACGGCGTTGAGAATGTTTCCGATGTCGCCTGTGTAGCGGTTGCTGATCGCTGCATAGGCCGGTTCCTGCTTGAAGCGCCGCAGTTCCACGGCGAAGGCCTGGGCCAGTGCCTCCCGCCCTGGCTTGCGCGCCAGCGCCAGGTACTGGGGCTGGCGGCTGATCACCAAGGGCAGCTCCTCGACCTGCTTTTGGAGGCCCAGATGCCGCAGCAGGTAATGGCCGACCTTGCGGTCGGTGATTGCCAGATCGATGCGGCCCAGCATCAGCTTGCCGAAGTTGGCTTCATGGGTAGGTGCAGCTTCGCGCCGGAAATGTACGGCTTCGTTGAAAGCGGCACCGTAGGCGTAGCCGGGTGAGGTGCCGACGGTGAGGCCGGCAAGGTCATCGAGAGTCTTGACGGCATGGCGTCGAGTGCGGGCGTGGAACAGGACGAACTCTACCTCCGACATGGGCTCGGGGGCGTACACCAGGTAGTGCTGGCGCGACTCGTTCTGGAAGATATCCATGATGCCGTCGGCCAAGCCCTGCTCGATCATTGCCAGGCAGCGCTTCCACGGCAGGAACTCCCACTCCACCTCGACGCCAAGGCGCTCGAACACCTGGGTGGTGACTTCGTAGTCGATGCCGCGCGGTTGGCCGTCGTGCTGGTACGCATAAGGTGCCCAGTCGTCGGTCACCAGGCGCAGGCGCTCGCCCAGGGCCAGCGGGCTCAGGCAGGCGAGCAACAGGATCCAGAACAGACGGGCGACGTGTGGCATGGCCGGAGATTACGCGCTCGGCCTGTTCAAGGCCAGTGAGGATGATGTTCTCCTGTGCCGGCCTCTTCGCGGGTAAGCCCGCTCCCACAGGATCTCTGCTGGCTTGCAGGCTCGCGATGTACTTGTGGGCGCGGGTTTACCCGCGAAGAGGCCGGCACAGGTTTACTCAAGTGTGGGATGACCTCAGCAGGTGCGCCTCGATATCCTTGCGCCGCTCGCCCAGCGACAGGCGCAACCCCGGGTGGCGCAGGCACTGGCGCAGTTGCTCGGGCTCCACGTGGCCATGGCGGGCGTTGAGGTTTTCCAGGGCCTTGTCCCACCAGGCCGGCGCGCAGGCGCGGTCGAACTCATTGGGGTAGGGGTAGCAGCCATAAAGCAGCTCGCGGGCGAACTGGCGCTCGTGGCTGGGCAGGGTCATGCTCAGTGCCTTGTAACCCAGGCGTTGCAGAGCCGGGGGGCGAGGCAACTGGTCATTGACCAGGGACACATCAGCCAGCGCCGCCTGGCTCAGCGGCTCGTGGCCGTGCTTGCGCAGCCAGGCCTGGATCTTGGCGCGGAACTGCGCCTTGCGGCTCCAGTAGTGGTGGATGACATCTGTGCATTCGGCCAATTCCAGCGTGCGGTAGGCCGCCACCGCCAGGCAGAACTCCTCGAGGGTATAGGCCTCGCGAGCCAGGGGGTGGAACTCGTCCATCATGGCGATGGAGCGGTCCAGGGTGCCGGCGTCTTCGACGGTGAGGCCGATCACCCCCGAATTGACCAGTGGCATCTGGCAATCAGCCAGGCCTCTGGACTCGAGGATGGCCAGCAGGTTCTTGTACAGCAGGCACTTCTGGTTGCTGCCGTAGCGCGCACCGATGGCATTGCACAGCAGGCGGCCAGGGGCTACCCGAGCGAACAGCTCCAGCGGCGACTTGCGGAAGAAGGTGTCGGTGTCGATCAGCACTGCCAGCGGGTGTTGCTGCAGCACCTGGCGCAACAGCACATGCTTGCTGCGAAAGTGATAACCGTGAGGCGCGTTCCATGCCTGGCGTGTGGCTTCGTCCAACAGGTGCACGGTGACCGGCAGACCGGCATAGGGCTGCGGGTTGTCGGTGTAAACCTGAATGTCCATGGCTTCGCCCGTGCCCAGATGGGCGAGGGCGCTGATGATGCTGAAGCAGGCTTCCTGATGGTAGGTTGCCGGGCCAAAAGCCAGGTAGACGAGCTGGGGACGCAATGGCTGAGGGGGCTGCATGGCAGGCAAGACCTGTTTAACCGGAAAATGAATAAGGCTTTAGTCTATGACCAAAGCCTTAATCAAATCTTAAACAGATTTTGCAAAAAATTTCAGCGCGGCAGCTGCAGATTGTTCCAGATCGCCAGGCTCGGCTCGGCCTGGTTCAAGGTGTAAAAGTGCAGGCCCGGTGCGCCACCTTGCAACAGCTGTTCGCACATGCCGGTGATCACTTCCTCGCCGAATGCCTGGATGCTGGCGGTGTCGTCGGCATAGGCTTCCAGCTGCTTGCGGATCCAGCGCGGGATCTCGGCGCCACAGGCGTCGGAGAAACGCGCCAGCTTGCTGTAGTTGGTGATCGGCATGATGCCGGGTACCACCGGGATGTCCACGCCCAGCTTCTGTGCGCGCTCGACGAAGTAGAAGTAGCTGTCGGCGTTGAAGAAGTACTGGGTGATGGCGCTGTCGGCACCGGCCTTGACCTTGTGCACGAAGTTGGCCAGGTCAGCCTCGAAGTTGCGGGCCTGGGGGTGCATCTCGGGGTAGGCGGCCACTTCCAGGTGGAAGTGGTCGGCAGTTTCCTGGCGGATGAATTCGACCAGGTCGCTGGCGTAGCGCAGTTCGCCACTGGCCATACCCATGCCCGATGGCAGGTCGCCACGCAGGGCGACGATGCGCTTGATGCCTGCAGCCTTGTATTCGGCCAGCAGGGCACGCAGTTCGGCCTTGGTGTCGCCTACGCACGACAGGTGCGGCGCGGCAGGTATCTTCACTTCGCTTTCCAGCTGCAGCACGGTGTTCAGCGTGCGGTCGCGGGTCGAGCCACCGGCACCGTAGGTGCAGGAGAAGAAGTCCGGGTTGTAAGCGGCCAACTGGCGGGCGACGCCCATCAGCTTTTCGTGACCGGCATCGGTCTTGGTCGGGAAGAACTCGAAACTGTAACGGCGTTCCTGGGACATCTGGCGTTCCTCTAGCAGCAAGCTTCAAGCGGCAGGCTGCAAGTAAAAGCCAGATCGGTTATGGCCGGCCTGGCTTGGGCATCGTTCAAGATCCTTGATGCTTGAGCTGCAAGCGGCAATGGCACGGTCTGCCTTTGATTGCCGCTTGACGCTTCAAGCTGGCCGCTTAGTAGCGGTAGGCGTGTGGCTTGAACGGGCCTTCGACGGTGACACCGATGTAGTCGGCCTGCTGCTTGGTCAGTTGGGTGACCACGCCACCGAAGCCGCGGACCATTTCCAGTGCCACTTCTTCGTCGAGCTTCTTCGGCAGTACTTCGACGGTCAGGCGTTCGGCTTTCTTCTCGGCCGGCAGGTCGGCGAACTTCTGCTCGAACAGGAAGATCTGCGCCAGTACCTGGTTGGCGAACGAACCGTCCATGATGCGGCTTGGGTGGCCAGTGGCGTTACCCAGGTTGACCAGGCGACCTTCGGCCAACAGGATCAGATAGTCGTCGTTCTGCGGGTCGAAGCTGCCAGCGCCGGTGCGGTGGATCTTGTGCACCTGCGGCTTGACCTCTTCCCAGGCCCAGTTCTTGCGCATGAAGGCGGTGTCGATCTCGTTGTCGAAGTGGCCGATGTTGCACACCACGGCACGCTTCTTCAGCGCCTTGAGCATGTTGGCGTCGCAGACGTTGACGTTACCGGTAGTGGTCACGATCAGGTCGATCTTGCCCAGCAGGGCCTTGTCGATGCTGGCTTCGGTGCCATTGTTGATACCGTCGATGAACGGCGAAACCACTTCGAAACCGTCCATGCAGGCCTGCATGGCGCAGATCGGGTCAACTTCGGTGACCTTGACGATCATGCCTTCCTGGCGCAGGGACTGGGCCGAGCCCTTGCCCACGTCACCGTAGCCGATCACCAGGGCCTGCTTGCCCGACAGCAGGTGGTCGGTACCACGCTTGATGGCGTCGTTCAGGCTGTGACGGCAGCCGTACTTGTTGTCGTTCTTGCTCTTGGTAACCGAGTCGTTGACGTTGATCGCCGGGACTTTCAGCTCGCCCTTGGCCAGCATGTCCAGCAGGCGGTGCACGCCGGTGGTGGTCTCTTCGGTCACACCGTGGACGCGCTCCAGCACTTGCGGGTATTTCTTGTGCAGCAGCTCGGTCAGGTCGCCACCGTCGTCGAGGACCATATTGGCGTCCCATGGCTGGCCATCCTTGAGGATGGTTTGCTCCAGGCACCACTCGTACTCCTGTTCGGTTTCACCTTTCCAGGCGAAAACCGGGATACCGGCGGCGGCGATGGACGCGGCGGCCTGGTCCTGGGTGGAGAAGATGTTGCAGGACGACCAGCGCACTTCGGCACCCAGCGCAACCAGGGTTTCGATCAGCACGGCGGTCTGGATGGTCATGTGGATGCAGCCCAGGATCTTCGCACCCTTGAGCGGTTGCTCGGCCAGGTACTTGCGACGCAGGCCCATCAGTGCAGGCATTTCCGACTCGGCGATGATGGTTTCGCGACGCCCCCAGGCGGCCAGGGAGATGTCGGCGACTTTGTAATCGGTAAAACCAGCAGGCATGTTTGCAGCGCTCATGAGAGCCTCCATTCGTAGTGTGCGAATGGGCGCCGTTGTGCGTTAAGCGCTCGCGAGAGCGAGCAACGCCCCATCCGAGCCTGACAGGCCTAGCCTGCTGCAGCGCCCCTCGGACGGGTGGCGGGCATGGCGCCGCTGTGGGCGGCCATGTGAAGCGGCGGAGATTATAGCCGCGCCCGTCGGCTTGCCCAAGGTTTTCTGTCGATTAATCGCGACGATAGTCGATGTTCAATGGAGCGGCAGCGGCCGCTCTGCCATCATTGCTGCACGTTAGCCAAGCAGGTCAGGAGTACAGATGAACTTTCATACCCGCAAGTGGGTTAAACCCGAAGACCTCAACCCAAATGGCACTTTGTTCGGTGGCAGCCTGTTGCGCTGGATCGACGAAGAGGCTGCGATCTACGCCATCGTCCAGTTGGGCAACCAGCGTGTGGTGACCAAATACATATCAGAAATCAACTTCGTCAGTGCCTCGCGTCAGGGCGACATCATCGAGCTGGGCATCACTGCCACCGAGTTCGGCCGTACCTCGATCACCCTCAAGTGCGAAGTGCGCAACAAGATCACCCGCAAGGCCATCCTCACGGTCGACAAGATGGTCTTCGTCAACCTTGGCGAGGATGGGTTGCCGGCGGCGCATGGGCGGACCGAGATCAAGTACATCCAGGACCAGTTCCCGGATTCGGCAGTGGAATGAACATTCTGGGGCCGCAAAGCGGCCCCTGCATTCTCAAGGCTGAGCGCTCACTTTGCGCACCACCCGCCCGATGCTCAACCCCTGCACCAGGATCGACGACAGCACCACGATGTAGGTGATCGACAGCAGCAGGTCACGTTCCTCGCCCAGTGGCAGCGACAGTGCCAGGGCAACCGATACCCCACCGCGCAGGCCACCCCAGGTCAGCACCCGAACCGTGCCCTTTGGCACCGGGCGCCAGCGCCGCAGCAGCACGATCGCCGGGGCCACGGTCAGCAACCGCGACAGTAGCACCGCCAGCGCCAGCACGCCGCCGGCTACCATGTGCATCCAGTTGAAAGGCAGCAGCAACAGCTCCAGGCCGATCAACGCGAACAGCAAGGCGTTGAGCATGTCGTCGATCAGCTCCCAGAAGCCGTCCATGTAGCGACGGGTCATGTCGTTCATCGCCAGGTTGCGCCCCAGGTTGCCGATTATCAGCCCGGCCACCACCATGGCGATCGGCGCCGAAACGTGCAGTTCGTAGCACATTGCCGAGCCGCCGATGACCAGCGCCAGGGTCAGCATCACTTCCACCTGGTATTGCTCGACGCTCTTGATCATGCGGTAGGTGGCATAGCCGATCAGGCCGCCGAACAGCACCCCGCCGATGGCCTCGCGGGCGAACAGGATCGCCGTATCGGTCATGCTCGGCGTTTCGCCCAAACGGATGATGCCCAGCAACACGGTGAACACCACTACCGCGGTGCCGTCATTGAACAGCGACTCGCCGACGATCGTGGTTTTCAGTGGTTTGGAGGCGTTGGCGGTACGTAGCGCGCCAAGCACGGCGATCGGGTCGGTGGGCGAGATCAGCGCACCGAACAGCAGGCAGTAGATCAGCGGCACTTGCCAGCCGAACAGGGCGAACACCCAGTGCGACAGGTAGCCGATGACGACGGTGGCAATCAGTACGCCGACGGTGGCCAGCAGGCCGATGGGCCAGCGGTAGCTGCGCAGGTCGGAAAGGTTCACGTGCAAGGCGCCGGCGAACAGCAGGAACGCCAGCATCCAGTGCATCAGCAGGTCATTGAAGTCGATCTGGTTCATCAGCCCTTCGACGCGCGCTTCCAGGCCAGGGAAGCCGATCAGGCTCAGGCCCTGCAGCATCAGGGAAAACAGCAGCGCCGTGACCATCACGCCGATGGCAGGGGGCAGGCCGATGAAACGGTAATTTACATAGGTGAGGAGGGTGGTGAGGCAGATAAACGCGGCAACTAGTTCAAGCATCCCGAATCCTGTAACAGTGGCTTCCAAGTCGTAACCCGAATGGCTCGGGCAGTTCTTTGATGACCTGGCGCAGGGTTCGGGACACACTATTTGACTGTGCAGGTAGACCGCGTTTCTGTTGTGAGGTTTCCATCGGGTTTCATCATGCTTCGGTTCTTGCTGTCGAGCACTCATGGCTTTCTGGCTCGACGGGCTGGTGCTGCAAGCCGGAGCCCGGTAGGGCGACCTCGGCGATTCGTGTCGAGAAGTACCTGTCGAAAGGCTCCCAGTCGGGATATTCCTCGGGCGAGACAGCCATTGCCATCAAACGACCTACAAGGCCGCAGATCCAGTCTGCGCATTGCAGGGTCTGGAAGAGGTGGCTTTCGCCCTGCAGCGGCGGCTCTATCAGGCTCCGACATTTTTCTGCGGGATCCTCGAACATTGCCAGGGTGCAGGCTTCTACATTTTGCTCACGCCACTCGTTGCCAGCACGCTGCTCATCCAGCAGGAGCATGAAGGTTGAGCGGGACTGCGTGCAGTAACGATCGATCGTTCGCACCGCATGCAGCAGTTGGCGTCTGAATGTCTTGGTCGCGTCGTGCTGCCTGGCCGGGCCGGTCTTATGTTCACCCGCATAAATGACATACCCACCAATCTTTCTGATGTGGTTGAGCAGGCGAAACGTTGCCTGTCTCAACGATCGATATTGTGTGACGTTACGTGTCGTGAATAACTTTGAGCCCTTCTTTTCCCATTGATAGGGAGGGAGGCTTCTGGGGTTTTCATGGTTTATATCCCAGGCAAGTAACTGGCATTTCAGCTGATAGAAGAAGATGGCGAACTCCCGTACTTCTTCTGCAGGTAGTAGCACCCCACCCAGCCCGAACACTGGACTGGTCTTGAACTGGGTATGAGTGCGCGAGATGTATTGCCCGACATGGCCGAATTCGTCGAGGTAGGCCACATAATGCGTCATGATTTCTGGGTGTCCTTGGCCCAGAAACACGAAAGCCCGCATGCTTGCGCATCGCGGGCCTCGGAAGGTAGGCACGGGTAACCCCATGCGTTACGGCGATCCTAATCCTGGAAAGCCTGAAGCGTCAATCGCGTTTCGTAAGCGAGTGTGTTTCCGTTTGGGTGGCCGCCTTGAGGTATCACGCGTTTCCATGCGGCACAGCGAGCGATGAGTGTATTGCGTTTTGGGGTAAGCCCCGGCTTGCAAGGCGTATTGAAACTTCCACAGAGTTTGTAGTCTTTCTCCTTAGTCGTACCTTTTACCCAATGTATAGTGCTGCAAACGAATCTGACTCGAAGGCAAGGACGATTTCGCGTGCTGGCAACTTCCCTAGTGTTGGTCGCTGCCCTGCTGCATGCGACCTGGAATACCCTGATCAAATTCAGCGGCGAGCGCCTGCTGGTGATCGCCAGCATGGATACGGTGGCGTTGGCCTTCGCGGTGCTGGCGGTGCCCTTCGCCGCGGTACCGCCGACTAATATCTGGCCCTGGCTTCTGGCTTCGGCGCTGGCCGAGCAGTTGTACCGCTTCCTGTTGATCCAGGCCTACCGCGTGGGCGACCTGGGGCTGGTCTATCCTCTGATGCGCGGGCTGTCGCCGTTGGTGGTGCTGGGGCTGACCCTGGCCTTTGCCGGCGAATCGCTGAGCCAGCAGCAGATCATCGGCATCCTGCTGATCCCCTGTGGCATGGCCTGCCTGTTGTGGCAGGGCGGTGGCGGTGACCGGCTGCCTTGGTCGATGCTGCCGGTGGTTGTCCTGATTGGCCTGTGTATTGGTTGCTACACCTGGTTCGACGGCCAGGCCGTGCGCTTGTGGGGCAAGCCTTGGGATTATCTGGTATGGCTGACCTTGCTCAGTGCCTGGCCCTTCCCGTTGCTGGCCAGCGTGGCCCGACGTGCGCCATTCATCTTGTTCTGGCGCCTTCAGTGGCGCCTGGGGCTGGCGGTGGGGCTGTGTGTACTGCTCAGTTACGCGCTGGTGCTGTGGGCCATGCACCTCGGGTCGGTGGCCGAAGCGGCGGCGTTGCGCGAGTTGAGTGTGATTCTGGTGGTGCTGCTGGGCATGCGCTACCTGAAAGAACCTTTTGGCGGGCCGAGACTCCTAGCTTGCGGGCTGGTGTTGGCCGGCATGCTGGTAATGAAGCTTTGACCCGAAGACTGAACAAGGAGTCCTGTCCATGACTGTTGCCCTGTGGTGCATCCTGATCGCGCTGCTCTTGCCGCCACTTTGCGCGTTGATCGCCAAGGCCGGTAGTGGCCGCTTCCGACTGCGCGACAACCACGACCCGCGTGCGTTCCTGGATACCCTGTCCGGGCTGCCGCGGCGCGCGCATGCTGCCCAGCAGAACAGTTACGAGGCCTTCCCGGCATTTGCCGCGGCGGTGCTGGTGGCGGATATCGTCGGCAATGCCGAGCAGGTGACCCAGGATGTGCTGGGGGTGATGTACATCACCAGCCGGCTGCTTTACATCATCTGTTACCTGGCCGACTGGGCCATGCTGCGATCGCTGGTGTGGTTTGCCGGGATGGCGATGATCGTGGCTTTCTTCGTGGTTTCAATCTGATACCGCGTCGCCTTCTTCGCGGGCAAGCCCGCGAAGAATCCACCGTCGATCAAGGTACTTTCGGCACCTCGGGCAGCGGCTTGCCCTTGGGCCACAGCATCCAGATCTGCCCCTGCTGCTTCATGTTCCCGGCCAGTTCTCCAGCTTCCGGCCCAGTGCCCCAGAACAGGTCCGCGCGCACCTCGCCAGTAATTGCCCCGCCGGTATCCTGGGCCCCCACCGGGCGTACCACCGGCGTACCGTCCGGGCGAGTGGTGGACAACCACAGCAAGCTGCCCAGCGGAATCACCTTGCGGTCGATGGCCACGCTGTAGCCAGCGGTCAGCGGTACGTTCAGCGAACCGCGTGGCCCTTCGTTGCTGTCCGGGCGGGTGCTGAAGAACACGTAGCTGGGGTTGCTGGCGAGCAGTTCCGGCACCCGTTGTGGGTTGGCCTGGGCCCAGGCATGAATGGCGCCCATGCTCACTTCTTCCTTCTTCAACTGGCCCTGTTCCACCAGCCAGCGCCCGATCGGCCGGTAGGGGTGGCCGTTCTGGTCGGCGTAACCCAGGCGCAGCTGGCGCCCGTCTTCCAGTTGTACCCGGCCGGAACCCTGAATCTGCAGAAACTGCAGGTCCATCGGGTCGGTCAGCCAGGCCAGCACCGGTGCCTTGACGCCGTCACGGTTGATCACCTCGGCGGTGTCGTATGGCTTGAGCACCCGGCCATCAAGGCGACCGCGCAGACGCTTGCCCTTGAGTTCGGGGTACACGCTGGCCAGGTCGACCACGATCATGTCGTCGGGGATGCCATAGACCGCCACGTGGTTGGTTGCCGACTGGCTCAGGCTGCCAGGGTAGACCGGTTCGTAGTAACCGGTGATCAGGCCGTTGGCGTTATTCTCGGCCGAGCGCAGGCCGTATACCTGCAGGTTCTGTTGCAGGAAGGCACGCACCTGCAAGGCATTGTCGGGCACGCTGGCGGCTGCTTCGCAGGTGCTGGCCCAGACGGTGTCGCGCTTTAGCTTTTCACAGCCGTTGCGCCAGGCCTGGAAGCCCGCCACCAGGTCGCTGTCGCTGACGGTGGGCAGGTCCTGCCAAGTGGCATTGGCGTAGGTGGCGATGGCATGGGGCTCGGGTTTGGTGCTTTCGCCACCGTTGCAGCCGGCCAGCAGGGCCAGCGCCGGAAGTGTCCAGGCCAGATGGCGCAGGGCAGATTTCATGAGTACGTTCCTGTCATGGGTGAACACGGATATTCGCCCCTATTTTTATGTGGCTATTGGTCTTTGGCCGCTGGGCGGCGATACTGGCCGCCCATTTGCGTAGGCCGAAGTGACCGTGATGTTGAAGCGATTGACCATTGTTCTGCTGGCAGCACTGGCTCTGGGTGGTTGTGACCGGGTTGACCCGAACTCCCCGCTGGGCAAGCGCAAGGTGATCTTCAAGGACATGCTCAAGACCAGCGAAGACCTGGGCGGCATGTTGCGTGGGCGGTTGCCGTTCGACGGGGTGAAGTTTGCCGACGGTGCGCTGAAGCTGGACAACCTTTCGCACCAGCCCTGGCAGCACTTCCCACAGGCTCGTGATGGTGGCGACAGTAGTGCGCGTGCCGAGGTATGGGAGCGGCAGACGCGCTTTCATGACCTGGCCCGCCAGCTGGAAGGCGTCACTGGCGAACTGGTCGATGTCACCCGCGGTCAGCCGCTGGACGCTGCGCAGCTGAAGGCGCCGATGGACAAGGTCGAAGCGGCTTGCAAGGCCTGTCATACGGAATTCCGCAATCATTGATGGACTGCATTGCCCTGTGTAGGAGCGGCCTTGTGTCGCGATAGGGCTGCGCAGCGGCCCCAGGATTTCAGCTGATGCACAAATGGCCGGGGCCGCTTTGCGGCCCATCGCGACACAAGGCCGCTCCTACAATGATCGCGTTTGCCCGGTCGGAGCCTCAGCGATCCAGATCCTCCACCGCTTCCTGCAGTTCCTTGCGCGACTCGGCCAGCTTGTCCTTGCGCTTGTTGATCTTCTCCGAATCGCCTTTCTTCTCGGCTTTCTTCAAGTCCTTTTCCCGCTGCGCCACTTCGTGACGGGCGTCGAGCACCTTCTGCTCACGTTCCTTGCGCAGGCCGGCGTCGGTGCAGTTATCGACCCCTCGCAGTGCCTCTTCAAGCCCTGCGGCCTGTTCGTTGTTGCCGTGGTCACGGGCAATCTTCAACTGGTTCTCGATGGCGCTACGCTTGGCGGCGCAACCGGTCAGGCCGGCATCCGGCTGGGCGGCTTGTGCGGCACCAGCGGCCAGGCCCAGTGTCGCGATCAGGAAAAGGGTCGAAATACGTTTCATGAAAAGCCTCCTTGAGGGGGCGGGGCAGCAAAAGTTGGGGGAAATCCTGCCTTGGTTTTGCCCATTTAGAAACCCTTGTTGGGGTTTTCCGGCTTAATCTCGGGATTTTCCTACAGGTAAATTGGTAAATAATCATTGCTCGATGCTTTGCCTGTCGATCCGGAATCCATCGATCCCTGCCGTGGCCAGTTGCGTTGCAATGGCTTGAACCTCGGTGGTTGCAAAAAATCCAGCAAGCTGTTGCCCGCGCTTTTCGCCGATACCGGGCATGGCTTGCCATTCAAGATTCGTGCGGGCAGCCAGCTCCAGCCAGTCGCCTGTTACCTGCATGCCGGTGGGTGTAGGCGCGCCGAGTCCGCGCAGCCATTGCGCAAAGGGCCGTGAGCGGGCTTGGTCGAAACTGCCCAGCAACTGCGAAGCCGTTGTGTCACTGATACCCGCTACCTGGGCCAGGCGCTCGGCATCCAGATGCAGCCAGTCGGTCATCGAGGTCACCAGCCCGGCAGCCACCAGTCGGCGCCAGGTACCAGGGCCGGTGCGCGGCAGGGCCAGCCCCTGCTTGCCGCTGAGCCAGGTGAGACGAGCAATGAACTGCTCTTCGCAGCCTTCGCTGATCTGCCAGCAGCTGTGGGCATGATGCTGGCCGGGCGCTGGTGCGATCACCGGTTGGCGCTCGGCGGCGCGGTGCACCACTTGCTCCAAGCGTGGGATGGTCAGCCCGGCAAGGCTGACGGCCACCTGGTCACCGGGGCGGATGTCGAGCTTGAGCCAACGTGCCAGCGATCCCAGGCTCACCTGGGTGATTCGCCGGTCATCCAGGGTAACCGGCAGTACATGCAAGACTGGCGTAACCCTGCCGGTACGGCCGACGCGGAAGCGTACTTCGCGCACTTCGGCCAAGGCCTGCGTGTACGGGTGCTTCCACGCCGCGATCCAGTAGGGCGCCTTGGCCTGCCAGCGCTCGGACGGAGGCCGGACGCCTTGGCGCAACACCACGCCATCGGTGGCGAAAGGCAGGGGTGAGCGGTACCAGTACTCACGCCAGTGCGCTGCATCGTCCGCTGTTTCTATGGCGACGCTGTAATCCTGGCTGTGCGCAAAACCCAGATCCGCCAGCTGCGCGAGGCGCTCGGCCTGCTGGTCTGGGCCCTGCGGCCAGTCCCATACGAACAGGCCGATGCGCTCACCTTGCTCACGACCCAGCTGCTTGCGAGCCAGCAGCCCGGCTACTGTCCCTCGGGCGTTGGCGCTGCCTGCCCGGGCTTGCACATGCGCGTCCAGGCGCAGGTACAATTCGCCCTGCAGTTGCAGGTCAATGGCCTGGGGCAGCTGCCGGTTGAGTTCGACGAGCAGGGGGATGTGGCGGCTCCAGTCGTGCCCCTGCACGCCGTCCCCCCGGCTGATCAACTGCACCAGCCGGCCCTTTCGGTAGATGAGGGAGACTGCTACGCCATCGACCTTTGGTTGCACCCAGACATCTGCCTTGCCGGCCAGCCAGCGTTCTACAGCCTGACGGTCGGCCAGCTTGTCGACGCCGGTGTGCGGTACCGGATGCGGAATTGGCCCGCCAGCGCTGGCCAGCGGGGACGGGGTAGTCGTGATGCCAAAGCATTGCTGCAGGTGCGCCAGGTGCTGGCGGCTCTGGTCGTACAGTTCATCGGCCACCAGTGCGATGCCCTTACGATGATAATGGTCGTCCCAGCGGGCAAGCGTGGCGCGCAGTCGGCTCACTTCAGCCTCGACTTGTTGCGGGTTCCAGGTGGGGCATGTGGCGGCACGGGCCAGGGGAGCATTCAACGTCAACAGTAGGGCGAAAAGCAGCATGAGCGGCATGGCCAGCATCCTTGCATGGCGGGTGTGAGCCCTCAGCCTAGGCAGGTAGCGTGCGGGTCGCCATGCAGCGTTTGTCAGCCCATATGTCACAAAAAAGCCCCTGCCGATTGCTCAGCAGGGGCTTTCGCCTGGCGTTGTAGGAAACTTACAGGCCGGCAGCGTCACGCAGCGACTGGGCGCGGTCGGTACGCTCCCAGGTGAAGGTGGTGAAGGTGTCGTCGCCGACCGTCTTCTGCTGCGGGGTACGGCCGAAGTGGCCGTAGGCAGCGGTTTCCTGGTACATCGGGTGCAGCAGGTCGAGCATGGTGGTGATGGCGTAAGGACGCAGGTCGAAGCACTCGCGCACCAGCTGGATGATCTTGTCGTCGGAGACCTTGCCGGTACCGAAGGTGTTGATCGAGATGGAGGTCGGCTGGGCCACGCCGATGGCGTACGACACCTGGATCTCGCAACGCTCGGCCAGGCCGGCGGCGACGATGTTCTTGGCCACGTAGCGGCCGGCGTAGGCGGCGGAACGGTCGACCTTGGATGGGTCCTTGCCGGAGAACGCGCCACCCCCATGGCGGGCCATGCCGCCGTAGGAGTCGACGATGATCTTGCGCCCGGTCAGGCCGCAGTCACCCACCGGGCCACCGATGATGAAGTTGCCGGTCGGGTTGATGTGGTACTGGGTGCCCTTGTGCAGCAGTTCGGCAGGCAGGGTGTGCTTGACGATCAGCTCCATCACGGCTTCCTGCAGGTCTTTCTGCGAAACCTCAGGGTTGTGCTGGGTCGACAGCACCACGGCGTCGATGCCGACCACCTTGCCATTTTCGTAACGGCAGGTGACCTGCGACTTGGCGTCCGGACGCAGCCATGGCAGCAGTTTCGATTTGCGCGCCTCGGCCTGGCGCTCGACCAGACGGTGCGAGAAGCAGATCGGTGCCGGCATCAGCACATCGGTTTCGTTGCTGGCGTAGCCGAACATCAGGCCCTGGTCACCGGCGCCCTGGTCTTCCGGGCGGGAACGGTCGACGCCCTGGGCGATGTCCACCGACTGTTTGCCGATGATGTTCATCACGGCGCAGGTGGCGCCGTCGAAACCGACGTCGGAGCTGTTGTAGCCGATGTCGATGATGACCTTGCGCACCAGCTCTTCCAGGTCGACCCAGGCGGAGGTGGTGACTTCGCCGGCGATGATGGCGACGCCGGTCTTGACCAGGGTTTCGCAGGCTACGCGGGCGTATTTGTCCTGGGCGATGATGGCATCAAGGACGGCGTCCGAAATCTGGTCGGCGATCTTGTCCGGATGCCCTTCGGACACGGACTCGGAGGTGAAAAGGGAGTATTCGCTCATCTCGAAGGTTCCTGAAATTTACCGATGGTGTATGTCGCCAGCCGTCCGCTGGAAATGGCGGACCTGGATCTGGAAACCGTTACGCAAGCCCACGTACAGGCTGTCCCCGGGGGCCAGCCCGGCGTCGTTGGCCCAACGGGCCAGGTCGTCCTGTTCGAAGCCAAGCCACAGGTCGCCGCAGGCTTCGCGCGCCCACCCCTGGTCATGGCTGCACAGTTCGGTTACCAGCAGGCTGCCGCCTGCCTTCACCCGTTTGGCCAGCTGGCGCAAGGCCAGGGCCGGGTCGCTGAAATGGTGCAGCACCATGTTCAGCACAACGCAGTCGGCGGCCACATCCGTTGCACCCAGTGCATCGGCCAACTGCAGGTTCACGTTGTCGAGCCCTTCGCGCTGGCACACCTGGCGCGCCAGTTCGAGCATGGTCGGGCTGTTGTCCAGGGCGGTGACCTGGGCGAAGCGCCGGGCCAGGTCGGGCAGGAAGCCACCGTCACCGGGGCCGACCTCCAGGGCGCTGGCGGCCGGGTCGAAATTCAGTTTGTCGAGCAGCGCCAGCAGGCTTTCGCGGTACTGCGGCAGGCCGGCGATCAGGTCTTGCTGGGCGCGGAACTTCTCTTCCACGCGCAGGAAGAAGTCCTGGCTGGTGGCTGCGCGGCGTTGCTGCACCTGGGCAATGCGCGCCTGCACGTCAGGCGGAAGAGTCAGGTCGTCCACCTCTTCGAGCAGCGCCGCGTGCAGCCGACCGCCCAGGCGCAAGCTGTCGGGCAGGGCGCGGCGGTAGAAGATGGCATTGCCCTCGCGGCGGGTCGCCACCAGCTCGGCCTGGGCCAGCACTTTAAGGTGATGGCTCATGCCCGACTGGCCCACGTCGAAGATCTGCGCCAGCTCCAGCACGCCGAACGAGTCGTTGGCCAGGGCGCGCAATACGTTCAGGCGCAGCTCGTCGCCACTGGCTTTGCACAGGGCAGCCAATGCTTCGCGTTGCTCGGGGATCGATTGCGCACGGAGGTTCATGGTGCGGCAGTCTAGACAGGCATCGTTGCCCTAGCAAGGGCAATATCAAAAAGTTTTGATATTGAGTGATGAGTGGGGTGGTTCTCCCGGTTTTACCCCGAATTGAATGCCAATCGCAGGAAAATCCCCCGACTGCGACCATACGTCATTGCCCCAAGCCCCCCCAGTGGGCGAAAATGGCCGCCTTTTTTCGTGACACCACCTATTCAAGCCCCCAGGAGATCAGCGATGCCCAGCCGTCGTGAACGTGCCAACGCCATTCGTGCCCTCAGCATGGATGCCGTGCAAAAGGCCAACAGCGGCCACCCAGGTGCCCCCATGGGCATGGCGGATATCGCCGAAGTGCTTTGGCGCGACTATCTGAAGCACAACCCGAGCAACCCGAGTTTCGCCGACCGTGACCGCTTCGTACTGTCCAACGGCCACGGTTCGATGCTGATCTACTCGCTGCTGCACCTGACCGGCTACGACGTCACCATCGATGACATCAAAGGCTTCCGCCAGCTGCACAGCCGCACCCCGGGCCACCCGGAATACGGCTACACCCCAGGCGTCGAGACCACCACCGGCCCGCTCGGCCAGGGTATCGCCAACGCCGTGGGCTTCGCCCTGGCCGAAAAAGTGCTCGCTGCCCAGTTCAACCGTGATGGCCATAACATCGTCGACCACCACACCTACGTGTTCCTCGGCGACGGCTGCATGATGGAGGGCATCTCCCATGAAGTCGCCTCGCTGGCCGGCACCCTGGGCCTGAACAAGCTGATCGCCTTCTACGACGACAACGGCATTTCCATCGACGGCGAAGTGCACGGCTGGTTCACCGACAACACCCCGGCGCGCTTCGAAGCGTACAACTGGCAGGTGATCCGCAACGTCGACGGCCATGACGCCGACGAGATCAAGACCGCCATCGAGACCGCTCGCAAGAGCGATCGCCCGACCCTGATCTGCTGCAAGACCATCATTGGTTTCGGCTCGCCGAACAAGCAGGGCAAGGAAGACTGCCACGGCGCACCGCTGGGCAACGACGAAATCGCCCTGGCTCGCAAGGAACTGAACTGGAACCACGGCCCGTTCGAAATCCCGGCCGACATCTATGCCGAGTGGGACGCCAAGGCTGCCGGTGCCAAGGTTGAAGCCGACTGGAACCAGCGCTTCGACGCCTACGCCAAGGCCTACCCGGAGCTGGCTGCCGAGTTCAAGCGCCGTGACAGCGGCGAGCTGCCGGCCGACTTCAGCGAGAAGGCCCAGGCCTACATCAACGAAGTGGCCGCCAAGGGCGAAACCATCGCCAGCCGCAAGGCCAGCCAGAACGCCCTGAACGCCTTCGGCCCGCTGCTGCCAGAGTTCCTCGGCGGTTCGGCCGACCTGGCCGGTTCCAACCTGACCCTGTGGAAGGGCTGCAAGGGTGTCGAAGCCAACGACGCCAGCGGCAACTACGTGTTCTACGGCGTGCGCGAGTTCGGCATGACCGCCATCATGAACGGCGTTGCCCTGCACGGTGGCCTGGTGCCTTACGGCGCGACCTTCCTGATGTTCATGGAATACGCCCGTAACGCCGTGCGCATGTCGGCACTGATGAAGCAGCGCGTGATCCACGTCTACACCCACGACTCCATCGGCCTGGGCGAAGACGGCCCGACTCACCAGCCGATCGAGCAACTGACCAGCCTGCGCAGCACGCCGAACCTGGACACCTGGCGCCCAGCCGACGCGGTGGAATCTGCCGTGTCCTGGAAAAGCGCCCTGGAGCGCAAGGACGGCCCTTCGGCGCTGATCTTCTCGCGCCAGAACCTGCAGCACCAGGACCGCGACGCCCAGCAGATCGCCGACATCAGCCGCGGTGGCTACGTGCTCAAGGACTGCGCCGGCGAGCCTGAGCTGATCCTGATCGCCACCGGTTCCGAAGTGGGCCTGGCTGTTCAGGCGCACGCCAAGCTGACCGAACAAGGCCGCAAGGTGCGCGTGGTTTCCATGCCGTGCACCAGCGTGTTCGATGCCCAGGACGCTGCCTACAAGCAGTCCGTGCTGCCGCTGGAAGTGGGTGCGCGTATCGCCATCGAGGCCGCTCACGCCGACTTCTGGTACAAGTACGTCGGCCTGGAAGGTCGTATCATCGGCATGACCACCTACGGTGAGTCGGCGCCGGCTTCGGCACTGTTCGAAGAGTTCGGCTTCACCCTGGAGAACATCCTCGGTACTGCCGAAGAGCTGCTGGAAGACTGATACAAGGAAGGCGAGGGCCTTTGGCCCTCGTTCGCGGCACAAGGCCGCTCCTACAGGGTATTGCGCACGCCGTCCCCTGTAGGAGCGGCCTTGTGCCGCGAATGGGCTGCGCAGCGGCCCCGTTCAACTGCCGGAGTTCAAGAGCTACCTATGCCCCACCTGCGTCCCTACAAAGTTGCACTCAACGGTTATGGCCGTATCGGCCGCTGTGTCCTGCGCGCGCTGTTCGAGCGGGGGGCAAAGGCCGGTTTCGAGATCGTCGCGCTGAACGACCTGGCCGACCAGGCCAGCCTTGAATACTTGACACGCTTCGACTCCACCCACGGGCGCTTCCCCGGTGAGGTGAAGGTCGATGGGGACTGTCTGCATATCAATGGCGACTGCGTGAAGGTGATGCGCAGTGCCACCCCCGAGGGCATCGACTGGGCCGCCCTGGACATCGACCTGGTACTGGAGTGCTCCGGCGCCTACCACACCCGCGCCGATGGCCAGCGCTTCCTCGACGCCGGCGCGCCTCGGGTGCTGTTCTCGCAGCCGATGGCCAGCGAGGCCGATGTCGATGCCACGGTGGTCTACGGCGTCAACCAGGCCTGCCTGACCGGCAGCGAGCGCCTGGTGTCCAACGCCTCTTGCACCACCAACTGCGGCGTGCCGCTGCTGCGTGTGCTGGACCAGGCATTCGGTATCGAGTACGTGCAGATCACCACCATCCACTCGGCGATGAACGACCAGCCGGTGATCGACGCCTACCACCACGAAGACCTGCGCCGCACGCGCTCGGCCTTCCAGTCGGTGATCCCGGTGTCCACTGGTCTGGCGCGAGGCATCGAACGCCTGCTTCCGGAACTTGCCGGGCGAATCCAGGCCAAAGCGGTACGCGTACCGACCGTCAACGTCTCGTGCCTGGATATCACCCTGCAGACCGCCCGCGATACCAGCGCGGCTGAAGTCAACCGGGTGCTGCGCGAGGCGGCGCTGGAAGGCCCGCTGAAAGGCTTGCTGGCCTACACCGAGTTGCCCCACGCCAGCTGTGATTTCAACCATGACCCGCATTCGGCGATCGTCGATGCCAGCCAGACCCGTGTTTCCGGCCCTCGCCTGGTGAACCTGCTGGCCTGGTTCGACAACGAATGGGGGTTCGCCAACCGTATGCTCGACGTTGCCGAACACTATCTGCACGTCGTCCACCCAACCCGCAACAAACAGCCCTGAAGGACTGCATTCATGACCGTGTTGAAGATGACCGACCTCGACCTGCAAGGTAAGCGCGTACTGATCCGCGAAGACCTCAACGTGCCTGTGAAGGACGGTGTGGTAGCCAGCGACGCGCGTATCCTGGCAGCGCTGCCGACCATCAAGCTGGCCCTGGAGAAGGGTGCGGCGGTAATGGTCTGCTCGCACCTGGGCCGCCCGACCGAGGGTGAATTCTCCGCCGAGAACAGCCTCAAGCCGGTCGCCGACTACCTGAGCAAGGCCTTGGGCCGCGACGTGCCGCTGGTTGCCGACTACCTGGACGGTGTCGAGGTCAAGGCTGGTGACCTGGTGCTGTTCGAGAACGTGCGCTTCAACAAGGGCGAGAAGAAGAACGCCGACGAGCTGGCGCAGAAATACGCCGCCCTGTGCGACGTGTTCGTCATGGACGCTTTCGGTACTGCCCACCGTGCCGAAGGTTCGACCCATGGTGTTGCCAAGTTTGCCAAGGTCGCTGCTGCTGGCCCTCTGCTGGCAGCCGAGCTGGATGCCCTGGGCAAAGCCTTGAAGGCCCCGGCCAAGCCGATGGCGGCCATCGTTGCCGGTTCCAAGGTCTCCACCAAGCTGGATGTGCTGAACAGCCTGAGCTCGGTGTGCGACCAGCTGATCGTCGGTGGTGGCATCGCCAACACCTTCCTGGCCGCAGCCGGCCACCCGGTAGGCAAGTCACTGTACGAGCCTGACCTGGTCGATACCGCCAAGGCCATCGCTGCCAAGGTCAGCGTGCCTCTGCCGGTCGATGTCGTGGTTGCCAAGGAATTCGCCGAGAGCGCCGAAGCCACCGTCAAGGCCATTGCCGACGTTGCCGCTGACGACATGATCCTGGACATCGGCCCGCAAACCGCAGCCCACTTCGCCGAGCTGCTGAAGTCGTCGAAGACCATCCTGTGGAACGGCCCGGTCGGCGTGTTCGAATTCGACCAGTTCGGCAACGGCACCAAGGTGCTGGCCAAGGCCATCGCCGACAGCGCTGCGTTCTCCATCGCCGGTGGCGGTGACACCCTGGCTGCCATCGACAAATATGGCGTTGGCGCCGATATCTCCTACATTTCTACCGGTGGTGGCGCCTTCCTCGAGTTCGTCGAGGGCAAGGTACTGCCGGCCGTGGCGATCCTGGAAGAGCGGGCCAAGGCCTGATGACGTCGGCGCTTGGCAAAGGGAGCGGCCTGATGGTCAAGCAATTGCCTGTGATGATGCTGGCTGGCCTGCTGAGCGCATGCGCCGGCAGCCCGTCCTCGGATACCGACCCGGCGCAGCCGCCCAAGGGCGGTTGCTACCAGTCCGAGTGGCAGGCCGAGACCGTGCCGGTAATCAGCAAGCGCGTGGGCCCGGAAGGCCTGGAAAAGTACGACGAAGACCACCAGCGCAAGGCGCCTGGTTGCCCTTGAACCCGGCATTTCGTCGGGTCGGGCAACCAAGCGGCCGCTGCATGGTCATCTAGAGGATATGTAATGAAAGCGCTTTTGGCCGTGACGGCCCTGGCGACACTGGCAGGATGCTCGCTGCTGAAGCCGGCGCAACCCGCCCCGGCAGACGACTGGACCCGTTGGGTCTGCGACACCCAGGCTGAAGTGCTGTGGCGCTTCGCCGATGTGCA